>DASTMP010000187.1:0-52966 GCA_035714085.1 Blastocatellia bacterium
TCTCCCACACCTGTATCACAAGCTGAGAGGACTACCAGCTTTGTTCCCCACAAATCCATTCCCGCCACTTCCATCGCTGTTAACAGGCCGTCCTCATCTCCGCTCTTGCCAAGATTGGCCCCGGTGAGCGCCAGCCCCGAACGAAGCAAGGGGTTTTCAATCTTTGCCGCCCACTTGCTGAACCTCGGATCCAAGGCTCGCAGCGGGTCATCGCCAAAGCCTCCACGCGTCTCTGCCGGCGGGGCCTCCTGATCGCTGAAGAAGAAGCCGTGTGTCGCGATGTGCAAAATGCGCGGCGACCTGGCTTGCTTGACCGCCGATTCTGTGGCTTGTTCCCGCAGCAGCAACGACGCTTCCGGCAGCGCGGCTTTGATCGCCAACGCTTCACGCCCTGTGCTCGGCAGCGGTTGAAAGTGGATTTGGGCCGGATCGTCTTGTGTCCGCGCTTGATCGTCGGGCTGCAAGTCTGCAGGTTCATATTGCGCGGCGACGGTCGAAGCTCTGCCGAAGGCGGGATTAGCCACTACCATCGGAGCGCTCTCGCTCGGCTGAGATATTTGCAGCCGCAGAAGATCGCGTCCGCTCGTCAAGTAGCTGATGGCGTAGCGCTCGATCAGATATCGATTATGTTCATCCACGAGGGCGGCGAAAGGGATGAGGTTGAGCGAACCGTCGGGCGCAATCAGCAGCCGGCGCGTTTTGCCTAACAATGGCCGCAAGGGCCGCACCACCTTTTCATCCACGGTCCGCGCGAGCGTTTTGACGTCCGTACGGTTTGGATTGCGTAGCGATTTGCGCCAGGCGCCCACTGCTCGATCGATTGCGGCGGCTTCGCCCAGGTCCGCCCACTTCGGCCGACCTTGCGCCGCGAGCGCATAGGCGATATAGCGCGGCGGTTTGCTCTTCTCGGTTTGCGGCTCTCTCGGAGTGTAGACTGCAAACTCGATCAGCGCGCCGTCCGCGGGAAGAGCTGCCTGGACGGCGGCGAGCGTGACTGGCTGCGTTTGCGCGCGAAACTTGTCGCTGCGAACGCTCAGTTCCGCTTCTAACCGCTCAATTTTTTCTTCGAGCGGTTTGAATAGGTTCTTATAGCTATCAGATGAGGCTGCGCCGGATTCTTTGAGTATGCGCGCAGCCAACTGTGAGCGGGCTTCAGTGAGTTGATCGAAGACCGCTTGATCTTGCGGTATGGAGTGGCGGCGTAATGTTGCGATTGTATCGGTCATTGCATCCAGCCCGCGTCCTTTACGGCGCAACAGGGTTGTGAACGCTAAATTGAGGGCCAGCGGATTATCTGGAGCGATTTGGCTATGCAGCGAGAGCGTGAAATCGGTCTCTTTTGAGAACAGCGCAAGGTAAGCGAGTTTCTGTCGTTCGGAGCCGGCGCCAAGATTGAGCGTGAGATTACGTTCTCTAGCGGCATTGGCGCGAGACAGAAATGTGATGGCCGCGGCAATATCGCCTTTACCCGCGTAAAGCGTGGCAAGGTAATTAAGCGACCACGCGACGTCCGGATGTTCAGGCCCCAGCGCGTTCTCCCGAATCCGCAGCGCGCGCAGAAATAGTGACTCCGCTTTTGCATAATCACCTCGGGCGCGGCAGACGCGGGCGAGACTGCAGAGAGAACGGGCGACGTCGAGGCTTTCCGGACCCAAAGCTGTCTCTCGGAGGTTCAATGCCCGCTGCGAGAGTAGTTCAGCCTTCGCGTATTCACCTTTGTCGTAGTGAAGAGCGGCGAGATTATTAAGAGTAAACGCGACATCGGGATGATCAGGCCCCAGCGCCTTCTCGTCAATTGTCAGCGCGCGTCGCAATAGCGGCTCGGCCTCCGCATAATCGCCTTTATCCTGGTAGAGCTTGGCAAGGTTGAGGAGAGCGTAGGAAACTTTTGGGTGTTCCGGCCCGAGCGCCTTTTCCCAGATGGATAGCGCCCGCCGATAGAGCGGCTCCGCCTTCAGATCGTCACCTCTTTCATAATAAACGAGCGCAAGATTGTTGGAAGCCAACGCGACATCGGGATGATCGGGCCCCAGCGCTTTCTCCTTTAATGTGAGCGCACGTTCGAACAGCGATTCTGCTCTCGAATAATCGCTGCTGTAGAAATAGAAGATTGCAAGATTGTTAAGTGTGCGAGCGACTTCTGGGTGTTCGGGCCCCAGCGCTTTTTCCTTAATATCCAATGCGCGTCGAAAGAGTGGCCCTACCTTCGCATAGGCGCCTTTGGCGTAATAGACGGCCGCTAGGTCGTTGAGAGCCTGCGCGACTTCGAGATGATTCGCCCCTAACACTCTTTCGCGAATTTCGATCGCGTGTTCATACATGGGGCGCGCTTCATCATACTTGCCTGCGCCATACAATCTGACGCCTTCTGCGACAAGCTTGCGCGCTTGCCACAAATCGCGGTCATCATCTGTCGCGGCGCGCAGGCTCTCAATCTGAATCTCATAGTTTCCCTTAGAGGCCTCCTTCTGTTTGGGTTGCACAATCAAACGATAGCTCCCGGCCGCTTCCGCAACCAACGACACGGATTCTTTTCCTTGCGGCCTAATTTCGGAGTCGAACTCCATAATCTGCTTGCCGTCTGGCCCTGACAGTCGCACAACTACATCGATGCCGCGCTGCTCAACCACCAGATTCGCGTATTGACCGGCGTCGAGCGTAAGCTGATAAGAATGAGATTGGCCGCCAGTCAACTCTCGTTCAATCGGCTTCTCCCGTTCAAGCTGTTGAGCCTGTTGGTTGTCTTGCAGCGCCAGCGCGCTACCCGCGAAGAATCCGGCGCGCGGAGTTTGAATATGGATGGACGGCATGCCGATAAACAGCGCAAGACCGCAATGAACTACCAGTGAGCGATACTTACCTTGAGTCAGTCTCGTTGAGAGCGAACCAGCCATTACGATACCTCCTTCAAATCATCCACAGTTCAGGTCGCAAAGCCTGTCTCAGCTTGTGAAGCAGAATGCGCCCGATCATCCGCCGGCCAAAGTCGATTCGAGCGAAAGCGGTCATCCCCGGTCGCAACAGGTCGTCGGTGTTTTCTATTACCATCTCCACGCGGTAGCCCACCTGGTTATTCTGATCGGTTTCACTTTCACCGCCGATCTTCGAGACCCTGCCGCGAAAGACCTGGTCAGGATGTGAACTAACCTTGAGTCGAACAGGGCGGCCTACGCGCACATCTCCGATCTCACGTTCCGGCACATGAATGCGCGCCAGCAGTTGACGCGTATCTGAGACGCGGCAGATTTCAGCGCCTTTCGGGAAATACTGCCCGACCAGACGCGGCAAATCGTCGCCGAAGACGGCGCCGGCGCGAGGCGCAACGAGTTCAAGCTGAGCCAGTCTGCCGCGCAGCAGGTAGCGGCGGACCTCCAGCGTGGAAACGAGGTCGCGCGCCGAACGCAATTCGAAGTTCAGCTTCCCGGCCTGTAATCTTTCGGCCCCTACGTCTGATCGGGCCAGTCGCGCTTCCGTCGCCAAGCTGTCGCGACGGCGACGGTGTTCGACCAGAGCCGCCTCCAGCCGCTGGCGCGCGGCGGTAAATTCGATGGCCAGAGTCGAAGCGCGGGTTTCGGCGGCGTCCAGCTCGCTGCGAGGCGCGATGCCATCGGCGTAAAGCTTGCGCGCCCGGTCGAGTTGAAGATCGGCCTCCGTCAGCCTGGCGTGGCGCAGGTCTGCGTCTGACTGCAGGACGGCGATGGCTGCCGGGTAAGCCACGGCGGGCCTGTCCGATTGATGAACACCGGCAGGCGGAACAACCGGTCCGCCAGTCTGCGCCATGGATGCCGTCATATATTTCAGGTTCGCCCTGGCCGGTTCCGCGCGGCGCCTATACTCAATCTGCCGCTGTTCGAAGTCGCTCTCGTCGTAATCCAACTGGCTCTGTCGCAGTTTCACTCCTGCCCGTGCGATTGATTCCTCACGCGCCTTCAGTTCGCCAAGTAGACGATCATAGTCGGCCTTTGCCCGATCAAGCTCCGCCTGCGCCTGCGCAAGCTGTCCTTCAAGTTCGGCGTTGCCCATACGGCCGAGGACGGCCCCGCCTGTTGTCAGATCGCCGGGACGAACGCTCAGTTCGAGCAGTGTGGCGCTCTCAGGGGCGCGGATGATCGCTTCCTGTCCGGGCACAGCAATCAGAGCGCCGTAGGCGCCGACCGAAGCGTTCCATGGCAGACAGAGTATCAATACGACGAACAGGAAAATGGCGAGCGGGACTAACCGGCGCCGCCAACCTGAGGGGACTCGCTCGCCGGACTCGACCGTCTTCTGTCCGGCATTGATCCTCCCGGCATCTCCTGATGACAATGCCTGTGTGGTTCGATCTTGAATCGCCATATTTACCTCCATTCGCGGGGAAAAAAGCCGAGTGAAGTCTGTGGCCATTGCTCGAAGCGCGGAGATGGCTGCCGCAATTAACTCCCTGAGCGGCCGCCGCACGTAGAAAAGGGCCAGGGCGGCGGCGCCCAACAGTCCCGTCAGATTAAACCAGTCAGTCAGATATGAGCCGAGGAAGATCACGATGAACAATCTCAGCGCCAGCGTGTAAACGAACGAGAGCAAGCCGAATACGGCAAGAATCGCCTGCTCGCGTCGGTTGAATCGCGACGCCGCTTCGTTAGGGACGCCGAAAACGATGCGCCGCAACAAACCGCGGCGCCACTCGCTCGCGCGATCCATCAGGTTCGGCAATCGCAGCCACTGGCTCAGGAAGTAATATCCGTCGAGCTTGATCAGCGGGTTTCCATTAAAAGCCACGTCCAGCACGCTACCGCAGAAAAAGATGAAGAACAGGTCCGCGGGCGGCGTGTAAGGCGCGAGCGCGAACCAACTGAGCAGCGACAGTGTTCCGACCAGCAGTTGCCAGTAAACCCCGGCGGCGATCACCCACAGCCGCCGTCCGCGTTGCGGGATCATATGAATGCCAGAAACGTTGCAGTAGAACGCGGGCAGGAAGTAGTAGATCAACAGAGCGCCGACTTCGGTCGCCCGTCCGCCGAACGCCTTGCACGTCAGCCCGTGCGCGAACTCGTGCGTGACGCCCACCACCAATCCCGCGACGATGATTGCGACATAATGTTCACGCAGAATGTAACTTCCGTACTGCGCGACCTCGGCTTCGTTCATCAACGCCAGTATCACCGCCGTCAGCATCAACAGAAGAGAGCTGACGAAGAACCGCGTCGTCCATATCCAGCCGAGCCTGTCGACGATGCGAGTGAAGAGTGGATCGGGATTGAAGAGTTTGAAGCGGGTATAAAACCGGGCGCTCAACTGCTGTTCCGGGGGGTAATGGCCTTCTCCGCGCTCGCCCGTGAGGATGCCAGTCTCATCGAGCCGGGCGAGAAATTTCGTGAGCGTCATGAGCGTCAATGTCCCTCCGTACCGTTGACTGAATTCCATGCAAATTGCCGCAGGCATGAGCTCTTCGCCTAGCATTTGCAGCGCGCGGTATTCAGCAGTACGTAAGAGTAGATAACGGCCCACTGAGGAAGAGCCGACGATGAACGCGGGACGATCGCCGTCGCGCTGTTCGCTGATTTCAACGTCAACAGCGATGCGTGGCGGGTAGGCGCAATAATCTGTCTTCATAAATCGCGAGTCGGCTGGGGGGCACGTCGCTCCATCTTCCGCATTAGGCTCGCAAAGTTTTTCCGGCAGCTAATGACCTTCGGGTGCGAAGCATCGAGCAATTGCTCGAAGATCGCAATCGCGCGCCGGTACATCGCCTCTGCCTCGACATACCGGCCCCGCGATTTGCTAAGGACTGCCAGGTTGTTGAGCGTCATCGCCACGTCCGGATGTTTCGATCCCAGCAAAGCTTCTTTCATGCTCAGAGCGCGGCGATAAAGTCGCTCGGCTTCGTCCAAGTAGCCTTGCGCCTGTTTGAGCGCGGCCAGATTGTTCAGGTTGATGGCGACCTCGTAATGTTCAGCCCCGTACTCGCGTTCAAAGATCGCCAGCGCCCGCCGATAGAGCGATTCCGATTCGTCATACTTACCCTGTCCGTCCAGGATCGCGGCCAGCGCGGCGATGTCGGCCGCCACATCCGGGTGGTCCGGTCCGAGCGCCCGTTCTCGAATCTCGACTGAGCGGCGCGCCAGAGGTTCGCCTTCGGCGAAACGTCCGCGGGCATGTTCCAGCCCGCCGAGATTGTGATAGAGCGTGGCGATCGTCGGGTGCTCCGCTCCCAGCGACTGCTCCATCAGCGGCAACGCTCGCCGGTAGAGCCGTTCCGCTTCATCGAATTTGCCGGTGTACTTGTAAAGCACGGCCAGGTTATTACAGACGGCTGCGACCTCCGGATGATCTTGTCCCCAGACCGATTCCGCCAGCGCCAGCGCGCGTAGGTAAAGCGGCTCGGCCTGGATATACCGCCCCTGCGTGCGATGATCATCGGCCGCACCGCACAGCAAGCGAATTTGCTTTTGCAGCGCGGCCTGCGACTTTTTCGTATTACTCTCCACTTTACTCCACTTCATCGTTGACGAGCGTCTCGTTGTGTTGCATTTCTTTTCCCGTGGGAGCGATAACCTCCTCCAACTCCTCCGCGCTCAACTCGACCTCGTCCCTGACGATCGCCTCGTTATGGTTGAACGAGATAAAGGGAGCTATCACTTCCTCCAATTCTCCAGCGCTCAACTCGACCTCGTCGCTGATGAGCGTCTCATTATGTTGTTCTTGGCACCCGATAAAGGGAGCGATGACTTCCTCCAACTCCTCCGTACTTAACTCGACCTCGTCGCTGACGATGGTCTCGTTGTGATTGGCCACTACGTCAGGAACTATGGGAGCGATCACTTCTTCCATCTCCTCCGTGTTTAACTCGGCCTCGTCGCTGACGATCGTCTCATTGTGTTGTTCTGAGCATCCGAGAGATGGAGCGACCACTTCCCCCAACCCCTCCGCGCTCAACTCGACCTCGTGGCTAACGAGCGTCTCGTTATGGTTTAACGAGATATAGGGAGCAATGACTTCCTCCACCTCCTCAGCGATCAATTCGACCTCGTCGCTGACAATCGTCTCGTTATGGTTGAACGAGACTAAGGGAGCGATGACTTCCTCCAGTTCCTCAGTACTCAACTCAACCTCATCGCTGACGAGCGTCTCGTTATGGTTTACCGGGATGGAGGAGGGAGCGATCACTTCCTCCAGCTCCTCCGCGCTCAACTCGACCTCGTCGCCGACAATCGTCTCGTTGTGGTTTGATGGGATTTGGCCTATGGGAGCAATGACTTCCTCCAACTCTTCCGCACTCAACTCGACCTCATCATTGACGAGCGTTTCGTTGTGGTTTAATGGGACCTGACCTATGGGAGCGATAACTTCCTCTATTTCCTCGGCGCTCAATTCGACTTCGTCGCTGACCAACGTTTCATTATGGTTAGAGCAGGTGTGGGTTGCGTTGCTGCCCGCGACAAAGGGAGCGATGACTTCCTCCAATTCTTCAACCTCAAGTTCGATCTGCATCGTTATCAATACTTCGTTATCAGCACAATCAATCGTTGACATGAAATACTCCTTTACTGTTATTCAGATTAGTAAGATCGCTTTATTTTGCGAAAAGAATCCGCAAACGCATTTGAAAACAGGTCTAAGGTCTGGCTTCGAACACCAGATTGAAGGGGGTCTCGGCGGCTCGGCGGAAGCGGGTGAATCCGCCTTTAGTCACGACTTCGCGCATCTTCTCTTGATCAATAGACATTGTGGCCTTCCCCTTTCTCCAGAACGCGACCCGGGAACGCGGGTGTATTCACAAGCTTGATCAGCCGAATAAGACTTTTACTGAATCTCCTATTTTTAGAATCATTCTCCACGCATTCTCTGTGCGGAGCCCTGAGGCGGGAGGAGTCCCTATGCGTCTCTTCGCCTGCTTGAGACATCTGGCCACTCGTTGTTCAACCCTGCGACGGTAATCATCCGCAAGCCGCGCTGAGAGCGCCGCGCGGAGGAGCGTGACGGCTCGGGCGCGTTCGCCCAGAAGCTCATAACACAACGCCGCATTGACACGATGAACAACAGCTTCCTGCTCACGCCCGACGACATCGAGCAAGTAAGCGGCCCGCTCTTCGCAACTTACCGCCCGCGCCAACTCAGCAACGGCCTCTTCCATGCGTCCGTAATCGGCCAAAGTCTGAGCGTGGGACAACAGCCAGGATGTTTCGCCGAGCAGTGTGTTTAATGTTTCGCCGAGCGGCGTGTCTATTGAAGATTTCGGTTTCGTGAGATCAGGAGCGTCCATCGTTCTTTACCTTCTATTTTTTTTGATGTTGATCGAGAAATTCTCGTCTCAATAACAAAGTGCGGCCAGGTTCGAAACTATTTCACCCTTTTTTGAAAGACCTTTCGACCTATGAAAGTCGCTTACTGAGACAGAGCACGGAAGGGGTATGTGGCAATCAGCGCATGGCCTCCTTGCGCGGTGAGCCCTTCGAGGGTGAGCAAGTAATCACCCGGCTTAAACAGGTTGGTGTTGAAACTGAGAGCGAGCGCATTCCTGGAATTTGGTTTCAGGCCGTCCTTAGCCCAAACGCTCCGGCCGTCAGACGTCGAGATGGCGCCGCGGTAGGAGCGAAGGTCGGGATCAGGCTCCAGTTCGAGCAAAAGAATCATCCACTTAGATGAAGGCGCGAGCGCGATTCGATTGACCGGCTGAGACAGATCGGAGCTATCGCCTCTTACGACACTCAAAGGGAAGACCGGCGCTTCAGATTCGTATCCCGCTGCTTTTCGAAACGGCGGGAATGGAGAATTGGTCGCTTTCCGCATGAGTTGGGCGGCAAGTCGCTCTCTTTGCAAGGACGACTCCCGCTCGCGCGTCTGCATCCCTTTTGCCAGATCGCGGGCTGCTTGCTCGCCTTCTTCATACTTCCGCCGCCACTCTGATGAAGTCCGTGTAGCCTGAGCCAGGTCGCGGCGCGCGTCCCTCCATTCCAGAATCAACAACGCCATTGGGAGAGCGATCGGCAGGATTACGACGGCGACCCAGGGCGCTCGTCGCCTCCGGATAAGCCCCGCGACGCGGGCCAACACTCCGGCCTGCCTAACCCGCATGTAAGCGAGAAAACGCGTCGCCTCTTCAGCCGCGACAATTCGCAGACCGGCGTGGAAGTTTTCGGCTGTTTGCAGCCAGTCGAGGCACTCCGCGCAATCCACGAAGTGTTCCTCGAAGCGCATCCGCTCTTCCACTGATAGTTTGCCTGACAGGTAACAGTCGGCAATATGATGATCTTTTATATACGAGTGCTCCATCGATAAATGTTAAGTGACGATGTAACCATGCTGTCTTCCGCCAAAGAACTTGGCTTACAGATAAAGTGTGGCCAGGCGTATAAAAATATCACCGCGCAGCATGAAAATTGCAGGTACAATTCCATGCAAGCTGTTATTTATTCCGCATGGCTCGTACATAAAGTTCCCGGAAACGCTCGCGCGCCCGGTGGAGCACGATATTGAAATGAGGGATCGTCAATCCCAGATCCGCGCAAACCTGTTCCCTATCATCATCGGCGATATAGAAGCGGTAAAGCGCTTGGATGTCCCGTTCGTTTGGCATCTCTTTGAGGACTTGCCGGACGAGATCGGCCTTCTCTTTCTGCAATAGCTCTTGGAGTTGATCGGCCGCAGGGTGAGGAAGTGGTAAGGCATCTTCGATTTCGGCCATATTTTCCTGACGCGCGGCGCGGCGGAAATAATCAATGACAAGGTTCCTGGCAACGCCGCAAACGAATCCGGAGAGCCTCTCCGGCTCTCGGACATCTCCCTGCCGAATTTTTTCGAGGACGATGCGGAAGGTTTCCTGGTAGAGGTCCTCGGCGACCGAGGCGTCACGAACCTCGCGGCGGATGATGATCATTACGCCACGACTATAACGCTCAACCAGTTCGGCGCCCGCTTGCCGGTTGCCATCTCTGATGCGGTTTACTAAGTCAATCTGAGGGCAGGTGTCGCTTCTGGCCATCGTCTCCATACAAGAATTTTTGTATAAGGCTAATCTGCTGGAGGATAGAAATGCTGACGGTCAGTTACGAGGGGCTGTGGCTGACACATTAAATCATAGCCTTTAAGTGGATAACGTTTATTGAAATCATTGAGTGAATCCAAACTGGGGCAACATAAGTGGTAGATGCTATTCTCAGCTTGCTCACAAACGCATTTATAAACTCATCCCCCTGGCAAAATCATTTAACAATTCTCCATTTTCAATAGAAATTTCTCCATAATTTCTCCATATTGTCGTTAGAGTCGAGAATATGCATCAAAAAAGATCAGTTGTTTTGATATATGTAACGCGGCAGGCGTTCGAGAAAGATGTCGAGGTTGCTCTTGATGAAGTTGAGCGGAAATCGCCCGGTCAGTCTTCCCCGCTCAGCGCAGCCGTTTGGCGCCGAGCGCGGCCGATAGTTAGACCCTCCGCGTTCGACTCCGCGCGAGGCGGTAAAATGTAACCGGCGCCAGAAGTTCGCTGAGGAATCTCCGCGGAATAGGGTCTTGATCGATTCCCGTCTCGCGCGCCTCGACCAACATCGGATCCGTGTGCGTGCCGAAGATCATGTCCCAAATGGGGAACACCGTCGAATAGTTGGAATTCCCCTGCTTCGCATCTATCGAGTGATGAATGCGATGGAATTCCGGGGTGACGAAGATTCGGTGAACGAGGGCCGGGATACGAAAAGCGACATTGGCGTGAGCCAACGTGCCAACCAGAACTTCGGCGACGAACTGCCAAAAGATCATTCTAGGCGGGGCGCCAATAAGCAAGAGCGGCGCCCAGACGAACAAGCCACGTCCCAAGAAGTAGACCAGGTGATGCCGAGGCCCCTTGAGCGCGTGTAGGCGGGTTGGAGTGTGATGAACCGCATGCAGCGGCCAGAGCCATGGCGCAGTATGGGCGA
This sequence comes from Blastocatellia bacterium, assembly GCA_035714085.1. Lineage (GTDB taxonomy): Bacteria > Acidobacteriota > Blastocatellia > RBC074 > RBC074 > JAJVID01. Next base: position 10,893 of record DASTMP010000187.1, read on the forward strand.
GACGGTGGTACCAGTACTCGAGGAGATCACCCAACAACATGACAATCAGCAACTGCGCCACCAAGGGACTGTTAACGGGCCAGATACCAAGCCAGCCCCCGAGCCCTAATCGAGAGAGCGCTGACGCGAGGCCGTACAAGAATACGATCTGCGCAACGTTCCCCCCAAGACCGGTGTACAGGATAGAGTGGCCAATATCGCGCCAGACCTCGCGGTCACCGCGAATTGACCATTCCTGCCTGTGCGGCATCGCTTGCTCAAGACCGACGAGCGCGAATAGGAACGCAACCGTCGTAAGACCCATGACGCGGGGCGTCGAGTCGGGGTGAGACCAGCCAGCAATAACGACGACCAACGTTTGCAGAGCCAGCCCCAGCGGCCACAACAACCAGGCAAGTAATCGATGACCCATTGTTTTTCTCTTTGTTCTTCAAGCCGTCGAACATCCGCATTAGCTGCGGGCGGCGACTCAATGACGCCGCGAACCCGCCCCCTAAGTGCTCACTGTCAGATTAAGTTATCCATTGCGCCTCCGGCGCTCTCACCTCATCAATCCCGGCTTTGCGGCAATCTCGAACCATCAGAAATTGAAGCGCGCGCCGAATTGCAACTGCCGCGGATCGAATGCGGAAGTGAAGCCAAGCGGGTCGGTCGGGCGCAGTCCGCGACGGCCATGCAGATTGTAATCGGTCAGCGGCTTGGCGCCGGTCACTGCGCAAGGGACAAAGTTCGCGCCATCCGGGGTCGCGCAGGCCGCGCCGAGCACGTTGTTGACGCCCAGGAAATTGGTCCGATTGAAGAGATTGAACGCCTCGACGGTGAGTTCGAGGAAACGGCTCTCCTTGGCGAAGAGCCGCCGCGCGACGCGCAGGTCGAAGCTGTAGTACGGCTCGCCAAGGCCGGTGTAGCGCCCGGCCTGCCCGGGACGGTCGCTCTGCGAACGCCCATCTGCGTTAGCGTCGAAGCCGAGCAGCAGATTGAACGGACGCCCGCTTTGAGCGACGAAGATCGGCGAGAGGACCCAGTTCTTCAGCGCCACGTTCTCAGCCGCGCTATGGAAGACGCCGCTCAATACAAGCCGGTGTCGCTGATCGAATACCGAGAGCGAGCGATCAAGCCGGATGTTGAGCGGGTTCTGCGCCGACCAGTCGCTGTTGAAATCCACCACTTCGTCAATCGCCTTGGCCAGCGTGTAATGCGCATTGAGCGTGAAGCTGCGCGAGAAGCGCCGCTGCGCCTGCGCTGTGAAGGCGTGATAGAACGAGTTGGCTGTGTTTTCGTAGGAGTTGTCCTGGAGTCTGAGCGGATTGCTGAAATCGGTGGTCAACCCGGCCTGGGTTTGCGCAGCCGTGGGGAAGCGGACGTAGGTCGGGCCGCCGAGCGGGTTGAGTGGATTGACCGGTCCGCTGAGCTTGATCTGGTTTATGTCGCGGTTGCGCGAAAGATGCAGCCCGCGCACGAATTGATAGCCCACTTCCAGCGAAACCCCGACGCCCAGATCGCGTTGAACGCCGAGGCTCGATTGATAGCTCGTTGGGTTGCGGTAATTCGGCCCCGGCCGGAACCGCACTTCTAGCGGCACACCCGGCGCGGCTCTGAGATTGAGCGGCGGCGCCGAGATGTCAGCCAGCGTGATCGGGCGCGTTCCGATCACGCCTCTGTTCAACAATGTCTGATAGACAGCCATCGATGTCGGCAGTCCCAGAGCGCCAGACGTCGCTGTCGCCAACACGACGTAGATCGTTCGTGGATCTGTCGTTCCCGCCAGTTGAGTCGTGGCGATGGAGATCGCCTGGTTCTGGAAGCCGACGTAGACGCCTGCGCCGCCGCGAATGACCGTCTTGCCATCCTTCCAGGGATCCCACGAGAAACCGGCGCGCGGCTGAAAATCCCTGTAATAAGTCGGAACGGCCAGCGGTTCGTCGTGAATCGCGTAGCGGATGCCGTAACTGAGAGTCAGGCTCCGCCACGCCTTCCACGAGTCCTGGACGTAGAGCGCGTAGCGGTTGGTTGGCAAACTGATCAAAGGATTGCCGAAGCCCTGTTGATAGACGATCGGCAGGTTGAGATTGAACGCTTGCAAGGCGGTCATCGGAACTTCAAAAACATCGGCGAGGCCGTTACCGTTGCTGTCGCGGAAAGGCGAATTCGGCGCGGCCAATACGAACTGATTGATCGGGTTCGCCACTTGCGCCGCCGGCGTCGCGCCAAGCAAATTGGCTATTGGAATCGCCGCGCCGAAATTGAAGCGCCCGCCGAAGAATATCCCGTTATCCGAAGACTCCCGGTGGATGAACACCGAACCGCCGAACTTGAACGTATGACTACCGGCGATCTTCGTGACATTGTCGTAAATATCGAAATGACGCTCGATGTTTTGCGCAGGAAGCGTGATCTGCCGCCCGAAGGAGCCGAAGCCTTCGATGTTCAACTCCGGCCCGATCGGGTCATTGGGCAGTATGGCTGCCCGCGCGTAGCTGACCTGCAGCTTCAGTTCGTTGAAGGACGTGGGATTGAGCTGATAGTTATGCGACGCCAATAGAGCGCCGCTGAAACCGCCGAACCGGCGCCCGCGCGAGACTGCGAACAGCGAGCCGGCAGCCTGATTCTCGAAGACGCTGTCGGCGCCGTTGAAGCGCAGATAGCCGGTCGAGCGGTCGCTGAAGTTGTGATCGAGCCGCGCCGAAAATTGTGTCTGGCCATCATCGAAAGGAAATTGTCCGGTGGCGTCGCGGAAGAGTTGGACGGTTCGCGGATAGTTGTTAGTGGTCAATGCTCCGCGCAATTGCGCCGCGCCCTGCTTCAATGAGTCAGGCGCGGCGCTCGCGGCGATGAAATCGAAAAGGGCGGCCTGATTTCGGACCGTCGCGTTCTGCGAAGCGGCGTTAGGGGCCTGAAATAAGGTGGGGTCGGTCAGCAGGTTGATGAAAGAGGTCTTCTCCTGACTCAATCGTTCGACGGAAGTGAAGAAGAAGGTCTTGTCTTGCGCAATCGGGCCTCCGACGGAGCCGCCATATTGTTGGCGGTTGAAGGGCGATTTTCCATTCGGGTTGAAATCGAAGGCGTTGCGCGCGTCGAACTTTTCGTGGCGGAACAGCCCGAACGCGCTTCCGTGGAAACTGTTACCGCCGGATTTCGAGACCATGGTGACCACGCCGCCCGAAGCCCCGCCGAATTCGGCGCTGAAGCTGTTGCGGACGACCTGGAACTCCTGCACGGCCTCCTGGCTGATCGTCGCAAGCACGCCGCCGGTAGCGTCGATGGTCTCGGCGCCGTCCACCGACACCTGGTTGCCGCGCCCGTTGTTGCCGCCGAACGAGAGTCCCGATTGCGGCGTCTGCGCGATGCGGTAATCGGTCGCGTCGGTGATGTTCTCGGAACTGGTCACGCCAGGCGTCAGCAGCGCATAATCCAGAAAGTTGCGGCGGTTGATCGGCAGATTTGTGATCTGCTTCGCGTCCACTATCGAAGACTGCTCAGTCCTGCCGGTTTCAACCACTTCTCCACCCCCGACCACATCGACCTGAACCTCGATCTTGCCCGCCGTGAGCCTGATGGGAATGGTGGCCTGCTGGCCCACAGTCAACTCGAACCGGGTCACGCTCGCAGTGAATCCCTGCGCATCGACCTTAAGATCGTAAGAGCTGGGCAGCAAGCCGAGGAAGACGTAATTGCCTTCGCCATCGCTGGCGGCCGTGCGCGACGAGCCTTTGGCAATATCGGACAGCGTGAGCTTCGCGTTGGCTATCGCGGCGCCGTTGAGGTCGGTCACCTGGCCGCGCAACTCCGCCGTCGAGCTTGAGGCTTGAGCGAAAGCGGGCGCCGCGCCTGCAATCAGCGCCGCAAGCGATGCGAGCGTAAGCATAACTGTCATTCTTATCCTGTATCTCATAGGGGCGTCTCCTAAAAAAGTCGTATCATTTACCAGGCAGGCTGCGCGCGGGCTCATCTGGCGGAGTCAGATTTCATGAATCAAAGTTCTTTTCATAATATCTTCCTCCAATAAAATAATGCCCGGCAAAGCATGGCCTTTTGCGGCGAGTTACCGGCTCCAACCTTTGCTCGCCCGGCGTAAAGACCATAAGGTATTTGCGCTGACGGCAGCGTGTAATTTTCGGAAGCTTGCGGATGGCATGATTGGGACGTCAATAGCGCCAGGCCGGCGCCGCGCGCCCCTCCAAAATGACCATCTGGTCTGGCGCCGCTTCGGCGCCCTGATCACATCAGGTCAAATTGACGGCTGACGGCAAACGATGGCCGAAACGTTTGAGGTCAAGGATTTGGCTGAGTCATTATCGCCCCCATGGCGCGTCAAGAACCAATCGAGAAATTTCTGAACAATGGCCGATAAATGGTCTATTTTCTAGCCACAAAAGCCAGCGTGAAATCGCCGCTGAAATCATATAAAGAGCGGGGATTTTGTTTGAAACCTGTTTCAAGCCGCACCCGGTCGCGGACGTAAGCGAAGAGCTCTCCTGCCGTAATGAGCGAGTCGGCGTTTGCGTCGGCCTGTCCGCGCAGGCCTTCGAGCAGCGCGTAGGTGAAGACCCCGTGGCCGCCTCCCCATCGTTTGTTCTCATATGAAAGCTCGTTGACATCTGAAGAGGTGATCGCTGCGCGCCCCTCTTCTTTGAAGAGTTTTGCCGAGTAGAGATTGATCAGGTTGTTTTCCAAGCCGCGCCCCCCCGTCGGCTGCGCGCCGCTCAATCCGGCGCTGTGACAAGTATCAATGAAGACCAACGCCCGCCTGGCGCGAGCCAGACTGAGTTTCTCCTGCAAAGTCGTCATCAGCAGCGCCGTGTGCGATAGATCGGCGATCCTGGTGTCATACAGCACGTAATAGAGGTTCTGCGGCGCGGCGGGGTCGGGCCCACCGTGGCCGGCGATGAATAACAGGATCAAATCGTTCTGCCCCGCTTGCGACAGAATGCGGTCGAGCGCGCCGTTCATGCTCTCGATGGTCGCCTGTTCGTTCTCCAGGTAAAGAATGTCATCCGGCTTGAAGCCTCCCCCTTCGGGCCGCCGCAGGAAATCGCGCAACTCTCTAGCGTCGGCGTCGGCGAACTGCAGGTCGTTGATGCCCTCATCGCGATAACGCGACACGCCGACGATTAACGCGAATTTTCGGCCGCTGAATCCGCCATCGGGCTGCGGCAGCGGCGTTGGATTGAGCGGAAGCGTGAGATGGGTCAAGTTGCCCGCGCGGTCTTTCGCCTCGATGACCAGGGCGGAGACGCCGTCTCCGATGGCGACTGTGCGCTCAAAGGCGAACGACGGCCCCGCGGTTTTAGTGAATATCGGAACGAGCAGGCGCGACCCTGTCGCGGGCGTGAGCGTCGCGGGTTGACCGTTGACGGTGACGCTCGCCACAACGCCTGAATCATCGGTCACGACACCCTGTACAGCCACGCTTTTGTTTAAACGTAACCCGTGCGGGCCGCTCGGATTCGTCAGATAGATGGTCGGGGGCTGGCGGTCGGCGCCTGCGCTCACGATCGCGGTTTCGATCGTCGCGCCGGCAAACTGCGCCGGATTGCCGGTCGCCCCCACGCCGGCCAGCAGCACATAGGAGGCGTAGTAGGAGTGGGCGCCACTGTCAATCGCCTGAATCTCGATCACGTTGCTGCCCGGCCGTAGTTTGAAGCGTGGGTATTTGTCCAAATCCAACGTCACCATGATTTGGTCGTCTCGATCTCTTCCTGGCGTTTGGATAACGACCGCCGCTTCGCCGTTGATCTTCGTGTATATTTTCCCGTAGTTGATCGCGTCAGCATACGGCTTACGCACGCGCAGCCGTAACTTATGGAGATTGCTTGTCGGAATGTTTATTTCCGGCTCAGTGATCGGCGCGCCGCCGATGTCCGGCAATTCGAGCGAGAATGGCGCGCGCAACGACGCCTCTTGGCCCACAGCCATCCGGCCGAGCGACATACGATCGGACGGCGAAGTCACTAAAACCGCCAGGGTCAGGATCAGAAAAAAAACGGACCTGTTTTCACTCATAAGCGCTGATGCAAATAGCCACAGAGTCACAGAGACATAGAGACAGGGAAAAAAGGGGACAAAGGAACATGGAGAAAAGGAGAAAAACAACTTGTCTCCTTGTCTCCCCATCTCCTTGTCCCCTTCTCTGTGGCTGCGGCGGCTCTGTGGCTATACACCCACATGAACACCATTGTAACTGGCGCCAGTGGAGTTACGGTTTACGCGACTTCGGAGTTGTCTGCTGAACCGGGGCCGGAGTAACCGAGGCTGGAGTGACGGCGCCTGGCGCCCCGGCCTGCGAAGGCGCTGGGGCCGTGATACCATTTTGGACTCCTATCGGATCAATGTTCTTCGTTGAAACATTCAGAGCCGGACGCGCCGCCCAATCCATCTCGCCGACCTCCTGCATGTAGTCGTAAATCACGTCCATGTTTGGCGGCAGACTTCCGCTATGTTCGCGCTGGTAGACCGTGACATAGTCTTGCAGGCTGGAGACGATCTCGCGTGATTGCGCGGCATCCCTGATTTCGATCAAGGCGAGCGCGCGATAAAGATGAGGTTCGGCTACAACACGGCGCTTGTCCAGATCGATCGCCCTGACGAACTCAGACAAGGCGCGTTGTTTATCCGAAGAGTTTCGGGCCGTCAGCTTAAGAACCTTCCCGTAATAGAAGTGAGTGAATGGGTCGTTGGAGCGGATCAGCAACGATTCTTCCAAATTGTCGCGGGACATCTGGAACATGTCGTAATAGTACGCGCGTAAGCCGTTGTCGCGTTTGAGTTCGGCCATCACCGTCGCGAACTCCGCGCTGCTGCCGATCAATTCGCCGGCCTCGATCTTGGCCTTGATCTCCGGCGCCATCGCTCCGCTGGCGATGGCCTGGATCACCGTGCGCCCGGCGTCGGCGCGCTCCATATTGAGCCCTTTGCCTCTATCCGGCTCCTTGTTCGCGGCGAGATTGAGCGCGCCGGTGGAGAGATTCTTGGAACCGAGATTACCAAAGCTACTGATGGAGCTGTTCACCTGCTGAAGGCGATCTTGGACGCGCTCGGAGTCAGCCATAAATCCCAGGCTCGCGCGCGGATCAGACTGCGATACGCGCTGCAGCGAGGCGTAAAATTTAGGCGCTTCGCGCGGATCGTAGTTGCGGTCGAACATGTATTTCAGGCCGAGTTGGTCGGCCTCATCCTCTTGCTGTTTGTCCCACGATACGACTGCGTCCGGAGCGGCCAACTTGAGAATAGTCGGCACCCCAACCGCGACGAGGACACCCGTCAGCGCCCCCTTGCTGAACGATCCGGTAGCGCCGCCGACGATAGCGCCCGCGCCTGCGCCGATAACGGCCCCGAGGAGTCCGCGCTTCTGTTGTTGCTTCTCGTAATAGCGCTGAATTCCACGCTCGACCATCACGTCCTCGCGCCAGTGATTCTTCTCGACGTGAGCCACCTCGTGACCGAGAATGTAGGCCAGTTGCGCCTCATTATCAATCATCGAAAGCATCCCCGACGAGATGTAGATCGTGCCGGTCGAAAGCGCGCGGGCCTCCGGTATCGGATTGAGCGTGACTTTGAAAGCATAGAGATACTTTGAATCCTTGGGTACGATCGATTGGCCGACCCGGTTGACATAATCCTGCACGAGCGGATTGTCATAGAGCGTGTCATTAATCTTCAGTTTGTCACCTGTGCGAGTGATCTGGTCGTCCTGACTGTCACGAGTGTTGACGGCATACGCCGATTCACTATGCTCCCGCCGTTTCTGGCGATAGGACTCCTCGACTTCGTTGTGGAATATCGAGTCTGTGTTGTAAAGATTCTCGCTGAATTCCTTGATTTTCTGGTATTCGCGTTCCTGTTTTGCCTGCTTTTTATCCTGGGCGCTGGGGGTTTGAGAATACGCGGTGGTCCCAGGCGCAGCGAGGACACAAAGGGCGACCGCGATGAAAACGGCGCACAATGAATGGCAGACTGATTTGAACATAAGTAAACCTCCTGATGAATAACAAAGCGATTTTGATTTGCGCGACGAGGCAGGTGGTGAATCGCGCGACCAAGTTCTCAACGCCAGGACTCCTTGAGAGAGAAGGAGGGATCAAGATTTAGCGTAACACGAACCTGTATGCCCTAAAGAGACTCTCAAAAAAAGCGGAGCGCGTTACAAACAATTTGCCAGCAAGCTCCAAAGAATCTCTGTCAAAGTTGGCGCGTCACGCGCGCAAGCCGACCCCGGCGAAACAGTCGAGATCGCTTTTGCCGATCAAGGGTATACAGGCGAAAACGCAGCCGATGCAGCCGAAGAGCACGGCATCAGGCTCGAAGTGACGCCACTGCCGACGGACAAGAGAGGGTTCGTCCTGTTACCACGTCGATGGGTTGTGGAGCGAAGTTTCGGTTGGATGTCGAAGTTTCGCCGACTGGCTCGCGACTATGAACGATTACCCGAACCGCTCGCGAGGCTGCATTTTCTGGCTTTCGTCATCTTGATGTTAAAGAACTTTGCATAGGTACTTGCTTAAAGTAAATAACAGGCTCTAGACAATGGGGAGTACCTCGCATCTCTCTCCCTGATAACTGATGTATAAATTGGAAAAGTATTTCATGGAAATGTGATCTGAGGATTTCATAAAACCCACTCGTTCAAGTGGAAAACACTGTAAAACGGGAAAGTCAATAACAGCATCTAAAGGATTTACAGCCGAGTTTCCGCCGCTGAGCCTTTTGTTATTGCCTAAACCAAGAATCGCCGGGTGGTAACCTACATATGCGGGCCAAGCTGTCAGCAGGCAAGCCCGTCTCGACTATGTTGGCTACCTTAGTCTGTTCATCAGACTGTGCGCTTTAATATCACTTTCTCCCGGAAAACGGAAGAACTATTTTTTCCGCATGCCGAACTCGACTTTGTCCATCATTCTGCTGTGTTATGCGACTCGGTGGATAGGGTCTGGCTTAGTCACACGAATTATGTAGGCCCTGAAACTGATGTCATCGAACTAAATCAAACCACGCAAGGTGAGGACATTGTTATGGCGTCGCGCTCGTAAGCAGGTGGCTGACCTAGGAGACGACCACTCGCTTACGAGCGCAGCGACATACCAGTCTTGCGTGGTTTGATTTAGAAGCAACCAGCCCCCTCGCTGTGGTTTCGGCCACGCGAAAATGCTTCAATACATAATGTGAACCGGGGGTACAAAATTTCACGAAAATTTCATTCCGATCGAAAAAAATTCTACCAACAAATCTTCCACTTAAGGACTCGGTCGATTCAGGGCGCCTCGGCGCTCCATCCGGTTGGCGCCTTTGGGCGTCCGCAAAGTCGCGTGATCAGGTATACTAATGATGTGGCTGCGACGCGACACGAAATCGGCTTTGACTCTGAACAGCTCCGGCAAGCCCGCGAACTGGTTCTCCGCTATGGTTGGAACGCCACCGCCTATCAGATCATCAATCCCGGAATCGAGCTTTGGTTTTCTTCAATCTGCGAGGCGGTCGTCGGTTTTGTCCGCGCGCACAACACGCTGGTTGTGGCGGGCGCGCCGATCTGCGCGCGTGAGCGGTTGGCGGACGTTGCGGCAGAGTTCGAGGGTGCGGCCTGGCGCGACGGGAAGCGCGTCTGTTATTTCGGCGCGGAAGCGCGGCTGGAATCGCTGTATCGCGGCGCGACTACCCACTCAATGGTTTTGCTAGGCGCACAGCCGACTTGGCGCCCGCTGAATTGGCTGAAGATCATTTCGCATCGCGCCTCGCTTAGGGCGCAGCTCAACCGCGCGCGCAACAAATCAGTGTCGGTGAGCGAGTGGCCTTCGCCGCAGGCCGCCGGACATCCGGCATTGCAGTATTGCCTTCAAGAGTGGCTGGCGGCGCGCGGGCTGCCGCCTATGCATTTTCTGGTTGAGCCGCAGACACTGGAGAGATTAGCTGATCGCCGTGTCTTTGTGGCGGAACTGAAGGGGCAGGTTGTAGGATTCCTCGTCGCCTCGCCGGTCCCGCTACGCAATGGCTGGTTGGTCGAGCAAATTATTCGTGGCCGCTGGGCGCCGAACGGAACGGCGGAGTTGATGATTGACGCCGCCGTCCGCGCGATGGCCGAAGAGAAGAGTGAATACGTGACGCTCGGCCTCTCGCCTCTGTCACGGCGCGCCGCGATTTCGCAGGAGGAGAACCCTCTCTGGCTACGTTGGCTGCTATCATGGGCGCAGGCGCACGGTAGACGCTTCTACAACTTTGATGGACTGGACTCGTTTAAAACGAAATTCCAGCCGGAGCGGTGGGAGCCTGTCTTCGCGATTTTCAATGCGCCACACTTTTCTCCCGCCGCCCTTTACGCGATAGCCGAGGCATTTACCAAAGGATCCCCGATCAGAACTGTCGCCAGCGCTCTGCTGAAAGCCGCGCAAACTGAGGCCGGCTGGTTCGCCGACCGCTTCCGAATTACTGATAAGCAAAACGCCTGATCGTCAGTTACCGCCGGCTAGCTCTTCGGGGAAATGCGCCCTGCGCCAGTCGAAGAATTTCATCAGTGTCAGGCGCAGGCTATCATACTTTTCGCCCGCGCGATCAGAGTCCGTATCGAGGCTGGCTAGAAACCGGGCCAGCGCCTCCGCGCTCAAGGTCCATTCCGATTTGGAGACTGATAATCCGTCCATTCCGATTTAGGCTGATTCTCGCTACCCATGCCGGCTGAGCGGCTCGGGGATTTGTTCGCCGCGATCTACCATCAATCGCAGCCCTTCGGAGACTTCGATTTTGATCTCTTTGACTCCGCCTTCTAAAGTATCTGAAAACGCGCTTAGTCCTATCTTGAGTTCTGTTGTTGAAAACCCGTCCGGCAGCGGCGAAGAGTTGTTGCTCTCGCTATCCGCTTAAGCCGGAACCAAGCCGCGTAAGGCAAGTAGACGATTAGAGCAACCGCGGCTATGACGCAGATGTAATGCTGGATGCGCGCAAGTATTTCCATCAGCGCCGCCAATTCGAGCGCCAATCCTTGAGCGAGTTCTTGAGCGCCGGGGAAATCCATATGCCATATCACCAATCGTCGCCTGTATTGCCTTTCACTCTTAACGAGTGGAAAATACCTAGGTCTTTGTGGGCAGTCATAAAAGAGCTGTAAAACATCGGTGAAATTACGATGAAAGCAGAGAAAGCCGAAAGACAGATCTTCCTCGGAGCCATTCGCCTCGACCACGTCAATGAATGTCTGTGGCAGGAGTGGCAAAGAATCACGCTCGCGCCGATGAAATTCGCAAACTATGGGACGCAAACGAAAAACACAACCGGCGACCTGGGAAACTGTTCGGGAGATTGCGATCACGCTGCCCGGAGCCGTTGAAGGCAAGTCTTATGGCACGCCAGCCTTTCACGTCGATAAGAATCTGTTCGTCAGATTTCATCAGAGCGGCGAGTCTGTCGTTATTATGATCCACGTCAATGAACGCGAGGCGTTGATGAAGATCGATCCCGAAACTTTTTATATCACGAATCATTACTTGAACTACCCGGCGATGCTCGTGCGGCTCTCGACCGTTCAACCGGATGATCTTCGTAAATTGATTACAGAGTCGTGGCGGCGCAGCGCTCCCGCGAAACTCGTCGCCGCGTACGATAAGCGACCGTGACCTGACCACAACACCCAACCATATGCGTATTCGACAAACGCCGCTCTTTCCGCCGTTTCTTTTGCTGAGCGTTCTTGCGTTCGCACAGCAGCCTTCAACCAATTTCACGTGGCCTGAGGGAAAACGCGCCGCGTTGAGTCTGAGCTTCGATGACGCGCGGCAAAGCCAGGTGGACGTCGGCGTGGCGTTGCTCGACAAACACAAAGTCAAAGCGACATTTTACGTCGTGCCCTCGGCCGTAGAACGGCGACTGGAAGGCTGGAAAAAGGTTGTGGCGAGCGGGCACGAGATCGGAAATCACTCGCTGAACCATCCGTGCACGGGCAACTTCGCGTGGTCGCGGCAGAAGGCGTTGGAAGATTACACGGTTGAAAAGATGCGCGATGAACTTAAGCAGGCCAACCGGCGAATCAAGGAACTGCTGGGCGTGACGGCGGAATCGTTCGCATACCCCTGCGGGCAGACTTTCGTCGGGCGCGGGATTGATACCAAGAGCTATGTTCCGTTGGTGGCGACGATGTTCAGTTCAGGGCGCACCTGGCAGGATGAGACCCCGAACGATCCAGGCTTCTGCGATCTGGCGCAGGCGACCGGCGTCGAGATGGATGGCCACGATTTTGAACAGATTCTTCCGATCCTAGAAAAAGCTAAAGAGACCGGGCAGTGGGTGGCCCTGGCGGGGCATGAGATCGGCCAGGACGGCCAGCAAACTACGCGAGTGACAATGCTGGAAAAGTTGATGAGCTACGCCAACAATCCCGCCAACAAGATCTGGCTCGCGCCCGTTGGAACAATCGCAAGATACATACGTGAACGGCGCAGCGAAAAGTGAAATGAAAATCGGATCATCCCGTCAGAGAGCCTGTCAGATCGCTAAACGCCGGACGCGATTTGACCGCTGACTGAAAGGCCGCATAGAATTCGCGATTCAAAACGCGATATCAAATCATATGCAATCATCAATGAGGCCACAGTAATGAAGAGAGATCAGAACGATCATCCGCGCTCGAACGCGTTCCGGCGACGCGACTTCCTGATCGGCGCGGGGCAATTAACCGCCGGCCTTGCGCTCGCGCAGACGCTTCCGGAATCGGCGTTCGCGCAAACCGTCATCAAGGGTAAAGAGAGATTGATAATCCATTCGATCCGCCCCGAGGATCTCGAAACGCCGGTTTCATTGCTCAACACGTGGATCACGCCCAATGACCTTTTCTACGTGCGCCACCATTTGTATGCGGCGAAGGTCGACGTGAACGAATGGAAGTTGACGGTCGGAGGCGAAGTCCAAAACCCCGTCACGCTGACGCTGGATGAATTGAAGAGGGCGCCCAAACACGCCGTGACGGTGACGCTCGAATGCGCCGGCAACGGGCGCGCGTTTTTCGACCCGCCGGTCGCGGGCATCCAATGGGAGAAAGGCGCGGTCGGCACAGCCCGATTCGCCGGGGCGCGGCTGGCCGACGTGTTGAATAAAGCCGGGGTAAAGCCCACAGGCCAATATGTCGCGATGAACGGCGCGGACAAACCTCTGGGCAAGATGCCTGACTTCATCCGCAACGTTCCGATCAAGAAAGCTCTCGACGCCGATACGATTCTGGCCTATGAGATGAATGGCGAAGCCTTGCCCGTGCTGCATGGCTTCCCGCTGCGCGCCGTCATCCCCGGCTGGGAAGGCGCCTACTCGGTCAAATGGCTGACTGACATTCAGGTGATCGAGAAGGAATTCGATGGATTCTTCGTCAAGACGGCCTATCGTTTCCCGAACCGGCCGGTGGCGCCTGGCGAAGCCGTCGATCCTAAGGACATGGTTCCGCTCAAAGGCCTGGTCGTTAAATCGTTCATCAACTCGCCGCTCGACGGCGCGACCGTGGCTCCCGGTAAGATTCACCTGAGCGGCTTCGCCTGGGCGGGCGAAGCGAACATCCTCAGGGTGGACGTTTCGATGGACAACGGAAGCTCCTGGCTCCCTGCGAAACTCGGTAAAGAGCGCGAGCGTTACTCCTGGCAATCGTTCGAATACGAATTCAACATCACCCAACCCGGCTCTTACCTGCTGATGTCGCGCGCCACTGACGACAAGGGCAATGTTCAACCCATCGCCCCGCGGTGGAACCCGTCGGGCTATCTCTGGAACGTGATTGACAGGGTGAGGATAAATGTCAAAGCGTAACTCGAACCCGATCAAATTGTCGTTCGCGCTGATGGTCGCCGTCTGCGGTTTGATGGGCGCGAACACCCGCGCGGCCCGCCAGGATCTGCCGGAAGGCAAGGGCGCGGAGCTTGCGCGCGACAGATGCGTCATTTGCCACGAAGCGGACGTAATCGTCGCGCAGCGATTGTCGCGACAGGGTTGGACGCGCGAAGTCGAGAAGATGATCCGTTGGGGAGCCGTCGCCAGCGATCCGGAGAAAGAGGTTCTGGTTGATTACTTCGCGGCCCATTTCAAGCCGCGTTCGGCGGCGAGCGCGCCGGCGGCCGTGGACGAGCCTGGCAAGCGGATATTCGAAGAGAAATGCCTGGTCTGCCACGAGGCCGATCTGGCCGCGCAACAACGCCTCTCGCGCCAGGGCTGGACGCGCGAAGTCGATAAGATGGTTCGATGGGGAGCTGTCGTGAGCGACGCGGAGAAGGAGCCGCTCGTCGATTATCTATTCGGCAATTTCGGGCCGCGGCCGTTAGCAGGTAACAGCAAATAGTAATTGGCTACTTCTTCTCCAAAGTCGCCAGTCTCGCCTGAGCCGTTTGCGCTTCAGCGCTTCGCGGATAACGCCGCAGCAACTCGCGATAAGCCGCGCCGTCATAAACGATCCGATCCGAAGCCGCGTCGTAATCGAATGTCACGCCGATGCGGTTGTAACGATCCAAACCCGCGTAATTGAGCATGAAGTCCCGCCTGTTCAATCCCGCGTTCGGCCCTGTGTCCGGACCGTCTTCTCCGGCGCGGCGTTTGGCGTCGCGCGAAAGCCTCTCCGCCTCGCCTTCCGCCGCCTCGCTCAGAATCATCAAGGCCTTCGGCGCGAAATTCGTCGATCGGAACTCGTCGGCGCAAAGCCGCGCCAGACGCGCCTTCATGAATTCATCCTTCGTGTCTTCAATCAACCGCATCAGCCTTTCGGCGTCGGCGGCGTTGCCCGGCCTAATTACGGCGTCGGCCAGAACCCAGCCGCGGGTGTTGCGCGAAACCGCCACGCGGAAAAACTTCGCGCCGTCTTTGGCCGCGCCCGCGCCGAGGATGCCCACGCGGCGGCCTCGGCGCATACGCTGTTTGAGCGGGGCCTTGACATCGGGTTGAGCGCGCAGAGCCGATAAACGTTCGTCGAAAATGACGGCCCGCCCGCCGGGCAAGAATATCTTGCGCCCGGGTTGCGCCGTCGTCGTTATCGCCGCAACCAGCGCGAACGCGAGGACGGCGATCAAACGAATCTGTGAATTGAAAGAGTGAATCACTGCGAAATGATGTGGGGTCATGGTTTTTCCTCCTGAATGGCTGAACTTACTTTAGAAATGCGAGCAGCGGGGCAGGAAACTGCTCATGCGATTGATTACAACTAGCTCTTTGTTTTGTCCGCCGCAGCATTGCGCCGGGACCAAGCGCGCGGGACGGTCAGAACAAATCCCTCGTAACTGCGGCCGTAAAGCCGCTCCTGCTCTTCGACGGCCTTCAGATAGTCGTAGATGATCAACCCTTTGCCTTGAGGCGCTGGCGTCAGGTGTTCGGCGAAGAAGCGGTAAGGCAGGCTCTTGCGCGCGATCTCTTCTCGCCAGCGGACGACGATCTGGATCGGAAGAAAGTAGACCTCGGCGCTGGCGCTGAATTCGACCAGAAAACCGGACACGGCGCCGAATCGCGCGGCGCGTTCGAGGAAAGTTATCTGGTGCGCGTGCAGGTTATCAAAATCGAGGAGATTGCGTCTGGTGGTCTTGGCGTCGTAAAAGATCGCGCGGCCTTCAGGCGCAATCGCTCCGCCGTAATCGGGCTCGGCCTTCGATTCGGGGACGAATCGCCGCCAATTCGCGGTCTTATGCCCTTCCCTCAAGCGACTGAGTTCCGCATAAGACAGACGCGGTTGCGCCTCGCTCGAAGCGAAATCTATCGGCGGCAGCGACAAACCGCGCCGTGATTCGCTGCGTTCGATCAGATATTTTCCGGGAATGGCTTTGCGCGTGATATAGGCCCGTCCGGCGCGCTCGTAGCCTTCGTTGATACGATTGACCGTCTCCTGAAAACCGCTGCCGGTTTCTGCGCCGCGACGTTTGAGGTTCATAATCGGAATGGGAAGTGGGGATTAGGGAGTGGGGAGTGGGGAAGAGGTTTTTGCCCCCCCATTCCCCATTCCCCATTCCCTACTCCCTCTTCCCTATGCCTGCTGCTGCAACACAGCGTCGTCGATTTCGAAATTGGCGTAGACGCTCTGGACGTCGTCATGATCGTCGAGCGCGTCATAAAGCTTGAGCATCTGCGTGGCATGCGCGCTGTCGAGTTTGATGGTGTTCTGCGGGATCATCGCGATTTCCGAAGAGATCGGTTCGACGCCTTTATTCTTGATCGCGTCGAGGACGGAGTGGAAATCTTCCGGGGCGGTCAGGACCTGATAGCTCTCGCCGTCGTTCTGCATGTCTTCGGCGCCGGCTTCGAGCGCGATCTCCATCATCTCGTCTTCGCTCTTCGACGTGGCGTCAATGATGATCTGCCCCTTCTTGTTGAACATCCATGCGACCGAGCCTGATTCGCCGAGGTTGCCGCTGTTCTTTGAAAATATGTGGCGCAATTCCGAGACCGTGCGGTTGCGATTGTCGGTGGTCGCGCTGACCATCACGGCGACGCCGCCCGGCCCGTAGCCCTCGTAAGTGATCTCTTCGTAATTGGCGCCTTCAAGTTCGCCCGTGCCGCGTTTGACGGCGCGATCGATCGTGTCGTTCGGCATGTTCGCGGCCTTGGCGTCGTTGACGGCCTTGCGCAGGCGCGGGCTCTGGTTCGGGTCGCCGCTGCCGCCGGTTCGCGCGGCGATGGTAAGCTCCTTGATCAGCTTCGTGAAAAGCTTTCCGCGCTTGGCGTCAAGCGCGCCTTTTTTGTGCTTAATCGAATGCCATTTTGAATGCCCTGACATAGGCCTAGTACCTCTCTATGATGTTTGTCTGAGCGCAGGAAACATGCGGCAAAACCTAGCAGCCAATATAGCACGCCCATTTGGAACTCGTAAACTTACAACAACATTATGAAAACTGCTAGCCACAGAGGTCACAGAGAGCGCAGAGACAGGGAGAAAAGGAGGCGACATGTCTCCCTTTCTCCGTGACCTCTGTGACCTCTGTAGCTATGGTAAATGGGGCGCTTGACTAACGGCCGACTGCCGCCGCACGATTCCACCATGACGAAGACGCCCTATGAGAAGACTTTCGAGCGAGCGCTCAACCTGCTCTCGTACAAGCCGCGCAGCCTCGCCGAGATGCGCGCGCGATTGATGGAGAAAGATTGGGCGGAGGAAGCGATCGTCGATCAGGTGCTCGCCAGACTCGAAGAGTTGGGCTACCTGAACGATGAGGAGTTCGCCGCAAATTTCGCCAACTCGCGTCTGATGGCGAAGCCGATCGGCCGATCGCGGCTGCGCCACGACCTCAGGCGCAAAAAACTCCCATCCGAAACCATAGAAAACGCGCTCGACGAAGCTTACGAACAACAGAGCGAAGAGGAGTTGATCGATCGCGCGATCAGCAAACGCGTGAGATTGAAGGGCGCGCCCACCGACCGCGAGGAAGCGAAGAAACTCTTCGATTACCTGATAAGGCGCGGGTTCAGTTACGACCTGGTCATCCGCAAATTGCGCGAGGTGGGCAAGGGAATCGAGCCGCAAGACGAATAGAGGCGACGGGGCGACGGGGGGACAAGGAGAGGGCCTAACATATTTTTCTCTTCTCTTTGTCTCCTTGTCTCCTTGTCTCCTTGTCTCCTTGTCTCCTTGTCCCCCTGTCTCCCCGTCTGCGGTGGCTGTGGTGGCAATTCGGCGACGTTCTCGGCTATACTCACCGTCGAAAGCGCGGAACGATACCGTCCATACACGAGAGGGGGAATTATATGAGAAAGATTCTGTTAGCGTCGCTCGTCGCGGCGCTCGTTTCGACTTCGTTACTCTACGCGTCGGCGAAAATCCGTTCGACCAATTCGGACGATTCGGCCAACTCGAACGAGGCTTCCGCTCAGAAGTCCGGCCCACAACTTCCGCCTGAAGAGATCATTAATCGGTTTACGAAGAAAGAGAGCGAATTGCGCGAGATATGGAAAGAATACGCCTACATGCAGGAATCGAAGCTCCAGGTCATAGGCCCCGCCGACACCGTCTCCGGTGAATTCTACCAGGTCTCCGAGTTCGTATTTAATGACGCCGGTACCCGCATCGAACGGATCATCAAGGCCCCGCCGTCAACCCTCAGTCAAGCGGGTCTGACCATGACAGCGGAGGACAAAAACGCCCTCGTAAACCTGCAACCTTTCGCCCTCGCCGCCGAGGAATTACCAAACTATTTCGTCAGCTATGTCGGCAAAGAGAAGGTTGACGAGTTGAACACGTTTGTCTTCGACGTAATCCCGAAGGTGATGTCCAACAAGAAAGAGCTCGACCGGCTGAAAAAACAGAAGATCGAAGGGAAGTTCTTTCAGGGAAAAATCTGGGTTGACGATCAGGACTTGCAGATAGTCAAGACGGCGGGCAAAACCGTCCCTGAGTTCGGACAACGGTTCCCGAAGTTCGAAACCTACCGCGAGAACATCGACGAACGGTTCTGGTTACCGACATACACATACGGCGACGATAATCTGGAATTCGATAACTTCCGCATTCACGTGCGGATGGTCGTCAGATATAAAAACTATCGCCGCTTCCAATCGGATGTGAAGCTTCTGAATGATACTGAAGAGGTTAAGGACGAGAAGCCGGCCTCGGGCGCCAAACCTGCAGCCGGGACCACAGGGGGGAAACCCGGAGACAGCAAGAAAGATGATGTGAATAAAGAGGGAGGGACCAAACCTAAACCACGTCCGCGACCCTGATTTTGTCGCTCTTCTTTACGCCCTTTTGCAAAAATCCTGGGGGCGTCAGGAATTGGACTTATAGTCTTATAAGTCCAATTCCTGACGCCCCCAGGATTTTTATTATTTCGGGCTACTTGTTGCCGCCGGACGCCTGCTGGCGGGTGTCGCGCTCGCGGATGCGGGCCGCCTTGCCGCGCAGAGCGCGCAGAAAATAGAGCTTGGCGCGGCGGACGCGCCCATGTTTGACGACGTCGATGTGATCGATAATCGTCGCGTGGAGCGGGAAGATGCGTTCGACTCCTACGCCGAAGGAGGTCTTGCGCACGGTGATCGTCTCGCCGACGCCTTTGCCGCGACGCGCGATCACAATTCCCTCGAACGCCTGCAACCTCTCCTTGGTCTCGCTCTCCTTGATCCTAACGTGAACGCGAACGGTGTCGCCGGGAATGAAATCAGGAATGTTGCTTTTCAATTGCGCTTTTTCAATGTTGTCCAGTGTGTTCATTGTCGTTTCACCTCTATGATTGAATATTCTTAAATAACGTCAGGATCAATTCCCAACCCACCACGAATAAGCTCGTCCAGCCAGCGCTTTTCCTCATCGGTCAATGCGGCCTTCTCGATCAGATCAGGGCGCGTCTTCAAAGTCTTGAGCAGCGCCGCGCGCCTTCGCCACTTCGCCACTTCGCCGTGATGGCCGCTCACCAAGACCTCAGGCGCGCGCCAGCTGCGAAACTCCGCCGGACGAGTGTAATGCGGATAATCCAACAGCCCCTCGGAGAAAGAATCGCGCAAGGCCGATGTCTCGCTACCCAGGGCGTTGGGCAACAATCTGGTCACGGCGTCCACCATCACCATCGCCGGAAGCTCGCCGCCGGTTAACACATAATCGCCAATGGAAATTTCGTCGGTAATCAGATGTTCGGCCACGCGCTCGTCGACGCCTTCGTACCGCCCGCAGATCAAAATCAGCCGCGAAAATTCATCGGCGAAGCGGCGGGCTTCGGCCTGATTGAAGATCCGCCCCTGAGGCGAGAGCAGGACTACGCCGGCGCGATTCTCGCGCGCCTGATCTACGACCAACCTCTCGGCCAGTATGGATTCAACAGCGCGAAAGATCGGTTCCGGCTTCAGCACCATCCCCTCGCCGCCCCCGAACGGGCGGTCGTCAACCACGTGATGTTTATCGAATGTAAAAGAACGCAGATCGTGAATGACGATTTCGACGATTCCCTGCTGTCGCGCGCGCTTGATGATCCCGAAATCGAACGGCCCCGCGAAAAACTCCGGAAAGATGGTCAGCAAGTCAAAGCGCATAATCAGGTATCAGGTTTCAGGTTTCAGGTTTCAGGTTTCAGTAGAAATTGCCGCTTGTACTGACACCTGACACCTGATACCTGATACCTGATTCTCACAATTCCAACAACCCTTCAGGCGGATCGACCACGATCCTTTTCCTCTCGGTCGAGATCTCGACGCAGATACTCAGGACGAGCGGGATCAGAAGTTCGCGGGCGCCGTCTCGGACTAAGAGCAATGGGGCGGCGCCGTAATTCCGCACCTCTTCGACGCGACCGAGCCATTGACCTTCGATGGAGACCGCCTCGCAGCCGATCAGGTCGAAATCGTAGTATGTGTCTTCGGGCAGTTCGACCAGTTGATCGCGCGGAATCATAACGCGCGCGTCTCGCAGCTCTTCGGCCCCGGAGACTGAGTCGCAGCCGGCGAATTTCAGCGCGACGCGGTTTTTATGCAGGCGCGAGTTTTCGAGGTCGAGAAGGAGTAGTCGTCCGTCGGCGCGTTTGACATAAACTCTACCTAGTCTGGCGAAACGCCCCGGAAAATCGGTCAGCAGATCGGCGATGACCTCGCCGCGATGTCCTTGTGGGCGGGCTATTCGCGCGACGCTGATCAGATCACCTTCTCTGACGTCCTCTCTGAGGTCGGGGCCAACGCCTGCGCGATCCTGTTTCCCGCAGTCGCTCATTCGAGGATTTCAAGCACGAAACGCTTTTTGAGCTTCGTTCCCGAGGCGTTGAGGACCGTGCGAATCGCGCGCGCGGTGCGCCCCTGTTTGCCTATGACTTTTCCGAGGTCGCCTTCGGCGACGCGCAATTCGAGCACCGTCGCCTGATGCCCTTCAATCTCTTTGACGTTCACCCTGTCAGGGTGATCGACCAGCGTCCGGGCTATCAACTCAACCAGCTCTTTCATTGCGTCGTCTCCACAACTTGTTGCTGTTCGCTCTTGCGAATCAGGTTCCGCACCGTGTCGGTCGGCTGCGCGCCGCATTTGAGCCAGTAGTTGATGCGATCGTGATCAAGCTTCAGTTCCACCGGCTCGCGGCAGGGGTTGTAATGGCCGACGATTTCGACAAAACGCCCGTCGCGCTTGGCTCGCTTCTCGGCCACGACGACACGGTAAAACGGCTTCTTCTTCGCTCCCTGTCTTGTCAATCTGATTGCTAACAAAGTAACTCACCTCCAAATGTAATCAGGCATGGGAATTATAAGTTGAGTCAGGGGGTAGCGCATAGTGGATAGTGGGCAGTGAGCCATTATTCACTGCCCACTATCCACTATGCGCTATCCACTATCCACTATCCACTATCCACTATCCACTATCCACTATCCACTATCCACTATCCACTACCCACTACCCACTCTCACCTGCGCTTCTTCTTCTTCTGTTTCTTCTTGCGCGAGCCGACGCCTGTCAGTTTACGCACGACCTTTCCCTTCATACCGCCGAACATCCCGTCGCCGCCCATCAGGCGCGCCATCATCGATTTCATTTCGATGTACTGCTTGAGCAATTTATCGACGTCTTTGACCTTATGCCCGCTGCCCATCGCGATGCGGCGGCGGCGAGACGGGCTGATGATCAGATGGTTCTCGCGCTCGGCGGGCGTCATCGAGTTGATGATCGCCTCCGTGCGCTTCATTTCCTTCTCCATTTGCGCCGACATTTCGGGTGTCATCTTCGGCATGCCTTTGAACATGTCGCCGGGCAGCATCTCCAGAAGGCTGGTCACCGAGCCGAGCTTCTTCATTTGTTGAAGCTGATCGCGGAAATCTTCGAGCGTGAAGGCGTTCCGCTCCATCTTCTCCTGCAGTTCGATCGCCTTCCGCTCATCGACCTCCTCCTGCACTTTTTCGATCAGCGACAGGACGTCGCCCATTCCGAGGATGCGCGAGACGATGCGTTCGGGGTAGAAAGGATCGAGCGCGTCGTACTTTTCGCCGACGCCGACGAATTTGATCGGCTGCCCGGTGACTTCCTTGATCGAAAGGGCGGCGCCTCCGCGCGCGTCGCCGTCCATCTTCGTCAAGATGACGCCGGTCACGCCGATGCGGTCGTGGAATTCCTTCGCGCTCTTAACCGCGTCCTGCCCGGTCATGGCGTCGGCGACGAAGAGCGTTTCGACCGGAAACATTTCGGCCTTGATGCGCTGTAATTCTTCCATCAGCGCGTCGTCGATGTGCAAACGGCCCGCCGTATCGATCATCAGCGTGTCGAAGCCGACCTGCTCGCAATGTCGCCGCGCCGCGCGGCACAATTCGACCGGGTCTTGGGTCCCCTCGCCTTCGAACACCGGAATGTTGATCGCCTTGCCGATGACCGCCAACTGGTCGCGCGCGGCGGGGCGATAGACGTCTACGGAAAGCAGCAGCGGGTTGCGGTTCTGATTTTTATTGAGCCATTTCGCCAGCTTGCCCGTGGAGGTCGTCTTACCGGACCCTTGCAATCCGACGATCATCACCGAATTCGGCCGGCGCGATGTGAATAGCAGTCGACTGGACGTGCCTCCGAGCATCTCGACCATCTCGTCATAGACGATCTTGACGACCTGTTGACCGGGCGAGAGCTGCTGCAACACCTCTTGCCCGACGGCTTTGCTCTTGACCCGCTCGATGAAGTCTTTGACGACCTTGAAATTGACGTCGGCCTCGAGCAGAGCGATGCGTATCTCGCGCATCGCCAGATCGAGGTGCTCCGGAGACAAACGGCTTTCGCCGCGCAAATCCTTTAGAACTTTCTTGAGCTTGTCTGATAACGCCTCGAACATACGGTCAATCACATGGAGAGCGGTCTTTTAGCGCACGCAAAACGGAGAGAATACGGGCGCGCGGACTGGGTGTCAAGGCGATGATACTTCAGTTGGTTTTCCGCAGAAGCGCATGCGCCGACTGAGGTCCGGCGCCGCGAAGTTTCACTTGATATCAAAATGGGAATTGATCAGATACATCATATCGACAATCAGCACGGCGATCGGAGGGTAAACCAGCGCATATAAAAACGCGTCGGTGATTGTGACTTCTTCCATCAGTCGCGCCGAGAGGAAGCCGGTCAGCAGTCCGATCAAAACGCCGGCGCTGACCGAAATCAGATAACCGATAATCACGAAAGCCCAAGCGGAGCTGCGCTTGAAACGTTTGTTCGGCTTCTTGACTGGACGAGTTATTGAGACTCTGGGCGGTCGATAAGTGTAATAATCGAAATGCTCCTTGAGGCTCGTGTACAGATGCCGGACCCCGATCGCGAACAGCAGGATCACCGCAATTTGCCAGAATATATTGCTGGGTGGTTGGAACAATGCGGGATTCATTGCGACGATGAAAGTCGAGACGAACAGAGTGACGGTCGTATAGACGGCCTTGCCGCGGGCGCGCGTCTCTTCGCGCTCGCGCCTCAACCACTCATTAACGATGTGGTCGGCGCGCTCTTGGTAGTGCGCGCGGCGCGCCGCGCGCGCCGCAGCGGAATCGGATTGGCGCGCGTATGTCGCCGACGAAACAGAACCTGTCAGATCGTAGGTCTTGCGACGTTCGGAGTCGATCAGAGTGTGATAAGCCTCATTGATCTGGGCAAATGTCGCCTGGGCTGCTGGATCAGAGTTGACGTCAGGATGATACTTGCGCGCCAATCGGCGGTAAGCGGATTTGATCTCATTGGAAGTGGCCGTGCGGTTGATGCCCAGCACAGCGTACAGATCGCCCATCTCCGATGCGCCCCCTCGTTCGCGTGACGGCGTTATTTTACGCCTTCTCTAGCCAGTTTCAAGGCTGGGGTTTTACATCGCCATCTGGCGGAAAGAGACAGGGTGACGGGGAGACAGGGCGACAGAGCGATTGCGCCCTCGCCGGGTCTCCTCGTCGCCCCGTCGCTCCGTCTCTCTGCCACCTCAACGGACAACGCCGATCAGAGGACTGCTCGCGCTGGCGTACAACCGCTTCTCCATTCGCCCGGCGAGATAGGCGAGCCTGCCCGATAGCACGGCGAGTTTCATGGCTTCGGCCATCTCTCCAGGGGTTCGGGATTCGGCGACCGCCGTGTTCATCAGGACGCCGTCGACTCCCAACTCCATGGCGAAGCAGGCGTCGGAGGCCGTGCCTACGCCGGCGTCAACGATGATCGGGACTTCGCTGATCTGCTCGCGCATGATCCTCAGATTGTTCGGATTCTGAACGCCGAGGCCGGAGCCGATCGGCGCGGCCAGAGGCATCACCGCCGCCGCTCCCGCGTCAATCAGCTTCTTCGCCATGATCAGATCGTCGTTGAAATAAGGCAGCGCGGTGAAACCCTCTTTGACCAGTATCTTCGTGGCTTCGAGCGTGGCCTCGTTGTCGGGAAAAAGCGTCTTCTGATCGCCGATCACTTCGACCTTGATCCAGTCCGACAGGCCGACCTCGCGAGCCAGTCGGGCCGTCCGCACGGCTTCATCAGCCGTGTAACAGCCGGCCGTGTTCGGCAATATCGAGAATCTCTTCAGATCGATGAAATCGAGCAGAGACGGCCGCGAACGATCTGTGACGTTGACGCGGCGCACGGCGACGGTGATCATCTCGGCGCCGCTGCGATCGAATGCGGCTACCATCTCATCGTTGTCGCGGTATTTTCCGGTGCCAATGATCAGGCGCGAATTGAACTCGCGCCCGGCGATGATGAGTCTATCGTTCATATTTAAGCCACCGCAGTCACAGAGCCACAGAGGAAGAGAGAAAAAGAGATTGCGGAGAAAACTTCTTTTCTCTTTCTGCCCTGTGTCTCTGTGTCTCTGTGGCCATTTCTTCCATCCTAAAGTTTGATGGTCTGATTTATCAAAAGATCGTCACCTTCACGGAAAGGTACTTCCTCGGATTCTGGCGGAAATCGTAGAGCAGTTTCGTCACCTCAGCCGAGAGGTTGTTCGCGTTGTTATAAAGGCGCTCGTCCTTGAGCATCATTCCCATCGTGCCTTCACCCTTCTCCAGGCGCGACATGATGACATTTAGCCTCTCGATCGTGCCGCGCGTGTCGGCGTACAGCTTTTCATCGTTGATAAATTTGCCGAGCGTGCCCTCGCCGCGCTCGACCTTGGCGACTATGTTCTCCAGCCTGCCTGAAGTCTGATCCAACCTGGCGAGGAGCGAGGTGGCGTCATTGTAGAGCTTATCATCCTTGAGCAGCTTGCCGAAGGACCCTTTGCCGGTTCGGAGCTGGTTTTCGACCTGATCGGAGATGTTGCGCAGTTGAGTGACGGTTTCGGTCATCTTCGTGTAAAGCGCCGGGTCGCTGACCAGTTGGCCCATAGTCCCATTGCCGCTCTTGACCTCTTTCATGAGGCTCTCGGCCTGGCGCACGGCGCTGTCGAGATTTATGTAGAACGACTCGTCGTTGAGAAACTTCCCGATCGAGCCTTTGCCGGCTTTCATATTACCGGTCATATCTTTGATGTCGCCGGCTATCACGTTGAGGTGGCCGACCGCGGTCTGCGCGGCGTTGATAATGTCGCCGACGCTCTTTTGGGCCACGCTGGGAATGGTGTCGCCGTCCCGGATCGCCTTGCCCGCGCCGGTGCCAGGGGTGATGTCAATGACATTATCGCCGAGCACGCCGGCGCTCTTGAGCACGGCCATCGAATCGGTGCGGATGCGCTCGACCGCCGGACTTCCGTCAAGCCTGCCGTCGATCTCCATGACGATCTCTATGTTACTCTGCGAATCCTGGGAACTGGGAATATTACCGAAATTGATTTCCCTGACGCTGCCCACTTTCTTGCCCGAAAGGCGCACCTCCGCGCCTTTGCGCAACCCGTCGACGCTCGCCATCTGAGTCCTGACAGTGGCGGTTCTGCTGAAGCCCGGCAATTTGATGTCGCCGCTGACAGCGAAGATGACAAGGATCAGAATAGCCAGCGCTGAAAGAACCAGAATCCCAACGCGTAATTCCGAAAAACTCGTTTGTTTACGTTGCGCCATAAATTCCTCCAAAATCCCTGATCCGGTAGCGCGCCCGGGAGCGCAGGCGCATGCGCCTGCGCTCCCGGGGCGCCTCCGGATTAGCGCTCGTTGTCTAGGAACTTGCGAATGTAAGGATCGCGCGAATTGCGCATCTCCTCATCACTCCCGCTGAATATGATGTTTCCATCTTTCAGCATGATGAATTTTGTATTGACCAGGCAGAGCTTGTCGCCTTCGTGCTCGAAGCTCAGGTTGCCGTAATCGTCGCGCACGACGTATTCGCTGGCCAACACCTCGATGTCCTGCAAGCGGTGCGTGACGAAGATCGAGGAGACATCTTCCAGGTCGCGCAGCTTCAGGGCCAGTTCGCAGATCGTGCGAGCTGTGATCGGGTCGAGGCCGGCGGTCGGTTCGTCGTAGAGTATGATCTTCGGGCTTCCGACCAGGGCCCGCGCGATGCCCACGCGCCGGCGCATGCCTCCCGAAAGCTCGTTCGGCATCTTGTCCGCCGCGTCCTCCAGGTCGACGAACCGCAGCATACGCATGACGACCGGCTCTATCTCGGACTCGCGCGCCTTCTGTTCGCGCAAGCGATAAGCGACGTTGTCGTAAACCGAGAGGCTGTCGAATAACGCGCCTTCCTGAAAAACCATCCCGATCTTCTGTCGTATCTCCATCAACTGTTCTTCGGCGTAGTCAGTGATGTCCTCCCCGTCTATCAGAATGGCGCCAGAATCGGGTTTGATCAGTCCCAGAGCCAGGCGCAGCAGCGTGGACTTCCCGGTGCCGCTTCCCCCCATGACGACCTTTGATTCGCCGTAGCGCACGTTAAAACTGACGCCGTCCAAAACCACGCGGTCGTCAAATGCGAGTGAAACGTCTTTAAATTCGATCGCCTGAAATTTATTCGTCATAAGCAAGCTTACGGCTACAGAAGCAACGAGAGGATCAACTTCGAGAGTAGGAAATCGACCGCGATAATCAGGATCGAAGCGACGACAACCGATTGAGTGGTCGAACGCCCGACGCCGACGGTGCCGCCCGTAGTGCTCAATCCTTTGTAACAACCGATGATCGCGATGATGAATCCGAAGACGGTCGGTTTGATCAACCCGCCCAGGATTTCGTTGTAGGTCACGGCCTCCTTCGCCGAAGAGATGTAGACCGACGACGCCTGCCCCTGAAACGATATCGCCGCCAGCAGCCCGCCCATGGTGCCGATCATATTGCAGATGACCGTCAGCGCGGGCGCCATGGCCACCAGCGCGACGATGCGCGGCGTGACCAGCTTTTTGATCGGGTCCGCGCCCAGGGCGCGCATGGCGTCGATCTGCTCGCTGACGAGCATGGAGCCGAGCTCGGCCGCAATGCCCGACCCGACGCGGCCCGCCAGCATCAGACAGGTCAGCACCGGCCCTAGCTCGCGGATCAGACTGGTCGCCACGAGCTGACCCGCGACGTTCTGTACGCCGAATTTCTGAAGCGTGTTGCCGGTATTGAGAGCCAACACGGCCCCGGTGAAGAATCCCGTCAACAGAATGATCGTCAGACTGCCGAAGCCCAGGACGTCCATCTGGCGGATCGTCTCGCGCATATAGAAAGGCGGGCGAAAAACCCCGCGCGCCACGCGCCAGATGAGTAGTGTGATCTGTTGTACTTGAAAAATTCCGCGGATGATCAGATTCATGTAGATTCGCGTTCAGTCATCGAAATCGGCGATGTGAGAAATACGCCGCTGAACGAATGGATTATGATGCTGTTTTTGCATTCCCAGGTCAAGACAAACCTGATTCTGAATCGCTTATGAAGAGGCGCTCATCGATCCTCCGGCAATGGCTGCGACGGGGAAAACAGCCGGGCCTGATCCGTTATACGATGAGCTTTGGGGATTTCTTCGATGGCCCGCAGCGCCTGGTCGTCGCCCTCGATCAGGAATCGCTCGCCGATCTCCATGCCATAAGCGGCGGTGATTACTTCGGCGCGAATGCGGCGGCGGGCGTATTCGATATTTCGGTTGAGTTGATCTTCACTCACCTGCAGTTCGCGGCGCTCGCGTATGAAAGCGCGAAAAGCGGCGATGACTTGATCAGTCAGGTGGTACTCGTTGCCGCGGAACTGATAACCGTATTCCGTCCGCTTCACCGTGTATTCCCCGAATCCCGGGACCTGCCCCGCGACCAGCAACCGCGCGAACTCGAAGCAGGCGTCGCGCAAACGAATGTCAGAGTCGGGGATCTTGACGACCACGTCCGGCGTAATGCCTCCGGCGTTGCGTTTCCCGCTCGCCGCCCCAATTTGCGATTTGGATTGCGACTTCGGCGAGCGCTTCGCCGCCGGCTCTTCGCCGCGGCCGGCGACGTAGTAGTCGTAGAATCCGACGCCGCTGTAAGGCCGCTGAATCGAACGTCCGTTGGGCGTGTAGTATCTTGCGGTCGTCAGCGTCAATCCGGTTCCCCACCTCAATGAATAGACCGTCTGCACAAGACCCTTACCGAAACTCTCTTCGCCGACCAGCCGCCCGCGATGCCAGTCTTGCATCGCTGCGGCGACTATCTCCGAAGCAGAAGCCGTTTCGCCGTTGATCAACACCACCAGCGGCATGGTTTCCGGATTTTGATTCTCCGAACGGCGGGCCTGGCTTGGATAGCGTTCCTCGCGCCCGCGCACCGAGACGATCTCAAGCCCCTTCGGCAAAAACATCTCGGCCACCCGAACCGCCTGCTCCAACAGCCCGCCGGGATTGCGTCGCAGATCCAGAACTAGAGAGTTCATCCCCTCCTCTTTGAGTTGCGAGATCGCGCTGCGCAACTCCTCGGTGGTCTCCTGATTGAATCCGCCCGTCAGGCCGATGTAACCGATTCCGGGCCGCAGCATGAAAAAGTTCCGCACCGATGGGAACGGCACTTCGTCGCGAGTGATCTCAACGGTCAGCGCCTCCGGGGCGCCGGCCCGTTCGATGGTGAGACTGACTCCGGCGCCGCGTTCGCCGCGCACATGTTTCAATGCGTCCGATTGCGACCAGTCCTTGGTGGAATGGCCGTCAACAGCGATGATTGCGTCGCCGTAACGCAATCCCGCGCGCTCGGCCGGCATTCCCTGGCTAACGCCGATCACGCAAAGCCGCCCGTTGCGCTGATTGATCGTCACGCCTATGCCGTAAAAATGGCTGCTCTGCTCATCCTGCATCTCGCTGAATTCGCGCCTGCCGTAAAAGCCCGAATGCGGATCGAGAGTGTGAAGCATTCCCAATACCGCCCCACGGGTCAGCCGCTCTTTGTCTGGAGTGACGGCGTAATTGTCTTCAATGAGCTCAATCGCTTTGGCAAAATCCCGCACCGCCGGATTGCCCGCCATCCCGTCGCTGGGTTTGGTAAGGGCCGCCGAATCATAACAGAGTCCGCCGATTCCTGCGGAGACGGCGACGATCAGAAACGCCGCCATCAGGATTTTGGATCGTGGATTGCGGCCAAATTGCGGAGAGGAAGATTGAAGCTTGAATACTGTTTCTGACAGTCTTCGGGGCCGATTTGCAGAACGCCCGTTCTGGTCAGATTGAGCAGGTTGTCTTGCTTCAGTGTCCATGCCACTTCCTCGCGGTGGTCAAAATCAAAGACGCCTCATTTGGATACTGCAATGACGATTTCTGAAACCGACGCAATCATATACGATCCAACCCGCTCAACCAACCAGATTCCTAAGCTCACAATCCTGCGCGTCGAGGCTGTCATCAAACGCGGATCAGATGGGCGATCCGCCGATATAGCTTCGCGCTCATCCCGCGCACAATGACGACGTCCTGCGGGCGCTTGAACGGGCCGTGCCTGCGGCGATGCTCGACGATGCGCGAGGCGAGGGCGGGGCCAATGCCCGGCAATCCCTGCAATTCTTCGACCGAGGCGGTGTTGATGTCGATGCGCCCTTCGCCCTGAGAATGAGAGATCAAAGCCGCCGCTGACGGCGTCACTGAGATAAACACAAGGGTGAAGAGCCAGATCGCGACGATTGTTGCGAATGTACGGTTCATGGAGCGTGTTCATAGTTTCAGGGCGTCGCAGCGCGACCTGAAGACTCTTCGGAGAATCACGATTCGCGCCTCGCCGACTCTCTACTCTTCGACTTGATAGACCTTTCCCTTCCACACGACCACGACGCGCTGACCGAGCGCTAGGAATTCGGCGAGCTTCGGCTCTTGCCCCGTCAGGTTGAAGTATTCGTCGCTGGCGAACTTCAGCTTGACGACGGGCAGTTTGGCGTCGGCCTTGAATTCGCTGTCGGTCCAGACCCCGTCGCGCAGGTAGAAGGTCTTGCCCGCGACATAACGAATCTGACTCGCTGAATCCGAAGACGAGGTCACAACAACGAGCGTCTCGGCTGTGCGCAACTCCTCTTTATCTTTGCTGAAAGCCACGGCCTCATTGCCCGCGACAGGCTTCGGGAGAGACGCAGGCGGGGGAGGCGCCAGCGCGGGAGGAGGCTCCTGGGCGGATTGCCGGCCCTCCAGGGGCATTTCGGCTGCCTTGCGTCTAGAGTCTGAACGAAGCGCGCCGCCCCCAACACCGCCCGACATTCCCAACTGTTGGCCTCTCTGCCCCGGTTCCAGGACAAGGTACGACGTATAGGGCGTGACGATGCCGTAACGCGTTCCGAGTTCGACGATCTCGTCGCGCAGCTCTTTCGATTCGCCGTTCAAACGAATCTGATCGAGCAGATGGCCGACGCGCCGCATCGCCCACAGATGCGGCAAGAATTCGTTGTCGCTCTGTTTTTCGGGAAACTGCAGGTCGTCGTAAGTGAAGCGGCGCTCGCGGCCATTGACCTTGCCGGTGAGCGTCAATCGATTTGCGGAGGCGCGAGGGCGATAACGCCCCATCAGAACGAGCTGCGACCCGTGAAAGATGTCCGGCGTCGCTCGCGGATAGACCAGGTCGGTCTCGACCCCTCCCCAATCGATCTTCACGTCGCTCAGGACCGGATTGTTGACCTTGGCGAAGAAGTTCGAGACTTTGACCTCGATGTCCTCTTTCGGTTCGATGTACGCTACCGCTCCGCGATTTTCATTGGCCAGCCCATCGAGCAACACGGTGTTGACGTCATAGCCGACGCCGAAGGTAAACAATCGGGCGCCGGCGTTATTGGCCTGTTTGACGTTCGCGAGAATGCCGACGGCTTTGGTCTCGCCGACCGTCGGCTGGCCGTCGGTGATGAGCACGACTATATGCGGGCGGTCGCCCGGTTGAATCTGTTTGAACGCGGCCATCAAGGCGTCGTTGATGTTCGTGCCGCCTGTAGCGCGCATTCTTTCAATGAATTCGCGGGCCTGCTTCTTGCCCTCATCGTCGGCGGTTATAAGGCGCTCGCTCATCAGACGCTCTTCGCCAGCGAACGAAATGACGTTGAACCGGTCGCGCGGATTGAGCGATCCGACCCCCTGTCGCAGAGCGGCCTTGGCCTTGTCCATCTTGCCCTCTTCGGACATCGAGCCGGAAGTGTCGAGCACGAAGATCACGTCCTTCGCCGAGACCTCGCGGTCGTCAAGCTCGGCCTTCGGCGAAACGAGCAGCAGGAAGAAACCGTCCTTGCCCGGATCGCGATAGGTCAGCAGAGACATTCCGAAATCCTGATTCGAGAGGGTGTAAAAAAGCTGAAAATCGGTTTGAGCGCCGCCGCGCGACTCGAAACTCAAACGCGCCTTGCGCTCGCCGTCGCGCTTCACATCGATGTCGTGCGAAGGTGAATAAATTCCCTTGATCGCCGCCTTCGATGAGATTTCGACGACGGCGGAAATCTGACCGAACGAGGAGCCGCCGCCCGTCCGCGCCGGCTGGTTCTCCGGTTCAGACTCTCTTCGCGATCGCGGCATTGCCACAGGCGCCGGCTGCCAGAATCCCTGCGACTGCCACCCCGTTCCGAGCGGATAGCGATAGGCCACCGCCCCGCCCTCGTTACGCAAGACCTGGCTGTAAGTCAACTCGATCTTCTTATCGCTGTGCGGTTGAATCGGAAAAACGCTGGCCTGAAAAAGATTCTTGCCGGCGTATTCGAGAAGCGCAGGATCGCGCCGCGCCCGCACTATGTCGTTGTATATCCGCCTCGCCTCATCGCGCGGTCGAGCTTCACCGACCAGTCTCTTGTCGCCGTCCCACATCGCGAACTCAGTGATCGACACATTGTCGGGCAGCGGAAAGAAATAAACGCCTTCGAGCAAATACGGCGTGTCGTTTTCAAAAACCTGCTCGACCTGCGTGACCGCGACTTGATCCGTGATTTTAGCGGTGAACCGTATGCTTTTGACCTTGAGCGGACGCTGCGGGATTTCCATAGGCGGCGGGCAACGAACTTCAGGGCGCGGGCACGGACCAGGAATGATGATTCCCTGCGCCTGCGCTACCAGAGTGAACAAGAACACGCCGATCAAAGCCGTAAACGATTGACCAGTCTTCATAGTAGTTTTCCTCCTTGTTTCGTCAGGACAACTTGATAGTCTCCAGCCGGACTCAAGCCGGGATTTTGCCGAGCGGTCATAAGGTCCGAGAGAGTCAGATCTTAGAACGGAAGCGCGTTTCGTGGTTGCAATCAATGGCGGTAGCTTATAGTCCCTGTTTACCGCAAACTTCCTGAATGTAAGGATTTCTCCCGCCAAGAGGAACTATGTAATATATTCGCAAATATAAAAATTTAACTGTATTCTTTTAAGATACTAAACCGCTCAAAAATGTCTACATGGGTAGTCGATCAATGATGTAACTCTTTGTATATCTATCACATTGCCGGCGAGCTATGACCTTTCCAACCGCTGGTATAAGTCTTGCTCATACCTGCGGCCGCAGTGTGAAGCATATATCGATGTTTTTGAATGGAATTAACCATACCGGGAGGAGAATTTTAATGAAGAGGAATTTGATCGGTCTAGTATTGTTGTTCGGGTTAGCGCTTTGTCTGAGCCTGCCTGCCGTCGCGCAGGATACCGCTAGCGCGCAGAGCGATTCGAGCCGCGTGAGTCGTATTCCCGCCGGGCAAAAGCAGAAGATCAGAGGCGTCATCGTCAAACGCGAAGCCGACAGTTTCATTCTTCGCAGTCTGAACGGCGGCGAGGTTCAGGTCAATCTGAGCAACATCACCAAAGTCGAAGAGAAAAAGGGCAATCCTTTCCGCCGCGCCAAGGATTACGGCACGACCTCGCTGTTGCGCGGACTGTCGGTTGAAGTCGAAGGCCGTGGCGAAGCTTCGGGCGCGCTGCTCGCCGACAAGATCACGATGAGAGATTACGAGCTGGTGGCGGCGCAAACCACCAACGCCGTCGTAGTGCCGGTCGAAGGCCGCGTCGGCGAGGCCGAGAATCGGATCTCACAGGCCGAAGCTAACGCCCAGCGACTCTCGGGTCAACTCGAAGAACTGTCCGCCGTCGCCAACACGGCTCGCGGCGGAGCGAAGGCCGCTCAGGAGACCGCTGACCAGGCCGTCGCTGGCGTCGCGACGACCAATAAGCGCATTGACAGCATCCTGACGGGTCTCGACGAATATGAGTCGAAGCAGGGCGTCACCGTCAACTTCAAGGCCGGCAGCTTCAAACTCACGCCCGAGTCCATGGCGGGCCTCGACGAGATCGCCGTTCAGGCCAAGAGCGAAAAAGCCTATGTCATCGAGATCACTGGCTACGCTTCATCCGAAGGCGGGGAAGAATACAACAAGCGTCTGAGCCAGCAGCGCGCCGACGCCGTGGTTCGTTACCTGGCTGACATCCACATGATCCCGCTGCGCCGCATCGTCACGCCGCACGGTTACGGTACGCTCCATCCGGTGGCCGACAACACGACGCGCGATGGCCGCAAGGAGAATCGCCGGGTCGAAGTCAAGATTCTGGTCAACCGTACCCTTTCGGCGCCGGCCCAATCGGCCACCTCGAATTCGACCGGAGCCGGACAATAGATGTAGCCACGCTTCAACGAATCGGTAATATCCAATGACGAGTGGTAAGCTCCGATAACGGACTTACCACTCGTTGTT
This sequence comes from Blastocatellia bacterium, assembly GCA_035714085.1. Lineage (GTDB taxonomy): Bacteria > Acidobacteriota > Blastocatellia > RBC074 > RBC074 > JAJVID01. The sequence continues at coordinate 44,744 of DASTMP010000187.1, forward strand.
GTTTTAGGTCGATTCGGCTATTGTTTCCCTATTGTGGGATGACCCCCCTAAAATTAACAGACGGCAAAGAAAGCAGGCGAATAGTTTTATGAATTGGATTCGGAATTTCAGGCGTTTGAAATATCTGGCCGTTTTTTCGATCATTTCCGGCCTCATACTTGCAATGACCGTAGCGGGGCAATCTACACGCGAGCGGCGAATCAATGACGAGCCTCAACAACAGCAACCTGGACAAACCAAACCTGAACAAACCAAACAGGACCCGCAGAAACCCAAGCCCACGCCCGAACCCGAAGCGCCTCCGCTTCGCATCGACTCGAATCTTGTCGCGGTTCCCGTATCGGTCACGGACATTCAAGGCAATCCGGTCCGCAACCTGACTGTGGAAGATTTTCAGATCGAAGAAGAGGGAGTCCCGCAACAGCTCGAGCCTCTGGGCGATCCGGGCAAAACTCCGATCGAATTGGCGCTGCTCTTCGACGTTTCGCGCAGCATCCGCAACCGCTTCGATTTCGAGCGCGAGACGGCGGGCAGGTTTCTCAAAGAGATTCTCAAACCCGGCGACGCCGTCACCATCTTTTCAATCGGCACGTCGCCGAAGCTCTCCGTCCCGCGCACCGAGAACGCTGACAGCGCCGTCGCCGCCGCGGCCTCCATTCAACCGACCGAAGACGCCACGGCCTTCTTCGACACCGTGGTCAGGGCCTCACAGCATCTGAATGACAGCTCCAATCCCAACATCCGTCGCGTAATGGTGGTCATCTCCGACGGCGAAGACACCAACAGCGAACGCTTTCGATTGGGCGACGCCAAGCGCGAATTGCAGCGCGCCGACACTATTTTTTACGCCATCAATCCGAGCGGTCCCTCGATCCACCTCAACAAGATAAGCACAAAAGGGCATGAGGGAATGGTCACGCTGGCTGAAGAAACCGGCGGTATGGCTTTCCTCCCCGACAAGATCGGAGACTTGACCAAGGTCTTCAGCCAGATCGCGGCTGAATTGCAAGCGCAATACCTGCTCGGTTACTACTCTTCCAATGAGACCAACGACGGTAAATACCGCCACATCACGGTTCGAGTCCCCAAACGCGCCGATCTCCGTATCCGCGCAAGACAGGGCTATTACGCGCCTAAAGGCTGAGTGGGAGAGTAGGGAGTGGGGAATGGGAAATGGGGAAGAACGCGAGCCTTAACAACTCGTTCTACTTCCTCTTCCCCACTCCCCACTCCCCACTCCCCACTCCCTATTCCCTATTCCCCTTGCTGATTACTTCCTCGTCAAATAGAACATCCTGCCGTCACTGATTGTGAAGCCGAACTCGCGCCGCGCGTCGTAAGTTTTGACGCGACTGAACCCGCATTGGGCCAGAGCCAAAATCACGTCGTCCGGGGCGTAATAACGCTGGAACAAGGTCAGATCGGAACGCCGCCAGGACGCTTCTTCCAGCCTGAACATCGTCACATCGTAACGTTTCAGCTTCTCTTCGGGTTTGTAACTCGCGCGCACCACACACACGTGGTCGTCTTCGACCATCTCCAGAGAATTGCCTAACATCTCCGATTCATCTTCCAGATTCAGGTCGAAGAGAAATAATCCGCCATCCTCCATCGTCTCATAAATATTGCTGAAGACCATCTTCAATTCTTCAAGCTTCATGATGTGATTGAGACTGTCGAAGGCCGAGATGACGCCATGGAATTTATCAGTCAGATGGAAATCACGAGCGTCGGCTCGAATGAATTCGACGCCCGGCGCGTTTGCGCGGGCGAATTCCAACATCGCCTCGGAACCGTCAAGGCCAGTGACGCGGTAACCCCGCTCGGCCAACCCATACGCAATCTGCCCGGCTCCGCAGCACAGATCGAGAATGCGACAGCCGTCAGGCAGGTGTGGAAAGAGGAGGATGTTGTAGACAGCCAGCGCAGGACGGCTATATTCCCCACCCCAGTATTTATTGTAAAACCATGCGAAATGGTCGTAATCGGAATAAATATCCAGTGCCCGCATCATGTTCCGCTACTTCCTCGGCTCGATCAGCCGGTTGTACTTCTTCAAAATCTCGCGCATGCCCGTGTTCAGCCTCATTTCTGAAATCTCGAATCAGCGCCGCGAGCGGTAGCGAGCGCGACTTCATCTGGACTCATGCTCGCTACCGCTCGCGACGCTGATCATCTTCGGCTAAACTGCGCTGCGGCGCCGACAGGCGCGCGAATCATCAGGGAGCGTATCATGAATTTACAAGATAAAGTCGTAGTCGTCACAGGCGGGGCGAACGGTATAGGCCGCGCGATGTGCAGACGCTTCGCAGCCGAAGGGGCGCGCGGCGTCGTTGTTTCAGACATTGATTTCGACGCGGCCCGGGAAGTCGCGGATGAGATCAAGGGTCTCGCCGTCAAAACCGACGTCGCCAGCGAAGCCGACATCATAACCCTTGTCGCAAAAGCCAACGAGGCCTTCGGCCACATTGATCTCTTTTGCTCGAACGCCGGCATCGGCGGCGTTCCGGGTTTTGATGAGGTCTCGAACGAAGACTGGCGGCGGATTTGGGAGATCAACGTAATGGCGCACATTTACGCCGCGCGCGCCGCGCTGCCGCAGATGCTCGAGCGCGGCTCAGGCTACATGCTAAATACCGCGTCGGCGGCGGGCCTCTTGACGCAACTCGGGTCTGCGCCTTACTCGGTGACCAAACATGCCGCCGTATCCTTCGCCGAATGGCTGGCGATCACATACGGCGATCGCGGGATCAAGGTCTCCTGCCTCTGCCCGCAAGGCGTGAAGACCAATCTGTTGATGGCCGGCGCGCTCGCTGGCTCCGCCGGTTTCCTGCTCGCGGGCGCGATCGAACCGGAAGAAGCCGCCGAAGCCGTCGTTCTGGGTTTGGCCGAAGAGAAATTCCTGATCCTGCCGCACCCGGATGTCGCCGAATATTTCCGGCGCAAGGCGAACGATTACGACCGCTGGCTGCGAGGCATGCGGCGATTGCAGGAACAGATCAATTCAGCAAAGGAAACCGAGGATCGAAGATAGTGGATAGTGGATAGTATGGATGAGGTGATATTCAATCTTCCATCTTCGATTCTCGATCCTCAATCTTCAATCTTCGACCTTCAACAAAGATGGGATACCTGGTTTTAATCCGGCACGGACAGTCTCGCTCGTTCGAGAAAGACAGCGACCGGCTTTCGCCGCTGGGCGAAGAGCAGGCGCGCGCGCTCGCCAAATACTGGATTCTGCGCGGCGTGAATTTTGATGAGGTCTATGCGGGCGCGCTCATCCGGCAACAGCGCACGGCGGAAATCGTCGAAGAATGTTTCGTCCAATCGGGTGTGGACTGGCCTCGGCTTCAAACCACGCCGGAATTGAATGAATACGATTCGATCGGAATCATTAACAATCTGATCCCCTCATTGGCTGAGCGCGACGCCGCGTTTCGAGCGCTGGCCGAGGAGTTCGACCGGAACAGAACCGCGCCGGAACGAAATCGCCATTTCCAGAGGATGTTCGAGGCCGTCACCTCGGTCTGGCTCGGCGGGGAGTTAGAGGTCGAAGGCGTCGAGTCATGGCGATTGTTTCAATCGCGCGTTCGCGCGGCCATCAAACGGATCACTTCGGCCGAGGGCAGTGGCCGCCGCGTCGCCGTCTTCACTTCGGGCGGCGTGATCGGGCTGACCGTGCAAAATGTTTTGAACGCGCCTGAAGCGAAGGCGTTAGAAATAAACTGGCGGGTGCGCAATTGCTCGCTGACCGAATTCATTTTCAGCCGCGACCGGATGTCGCTCGATTCGTTCAACGCAATCCCGCACCTGGACGATCCGGCGCTGCGGACCTATCGTTGAAGTTTCTCGGCAAAATTGATTCGAGCCGGGAGGAGCGCTATATGAAAAAGAATTTGACCCCAGGGGCGATAGTCCTTCTGGCGCTATTCGCCTTTAACGGGTGCGGATACCTAAATCACTATAAACGCAGCAAAGAGATCACGCTTCAGCAATATTTGTGGACAATGCGAAGGGCCATTGATTTTTACGTAAAGGACAAAGGGAAAAGGCCACAATCGCTAAACGATCTGGTTAGCGACGGTTATCTGCGAGAAATTCCCACAGACCCATTCACCAGATCAAATAAAACCTGGGCCATTGAACGTGAAAAAGAGTCTTCGGTCCCGAACACCCCGGCTGGAATTATTGACGTTCGCAGCGCCGCGGATGGTGCAGATAAGGATGGGAAACCTTATAATCGGTATTGAAAAATTCCCCCTGAAGGAGATCGGTTATGGTAGCTTCAAGCAAATCCAGAAACACCAGCTATGGCGTCGGCGATGAGGTCTCTTACGCCTTCGGTTCCGGGATTGCGTACGGCGAGGTCGCGCGGTTATTGGAAGGCGGCGCGGCGGTCGAAATACTATTTGAAGACGGGCGGCGCGAGATCAAAAAATCGAGAGACGGGGCGTTGCGGCTGCTCCGCCGCGCTTCGGGCGCAAGCGAACTGGAAGAGAGACGTTCAGATCGTGAGAAGCTGCGCGACCAAGAGGTCGGCGAGGTCTTTCGCAGCGACCAGAAAAAACGCTGGTAGCGTGGAAAACGTCATCCTGTCGGAAGAGATTCCGATAAACCGTTTAGGAGGTAAATGATGAAAAGACTGCTCTCAATCGCGTTATTCGCCGCGATGCTCATCAGCCTCGGCGTTATTGCGAACGCTCAGGACGAAAACAAGAGTTCCGAGGAGAACAAAAACCCGGAAAACGTCACCATTCCCGAAGGCAAGGTGGCCAAGCTCTCACTCCAAACCCGGCTCAGCTCGAAACTCAACGAAGTCAACGATGAGGTCACGGCCGTGCTATACGAGCCCGTGCGCGGTGAAGATGGGCGCGTGGTCATCGAGCGGGGGACCGAATTCATCGGGCGCGTCACTCAGGTGCAGTCCGCGAAGCGCCCGCAAAAAGAGGCCACGATGACCGTAGTCTTCGACACGATGCGGATGCCATACGGAACCGAGAAGGTTGCAGTCACCATTATGGCCATCGACGATTACGCCAACGACGATAAGCTGAAATCCAAGAACGAAGAAGGTAAAGTCGGCGGCGGACATTCCGGCGGCCGCACGGCGAGGAACGCTGGCATCGGCGGCGGACTTGGCTCGCTCGGCGGAATAATTGCGTCCAGGGCGGGCGCCGGGCTTGGCGGCCTCGCTGGCGGCATCGGAGGTGGCGTCCTCGGCGGCGTGCTGATGACCAAAGGCAAGGACATCAGACTCGAACCTGGCACTATCCTGCGAATTAAATTCGATCGCTCGGTCGCGCTCCCGGCCTTTGAAGTTGAACGCTAATATGCGAATCGCGCTTGACGCCATTCCATTGGGAGCGGCAAAAACAGGGGTCGGGCATTATACGGATGCGCTCGCGGAAGGGCTGGCGCGCGCCTATCCCGACCATGAATACGACCTGCTCTCCCCGTTCGAATTTGATTTCAATTATAATGGCGACAGGCCGAAGAACCTGAACAAACAATTCATCCCGGTCCGCTCGATTTTTCGCAAATGGTGGCTGGTGGGATTGCCATCGCTGCTGAGGATTTATCGAGTGGACCTTTTTCACGGCACGAACTATTGCGTTCCGGTCTTCGCGCCGTGCCCAACTGTCGTCACGATTCACGACCTGTCGCTCTTCACGCAATCACACACGCACGAAAAGGCGAACGTCAAACGAGGCAGACGCCGTATGCCGATCATGGCTCGCCGGGCTAGCCTGATCATTGCGCCGAGCGAATGGACGAGGCAAGAGATCGTTGATCAGTTACGCGTCAGACCTGAAAAGATTAGGGTGGTTTACGAGGCGGCGCGGAAAGGAATGAAACCTCTGGAGCGGCGCCTCTGCCAGAGCGCGCTGGACAAATATCGAGTGCGCCGCCCGTATCTACTCTATGTCGGAACGATCGAGCCTCGAAAGAACCTCCTGACTCTCATTCACGCCTACGACGAATTGCTGCGAACGACGACGCGCCGCCCGCAACTGGCCTTGTGTGGCGGTCGCGGGTGGCTGTGTGACGAGGTCTTTAAGCTGGTCGAAGATTTAAAGTTGCAGGATCAGATCCAATTCACCGGCTACGTCGATGACGCTGATCTGCCGGCGCTGTATTCCGCCGCCGAAGCGTTCGTCTATCCGTCGTTTTACGAAGGGTTCGGACTGCCGCCTCTGGAAGCGATGGCCTGCGGAGCCCCGGTGATCACGAGCGACGTTTCGAGCCTGCCCGAAGTGGTGGGCAAAGCGGGATTGACTCACGCCCCAAACGATACCCGCGCGTTGACCGAGGCGATGGCGAAATTGCTCGGAGACGAAACTGCGCGCGAACATTTCAAACGCGAAGGGTTGAAACAGGCCGCGAAATTTTCGTGGGAGCGAGCCGCGCGCGAAACACAATCAGTTTACAATGAGGTTTTGAGGAAGGGTGATGAGTGGTTGGTGGTTGGTGGTTAGTGGTTGGTTTGCTCATGAGACGCCAACCACCAACCATTAACCACCAACCACCATGAGTTGAATTACGTCAATTGCGCGCAATCTGCGCCTTACCTGCTCCCGCAATACAATCGCAAGACGCCCATTGATCAGCACAACCGCGAAAACGTCCTGTGCGATATAGGAGTGAGGCTGGCCGCCGCGGGCGGCGCCGTCGTGGGGTTTGAAACCGAGGACGTGTGGATACGCTCGACCCCGGCGATCATCGAGTCGATCAAAGGGCTCAACCTGCCGACCGAAAATCGCGGCGACAACATCTTCGCGCTGGCGCGCAAAACCAGCGCGCCGATCGAGCGGTACTCGAAGGAACTCTACGTTGACTGATAAGAAAGATAGAGAGCGGGAGAGCGGGAGAGCGGGAGAGCGAGGGAGTGGGGGATCGGGTAGAAGGGAGCGGACAGGAGACGCGCGACCACTTCCAATTGAATGGGAGGATGATGAGATTGCAAGCAGTGAGATCGTCCCTCTCCCGCTCCCTCCCTCTCCCGCTCCCTCCCTCTCCCCGTCCCTCTCTCTCCCAATCACAGTTCCCACCGATGCCGAGGATGAGCGCCTCGACCTCTTTCTCGCCTCGCGCTTCAGCGATACGAGCCGGTCGGCGATTCAGCGCGCGATTAGTGGAGGCGACATCACAGTCAACGGCAAAACGGTCAAACCAAGCCACCGCATCAGGGCCGGCGAAGAGATAGCCGGCGAAATTCCCGCCGCTCCGGTCATCGACGCGGTTCCCGAAGACATTCCGCTCGACATCATTTACGAAGACGAAGAAATCATCGTCGTCAACAAACCCGCCGGAATGGTCACGCACCCGGGCGCGGGCGCGGCGTCGGGAACGCTGGCTAATGGGCTGGTCTATTACCTCAATCAGATCGGGCGCCAACCGCCACGGCGCGGAGGGGCGTCGCGCCCCGGCATAGTGCATCGATTGGACGTGGGCACTTCTGGGTTGATTGTCGTGGCGAAGACGGACCGCGCGCATCTTAACCTGGCCGAGCAATTCGAATCGCGATCGGTTACGAAGGCTTATACCGCGCTGGTCTATGGAGTGGTGAAGGAGGACTCAGGGAAGATTGAAGCGCCGATCGGCCGCGACCCGCGTAACCGCGTAAAGATGGCCGTCACGCGCGATGGCCGGCATGCGACGACTCTCTACCGCGTGGTCGAACGCTTCGACGAATTCACGCTGCTCGATGTGGAGATCAAGACCGGGCGCACTCATCAAATCCGCGTCCATCTCGCTCACATCAAACATCCCGTCGTGGCCGATTCGACTTACGGCGCCGGCCGGGCGAATTCAATCAAGAACGCGAGACTACGCGCGGCCGTGAACCGGCTGGACCGGCCTTTTCTGCATGCGGCCCGACTAGGCTTCGCGCATCCTATCAAAGGAGAGAGGATGGAATTCACGGCCCCACTCCCCGCCGAGTTGCGCGCATTCCTGGACCGGATTTCATCCGCCAATTAGCGCCGCGAGCGATGGCTAGCTGGTTTCCGCCAATAGGCGCGCTCGCGGCGGCGGATCTACACTGTCTTGATCTCGGTCACCTTTAAGCCACGCTGCTTCGCCTCTTCCAGAAAGTGCTTGGTCACGTCCTCATCGCCGCGCGCCTGGCCGTTCCAGACGACCACCGCTGACAATTGCTCTCCGGTCTCTTCGGCCAGATCTTCAGCCTGATCCAGAATGTCGTGGTTCGCGGCGAAATACGAT
>DASTMP010000188.1:0-24512 GCA_035714085.1 Blastocatellia bacterium
CGCGCAGACCCGCGACGTGCTGAAGCTGGTTGTCAGCCAGGGAATGGTCCTCGTATCGGTCGGCGTGGGAATCGGGCTGGCGTCGGCGCTCGCGTTGACCAGATTTATCAAGGGATTGCTCTTCGGCGTGAGCGCGACCGATCCGATGACCTTCGCCGGCGTGGCGACGCTGCTGGCGCTGGTCGCGCTTATTGCCTGTTACGTCCCGGCTCGTCGCGCGTCGAAGGTGGATCCGCTGGTCGCGTTGCGGTGTGAATAACTGCGACCCGTTCATCCGAAATGACTCTCGTAGTCAAGGATGGAGGGCTGAGACCGATCAGCTTATACAGATGCAAATCCTTTCTGATGGCAGAAACTTATTTCTGCCATCAGAAAGGATTGATCGCTGGGCGCCATCTCTCATTGCTCTACTGAATCTGCAGCATCGCCGTCGTGTTCCTCTTTGGCACATGCCCGACAGGTATGCGGGTTATTTCTTTCATAGTCTTGAGGTCGACCACGGACACGGAGTTCGACCCTGCATTGGCCACGTAAGCCGTCTTGCTGTCAGGGGTGAGCGTCACCCAGTCAGGCGCCAGTCCAACGTCGGCGCCGCCCAACAGCTTTAAGTCCGGGAGCGAATACGCGTAGAGCGCGCTATTCTGCCTGCTGGTGACGACCAGGGTCTTGCCATCGGCGGTTACGGCCATTCCGTGGGAGATGTTTCCGCCTTCTTTGTTATCCACTTTCCCAGGGGGCAACGGAGGAAGGTTGATCCGAGTGACCTCCTTGTGGGTTTGAAAATCCACCACCGCGAACCCGTGAAATTCGGTCAACTGTACGAAGATTCGTTTGGTCGAGCCATCGGCGTTCTGCTCGAACGCCATTGGACGAACGCCCAGATCGAACTCCAGCGACCACACGGGCTGCTCGGTCTTCGCATCAATCACGGTCATAATCTTCCCGACGATTGAGCCGGCGATCACGTACTTGCCATCCGGCGTGACGTACGTGTTGTGAACGCCGCCTTTGGCCGGGATTGTCTTGACTCGCTCTTGAGACGCCGTATCAATGACATCCACCGCGCCCGGCTCCTGGACGATCGCGACGTAGACTCGCCGCCCGTCGCGACTGATCGAGATATTGTTGGGACGGCCACTGAGGGCGACCCGTTTGGTCACTTGCAGCGTCCTCGCGTCAACGATGTCCAGCGTCTCAAGCGCCTCGTCACTGAAATAGATTCGGCTACCGTCCGGCGCCGCAGCGGCGCCATGGTTGACTTCGATGTCCTTGATTTCTCCCACCACTTTGTTCGTGGCGGGATCAATGAGGTGGATGTTGTCTCCGGCGCTATTGGTCTGGATGATCCGAAGCTTTGTGGACGTGTCGGCCTTTGCGCCCCGCACCCAGGCGGCGAGCGTTTGCCACTCCGGGGAATTTTGGGAATCCCAGTGTTTGCCGCCGGCGTGGAACGCGTCGCCGCCCGCTTCGGTCGCCAGAGGGTGTATGAGCAGCATGCTCTGCAGGTCGCCGGGAATCACCCTTTGCCGGACGACGTCGAAGTTCTTGCGGGATTGCCCCTCGTCCCATGCGCCGCTTCCGGGCGAGAGCGGCTGCAGGCGCATGGGGGTACTCGTTATGTGGCAAGCGACGCAGCGGGCGTGACCTGGGCGCTTTGTCAGGAAAATAGGTTGTACCTGGGTTTTGAAAAACTCGAAATCCAACTGCGCCAGCGCAGCCGTCGAGTCAGGCGGTTGTTGAGCTGCGAACCCAATCGTCAAGAAGACCCAGGCGCTTATTGCCAGAAACAGAACCCCTCGCCAGTTGAGAATCTTTGTTAGATACATGACTCCTCCACAGTTAAGATCCGCTGTTGTTGGACGCATTGGCCGGGCGCTAATTTGCGAGCGATCAGCATGGCCATGATCTCCTCTTGCAAGTCAAAACGTTTGCAGAGCCGGTACTATTGAGCCGTGTGAATGCGAGATGGGGCGGAGTATATGAGAGCCTTAGCAGGCATGCAAAGGATTTGCTCGCACAATGCCGGATGGCGCTCCCGGGTCCCACAGCCCATCCTCGGGCGCCCGAGTGCTCGAAACTGGGATTGCGCAGTCCCGGAAGCGCACACTACGCCCCGCGCCGCTGCCTGTCTTGCGCCGCCAAGCCATAAGAGACTAACGGGTTATTGTTTCCCTCGGTCTGGCACGCGGGTTGGTTATCCAAATCGCGGGATGGGCGCCAGCCTGACCGCAAATGTGTTTATCGGTAGGCCGTCCTGGATCGGCGTCTCAGATGCGTCTGGTTTCCAAGCCGAGAAAGGCTTGAAGATGGATCAATCATGCAGACCCTTTGGCAAGAGCTGCGCTACGGCGCGCAAATGTTGTTGAAGAAGCCCGGCGTCTCGTTATTTGCCGCGATGATGTTGGCGCTCAGCATCGGCATTGGGTCGAATACGACAATTAGCGGCGCCGTGCGCGGCCTCTTTGCATCTTCGACGCCGCAAGATGCGGCGTCGAAGCGCGAAGCGCCCGGGCAAGAATGGATTGAGCGCGAGTTTGCCTCATCCGGCGCCCCTTCACTAACGATGGCTGTCGCCCAAGATGGGCGTTTCCTGTGGGAGCGTTCTTGGGGTTGGGCGGATAAAGAAAAGCGGATCCCTGCGACTCCGCAAACGATGTATTCGCTGGCCTCAATCTCGAAGCCCATCACGGCGACCGGTTTGATGACGCTCGTCGAGCGCGGGCAAATTGACCTCGATAAGCCGATAAATGACTACTTGGGCGCAGCCAATTTGCGCGCTTACGTAGGCGACGCTCATCAGGCGACCGTCAGGCGTGTGGCCAGTCACACGGCGGGACTACCCCCACATCACCACTTTTTCTTCGCCGATGAGGATCATCGTCCGCCGCCGTTCGCCGAGACCATTCGACGTTATGGAATTTTGGTCAGACCGCCGGGAGAACGATTCGAATACTCGAACCTCGGCTTCGGATTGATTGATCACGCCATCACCCAAGTGTCAAAACAGGACTACGCAACGTTCATGCGGCTAGAGGTGTTTGAGCCACTTGGGTTGTCACGCATGGCTGTCGGGATTCCTCCGGGGAGAGAGCAAGAGCAGGCGATTCGGTACGCAATGACCGGCGCGCCCCTACCTTTCTATGACTTCGACCATCGTGGGGCGTCCGCAATTTATGCGAGCGCTCACGATCTCGTGCGGTTCGCCTTTCTTCAGATCGGAACATTGGAAGTGGGACAGCGACGCGTCCTGAGCGATGCTTCGCTAGCGGCGATGACTCAGCCGACGAAGGGTTCCCCCTTCGGAATAGGCTGGCAACTTGACGACCGGTCGGAATCTCGGGTCGTGTTCGCAACAGGGCATATGAGCGGCGTCGGCGCCATTGTCTTCACGATTCCTGCGAAGCGATTTGTCGTTGTCGGGCTATGCAACGCCGGGATGGATTTGCCCGTGCGAGTCGCCATGGAGGTCGTTCGGCGTACGTTCCCAGACATGCGTTTCGCGCCGCCGTTTGGGCAGCCGCCGCAGTCCTCAGAGCCGATTCCTGACAAGTTGGTGGGCGACTGGATTGGCGCCGTCTTCGCGCATGATGGGAAGCGGCGGTTCCACCTCTGGGTTCAGGCAAAGGGCGAAGTATATGCCCAGTTGGCTGATCAGCCGCGAGTGAGAATCTCCAATGCCGAATGGTCTGATGGCCAGCTCAGCGGGAGTTTTTCCGGGGACATTTGCGCCGATGACGTCCGCGATCCGCATCGGCTGCATTTTGCGCTGACGCCGCGCTCAGAGCAGCTCGATGGCCCCCTCACTGCGTATACATCACGACCAGGACGAGCCGGAGACGCCCTTTCCAGTTTCCTCTCCCTGCGGCGAGAAAAGTGATCTGAAATTCATCATGAGATCAGAAAGGTTTTACAGGATTTTTCAAGATTCATTTCGCCCCGCCAAATTCCGGCAAATCCTGTGAATCCTGTCTGTTTCCTGGGGGATTATGCAAACCTTGATTCAAGACTTGCGCTACGGCGCGCGCACTTTATTGAAGAATCCCGGCTTCAGCTTGATTGCTACGCTCACGTTGGCATTGGGCATCGGCGCGAACACGGCGATCTTCAGCGTCGTCCATGCGGCGCTGCTCAGACCGTTGCCTTACGAGGAACCGGATCGACTGGTCATGATGTGGGAGCGCAATCTATCGCGCGGTCTGGAGCAGAGCCAGGCGTCACCCGTCACCTACTGCGATTGGCGTGAGCAGAAACATCTCTTCGACAAGATCGCGGGCTGGTGGTATCCACAGGTCAACCTTACCGATACGGGCGTCGAGCCGCAGCGCGTCCGCGCGATTGACGTGACCGACGAGTTCTTCGACGTGTTGGGCGCGCGGCCAATCATCGGGCGCGGATTTCAGCCGGGCGAAGATCGTCCCGGGGGCGAACGTCTGGCGGTCATCGGACACGAGTTGTGGCGGATCCGTTACAACTCCGACCCGAATATTCTCGGCAAGGCGATCGCGCTCGACGGTCGCAGTTACTCCGTTATCGGCGTGATGCCGCCGGGGTTCAATTATCCCAACGCGACAGAGGTCTGGTGTACGCTGGGCTGGGAGCCGCGCCAACATAATCGCAACGCGCGTTTCTTTGAAGTCGTGGCGAGGCTCAAACCCGGCGTCACTCTGCGGCAGGCGCAGGCGGAGATGAACGCGCTGTCAACCCGCATCGCGCAGGAGAATCCGCAGTCGAATAAAGATTGGAGCGCCGCCGTTGTGTCGCTGCGTGACCAACTCGTCGGCGATTTCCGCCCCGCGTTGCTGGTCCTGTCCGGCGCGGTAGGACTGGTGCTCCTGATAGCCTGCGCCAACGTGGCCAATCTGCTGCTGGCCCGCGCCGGCGCGCGGGAAAAGGAGGTTGCGATTCGTCTGGCCATCGGAGCGACGCGCGGACGGCTCCTGCGCCAACTGCTTACCGAAAGCGTCCTGCTGGCGATGCTGGGCGGCGTGATCGGGTTGTTGATCGCCGCCTGGGGCTCCGATATTTTGTTGAAGCTCAACCCCATCGAGATTCCGCGACTCGATAATCTAATTGTCAATGCGCCGATCCTGGCGTTCACTCTCGGCGTTTCGCTACTCACTGGATTGATCTTCGGCATTGTTCCTGCGTTGAGCGCGTCCAGATTCGATCTCAACCGCGCTTTGAAGGAAGGCGGGCGCGATTCACAAACCGGCGGAGGCCGCGTTCGCGGCGCGCTCGTGATAGCCGAGGTCGCCATCGCTATGGTGTTGTTACTCGGCTCTGGGCTTTTGCTCAAGAGTTTTATGCGGTTGCAGCGCGTAGACGCAGGTTTCAATCCCAACAATTTATTGACCTTCAACCTTCAGCTTCCATCTTCGAGTTACCGCGACTGGCGCCAGGTCTCGGAGCTTTACTCCGCGCTTATCGCGCGCTTGAAGTCCTTGCCCGGCGCGCAATCGGCCGACGCCACGGGCTTTATGCCGCTCGAAGGAGGATGGCCAACAAAGTTCCTTATTCAAGGGCGACCGCCTGCGCAGGGAGAAGAGCCTGTCGCGCAGCACCGGCCAGTCAGTGAGGGCTATTTTCAAACGATGGGCATCCCGTTGCTCGGCGGCCGGCGGTTCGATGACCGCGACCAGGCCGACGCGCCGGGGGTGGTGATCATCAACGAAGCGCTTCGGCGCCGCTATTTCCCGAACGAAAACCCGGTCGGCAAGCGCATTACGACTCTGGCGCGGCAATACGGCCCGCTGGGCCGCGTGATGCCGGGCTCGCTGGAGATGGAGATCGTCGGGGTCGTCGGCGACGAGAAGAACAGCAGCCTGAGCAAGACGGCTGAGCCCGCTGTTTATTTCTCTCATCGTCAATTCTCTTACCGAAGCATGAGCGTTGTCGTGCGCGCGACCGCCGCGCCGCTCAGTCTGGTCAATGCCGTTCAGAACGAGGTCTGGGCCTTAGATCGCAACCTGCCGGTCTACAACGTCGAGACGATGGAGCAGCGATTGGGAGAATCCATTGCGCAGCCGCGTTTCAACGCCTTGCTGCTCGGCCTTTTCGCGGCGCTGGCGCTGCTGCTGGCCGCGGTCGGCGTTTACGGCGTGATCTCCTACACGGTCCGGCAGCGCTCGCATGAAATCGGCGTGCGAATGGCGCTTGGCGCGAGCGCCGGCGACATCTTGAAAATGGTCATCGGGCAAGGGCTGGCGCTGACTTTGACCGGCGTGAGCCTGGGCCTGTTGGGATCGTTCGGACTGACCCGACTGATCTCGGGGTTGCTCTACGGCGTGGGGGCCACCGACCCATTGACCTTCATCGCAATGCCGGCGCTGCTGGCCCTGGCGGCGCTGTTGGCTTGTTACATCCCGGCGCGGCGCGCGACGAAGGTGGACCCGATGGTCGCGCTTCACTACGAATAGGTGTCAGGTGTCAGGTGCCAGGTTCCAGGTTTCAGATAAGAATTAGCGCCGCAGACTCTATCCTGACACCTGACAACCGACACCTGACACCTGGCTTTGGGGGAAATTATGCAAACACTCTGGCAAGACCTGCAGTACGGCGCGCGAATGTTGTTGAAGAAGCCCGGTTTCACGCTGATCGCTGTGATTACGCTGACGCTAGGCATCGGCGCGAACACGGCGATCTTCAGCGTGGTGAATGCGGTCGTGTTACGGCCCTTGCCTTACCGCGATCCTGACCGGTTGGTTTACGTCTATCGCATGCAGCCGCCGGTGGAACGCTCTCCCGTGTCGATTCCAGCGTTTTTGGATTTTGCGGCGCAGCAACAGGTCTTCGAGAGTTTTGCGGCGCATTTCGGCGAAACGTTCAACCTGACCGATATTGATGAGGCCGAGCGCGTCATCGGCAGACGTGTGACGGCGAACTTCTTTGCGCTCTTCGGCGTCAGTCCAGCGCGCGGGCGATTCTTCCTGCCGGCGGATGACAACGCGGACAGCGCGCGGGTCGCCGTCATCAGCGAGGGGTTGTGGCGCCGGCGGTTCGGCGGCGACGACCGCGTAGTCGGCCAAACGATCAAGCTTAATGGCGAGGCCCATACAGTTGTGGGCGTCGCGCCGCCGCATTTTCAGTTTCCTCGCCGCGTTGAAATCTGGACGCCGGCCAGACTTGTTGGTAGAGGCGGCGATCGGACGAGCAACTTTCTGATGATGATCGGACGGTTGAAAGATGGCGTGCCGAAAGATCAAGCGCAGGCGCAGATGAATCAAATCGCCGCCGCGCTGGCGCGGCAATACTCCAGTCACAACAAGTTAAGCATTCTCATTTCGCCGATGCTGGAAGAGCAGGTGCGCGACATTCGCACGGCGCTGTGGGTGTTACTGGGCGCCGTCGGTTTTGTGCTGCTGATCGCCTGCGCGAATGTCGCCAACCTGCTCCTTGCGCGCGCGAGCGCGAGGCGGAAGGAGCTTGCGGTTCGCACGGCGCTCGGGGCCAGTCGCTTCCGTATCGTGCGCCAGCTTTTGACCGAGAGCGTGTTGCTGGCGCTTTTGGGCGGCGCATCCGGAATCCTGCTAGCCTCCTGGGGCGTCGACCTTCTAGTCGCCACGGCGCCCGCCAACCTGCCGCGAGTGAGTGAGGCGCGGATTGATATGTGGGCGCTCGGCTTCACGCTGCTGATTTCGTTGATGACCGGGTTCGTGTTCGGTCTGGCTCCGGCCTGGCAATCGTCAAAGGCCGGATTGAATGAAGTGTTGAAAGAAGGCGCGCGCGGCGCAGGCGTTAGCCTGTCGCAGGCGTGGTTACGGCGCGCGTTGGTGATCGCGGAGATCGCATTGTCGCTGGTCTTGTTGGTCGGCGCCAGTTTGTTAATCGGCAGCCTTAAGCGGCTGGCGCAAGTCAATCCGGGGTTCGAGACGAATAATCTCTTGACCGCAGACATCAATTACCCGCGCCGGCCCGCCTCAGCTTATCCGAAAGGCGAAGACGGCGATCGGCAGAGGCTTCAGGAGCGCGGCGATTTTCTGCGCGCAATCGAACAAAAGGTCGCCGCTTTGCCAGGCGTGCAATCGGTCGGCGTCATCAATGATCTGCCGGTGACCGGCGACAGCGCCTCGGCCGGCAGTTTCAGAATTGAAGGGGACCCGAATGTGAACTGGGCCAACGACCCACAAGCGGAGTGGAAGTCAGTCACTCCAAATTACTTCAACGCCATCGGCATTCCGCTGCTGAAAGGCCGCGCGTTCGGCGAACGCGACACATCGCAGAGTCCCGCCACTATTCTGATCAACGAGACCCTCGCGCGCCGTTTCTTTCCAGGAGATGACCCGATTGGAAAGCGGCTGATTGCGTTTAACAGTCCGCGTGAGGTCGTCGGAGTCGTCGGCGATGCGCGACAAGGGGCGTTGAATCTGCCGCCCAGCCCTGAAATCTATTTCCCGAACATGCAGCGCGCCTTCGGCCAGCAAGTCTCATTGGTCGTGCGGACAAGTGTCGATCCCGCAAGTTTGAGCGAGGCCGTTCGCCGCGCTGCGCAATCCGTCAATCCCGACGCGCCGGTCTTCAGAGTCAGAACGATGCGAGAGGTCATTGCCGGTTCGATAGCGCAGGAGCGGTTCAACACGACCCTGATGGCGCTATTCGCCGTCGTGGCCATGCTCCTGGCCGCCATCGGCCTCTACGGGGTGATGGCCTTCAGCGTCACGCAACGGACGCTGGAGATCGGCATTCGCGTCGCGTTGGGCGCGCAAAGCGCGGATGTGCTGCGACTCGTCATCAGGCAAGGGCTGCGGCTCGTCACGCTGGGCGTGGCGCTGGGATTGATGGCGGCGCTGGCGCTGACTCGGTTGATGAAGAATCTGTTGTTCGAGGTCAGCGCGACCGATCCGATGACGTTCGCCGGCGTGGCGGCGCTGCTGGCTTTGGTTGCGCTGGTGGCGTGTTGGATTCCGGCGCGGCGGGCGACGAAGGTTGATCCGATGATCGCGCTCAGATGTGAATAGGTGTCAGGTGTCAGGTGTCAGGTGTCAGTAAAAGAATGACTTCGCAAATTCCTGTCTGAAACCTGGAACCTGGAACCTGACACCTGGCTCTGGAGGACTTATGCAAACACTCTGGCAAGACCTGCGCTACGGCGCGCGAATATTGATGAAGAAGCCCGGTTTCACGCTGATCGCTGTGATTACGCTGGCGCTCGGCATCGGCGCGAACACGGCGATCTTCAGCGTGGTGAACGCCGTGCTGTTGCGCCCGCTGCCTTATCACGATTCTGACCGGTTGGTGGTGTTGTCCACGAGTGAAGATAAGGATGGCGCCTTGGGCAACACCGGCTACACGACCTTTGTGGATTGGCGCGAGCGCAGCCGATCATTTGAACGGATGGTTGTCATCAGATCGTGGGGTGGCGCGTTGACCGGCCAGGGCGAGCCGGAGGTGATTCGGGGGCTGCGTGTGTCGGCGGACTACTTCAAATTGCTCGGCGTCAGCCCCGCGCTCGGCCGTGATTTCCGCGTCGAAGAAGACCGGCCCGATACGCGCTTTGTCGTCGTCATCAGCCACACGCTCTGGCAGAGGCGCTTCAACTCCGATCCGCAGGTGGTGGGTAAACAACTCATCCTGAGCGATCAGCCGTTCACCGTCGTCGGCGTCATGCCGCCGAGCTTTACAGACTTCCTCGCGGCGAATTTCCAGGAAGCCGCCGAAATCTGGGGGCCGGTTGGTTATGACATCACTCAACCTTTCGCCTGTCGCAGTTGCGAGCATCTCAAGGCGATTGCCAGGCTCAAGCCGGACGTTACGTTGGCCCAGGCCCGCTCCGAGATGAGCGCGATTATGAACGTGATGTCGCGCGAACATCCGACGACCTATGCGACTCCAGCCATCAACGTCGCGCGCTTGCAGGATCAATTCACCGGCGCGATTCGTCCCGCGTTGTACCTCCTGTTGGTCGCGGTCGGGTTGGTGTTGTTGATCGCATGCGCGAACATCGCGAACCTGTTGCTCACCGCGGGGAGCGAGCGCGCAAGAGAGATGGCGATTCGCGCTGCGCTGGGCGCAGGGCGGTGGCGCATCGCGCGGCAGTTATTGCTGGAGGGCTTGCTGCTCTCGTTAGCAGGCGCAGGCGCGGGGTTGTTGCTGGCGTTGTGGGGAACTGATTTGCTGACCGGTCTCAGCCCGGCGAAGATGTTGCAGTTACAAACGGTCACGACCGACGCGCGCGTGCTCGTATTTACGCTGCTCGTGTCGCTGCTGACAGGATTGCTTTTCGGTCTTGCTCCGGCGTTGCAGGCGGCGCGGCAGGACGCGCAGCTCGCTCTGAAAGAGAGCGCCAAAAGCTCGCCAAGCAAAAGGCAGCGTCGTTTGCGCGAGTCGTTCGTCGTCGCCGAGATCGTGTTTGCGCTGGCGCTGCTCATCGGCGCGGGATTGCTCATTCGCAGTTTCATGCATGTGTTGGACACGAGGCCGGGCTTCGAGTCACGCAATCTGCTGACGATGATGATTCCGGCGTCGAGCGCGAAGAAATATAACGATGACGCGCAGGTGCGCGCCTTTTACAGCGAAGCCGTCAAGCGCATCGAATCGTTGCCAGGCGTCGAGGCCGCCGGTGTCGTCAGCAACCTGCCCTTCGGCGGCAATATGGATATGTACGGCTTCCACGTCGAAGAGAAGCCGTTGGCCAATCCGGCGGAAGCGCCCAGCGCGGAACGCTACAGCGTCAGCCCTGATTACCTGCGCGCAATGGGCATTCCGTTGTTGCGCGGGCGCGGCTTCATCGAGCAGGACGGCGCCAACGCGCCTCTCGTGACGCTCATCAATCGCACGGCGGCCCAGCGTATCTGGCCCAATGAAGATCCTCTCGGTAAGCGCATCCGACTGGGCGGTCTTGAAAGTCCGCTCCGCGTCATCGTCGGCGTCGTCGGCGACGTAAACCACTACAATCTGGAAACGGCGCCCGACCTGCAGGCTTATGTCCCGCACGCGCAGTGGACGGACTCGTATATGCAGTTGGTCGTTCGCACTACCGCTGAGCCAGGCTCGCTGACCGCCCCCGTGCGCCAGGCCATCCACGCGCTCGATCCTGATGTTCCACTTCACAAGATCGCCACCATGCGGCAGTTGGTCTCGACTTCGGCGGCGCAGCGTCGCTTCACGCTGACGCTGATTGCGGTTTTCGCGGCGGTCGCGCTGCTGATGGCCGCCATCGGCCTTTATGGCGTGATGGCCTACAGCGTAGCCCAACGGGCGCGAGAGATCGGCATCCGCGTCGCGTTGGGCGCGCAAAGCGCGGATGTGCTGCGGCTCGTCGTCGGACAGGGACTGCGGCTCGTCGCGCTGGGCCTGGCGGTGGGACTGATGGCGGCGCTGGCGCTGATGCGGTTGATGAAGAAGTTGTTGTTCGAGGTGAGCGCGACCGATCCAATGACGTTTGTCGGCGTGGCGACGCTGCTGGCTCTGGTTGCCCTGTTGGCGTGTTGGGTTCCGGCGCGGCGGGCGACGAAAGTTGATCCGATGATAGCGCTCAGATGCGAATAGGTGTCGGTTGTCAGGTTTCAGGTTCCAGGTTCCAGGTTTCAGGCTTCAGACAGGAATCTGCGAAGTCATTCTTTTACTGACACCTGGCGCCTGATCCTGACACCTTCTTTGAGAGGAATTATGCAGATACTATGGCAAGACCTGCGCTACGGCGCCAGAATGTTGGTGAAGAATCCCGGATTCACATTGATCGCCATGCTCACGCTCGGCCTGGGCATCGGCGCAAACACGGCGATTTTCAGCATCGTCAACGGACTGTTGTTGAATCCGCTGTCATACCGCGACGCCGGGCGGTTGGCGATCATCTGGACGCATTCGCCGGGCGCGAATGTAGTTCAGGACTGGCCTTCGCCGGGACAATTCTCCGCGCTTAAGTCTGAAAACAGCGTCTTTGAACAACTCGCCCTGGCTCAGGGGAGCAATGTCATTGTCACCGGCGACGGCGAACCGGAGCGATTGGGCGCGATTCGAGCTTCTTCCGCGGTATTTTCACTGCTCGGAGCGCAGGCGGCGATGGGGCGCGTTTTCACGCCCGAAGAAGACACGCCGGATAAAACGCTGACGGTGATCCTGAGTCACGGCTTCTGGAAGCGCCGATTTGGCGGCGACCCAAAGGCGCTGGGACGCACGCTCACGATCAACGGTCGCGGATACGTCATTGTGGGCGTGATGCCGCCGGACTTCTCGCTCGATCACGAAGTGATGCCGACGGTGGGCAGCGTGGCGCATGCGGAGATATTGATGCCTCTGCCGCTGAGCGTGGACAGGATGAACAACCACGGTGACGAAAATTACAACGTGCTGGCGCGGCTTAAACCAGGCGCGACCATCGCACAGGCGCAAACCGAATTGAATCTGGCCGTGCGCCGGTTGGAGCAGCAATTCCCGGACGGCTATCCGCAGAGCCGCCGCTTCAGTTTCAGCATTCGCCCTTTGTTGGAACAGGCGGTTGGCGACGTACGCCTGGCGCTATACGTCCTGCTGGGCGCGGTCGGCTGTGTGCTGCTGATCGCCTGCGTCAACGTGGCGAACCTGCTGCTGGCGCGCGCAGCGGCGCGCGAAAAAGAGATGGCCGTCCGCACGGCCATCGGCGCGGGACGCTGGCGCGTGGCGCGGCAACTGCTGACCGAAAGCGTTCTGTTGTCGATGGCGGGCGGCGCGCTCGGCTTGCTGTTTGCGGTCTGGGGGCTGGGGATGTTGCGCTGGCTCAACCCGGGCAACATTCCGCGCCTGGCGGCCGTCGGCGTAGACAATCGAGTGCTGGCGTTCACCGCCGCCGTCGCAGTATTGACGGGAGTTCTATTCGGGCTGGCCCCGGCGCTGCGCGGTTCACGGATGAATTTGAGCGAGACGCTCAAGGAAGGCGGGCGCAGCCTTGCGGGCGGCGGCCAGCGCCTGTTGCGCAATCTGCTGGTCGTCACGGAGATCGCGTTGTCGTTGGTCCTGTTGGTCTGCGCAGGACTGTTGATCCGCAGTTTTGTTCGCGTACAGCATGTGGACCCGGGATTCACGCCGCAAAACGTCCTCTCGATGCGCATTGCTCTGATCGGCCCGGCTTACTCGGAAGAAGCCCGCCGCGTAAGTTTTTACCAGCAACTGTGGGAGCGCATACGGCGGCTGCCGGGCGTCGAGGCGGCGGGAGGCGTTTCCACCTTGCCGCTCACCGGTGGCATCGGCTGGGGCAGCATCACGATTGAAGGCTATGACGCCTCGTCGGGGCAGAGCATGATTCAGGCTGACGGGCGCAACGCCAGCGTGGGCTATTTCGAGACGATGAAGATCCCGCTAATCCGCGGGCGCTTCTTTGCCGAGCAGGACACAAAAGAATCGGCGCAGGTTGTGATCGTTGACGAGAATATGGCCCGCACTTACTGGCCCAACGCGGACCCCATCGGCAAGCGGTTGAAATTTGGCGGCCCCCAGAGCAAAGCCCCCTGGATGACCGTCATCGGTGTTGTGGGAAACGTCAAACATTACGCGCTGGATACCGATTCCCGCGTCGCGCTCTACACTCCGCATTTGCAGAGCGGCGCAGGTTCGTTGTCCGTTGTGGCCTGCACGACCGCAGACCCTGCCGGCGCCGCCGCCGCCATAACGCGTGAGGCGCGGGCAATCGATCCGAATCTGCCAATTTACGACGTTAAGACGATGGACCAGTGGTTCTCGGAATCGCTGGCGCGGCGGCGATTCGCCATGCTCATGCTAGGGCTGTTTGCGCTAGTGGCGATGCTGCTTGCGGCGGTTGGCGTCTACGGAGTGATGTCCTACACGGTGGAGCAGCGCACGCGGGAGATCGGGATCCGCGTCGCGCTGGGCGCGCAAACGCGCGACGTGCTCGGGCTGATCGTCCGGCAGGGAATGATGCTGGCCGGGATAGGCGTCGGCATAGGGGTGGTGGCGGCGATTGCGGCGACGCGCTTGATGACGGGCTTGCTGTTCGGCGTCCACGCGACCGACCCGATCACCTTCATGGCGATCGCTTTGCTTTTGGCGATTGTGGCGCTGCTGGCCTGCTCGCTGCCGGCGCGGCGGGCGACGAAGGTGGACCCGATGATAGCGCTCAGAACCGAATAGGTTTCAGGTGTCAGGTCTCAGGTTTCAGGCTTCAGACCGGAATCTGCGAAGTCATTCTTTTACTGACAGCTGACAGCTGACACCAGACACCTGATACGGGAGGAATTATGCAAACACTCTGGCAAGACCTGCGCTACGGCGCCCGAATGTTGGTGAAGAATCCCGGCTTCACATTGATCGCCGCGCTTACGCTCAGTTTGGGCATCGGCGCGAACACGGCGATTTTCAGCGTCGTCAACAGTGTGCTGCTCAGGCCGCTGCCCTATGAAGAGCCGGATCAGCTGACGCTGCTGACCGAATACGGCGCGCATTTCGGGGAGATGTCCATCTCATACCCGAACTTCACCGACTGGCGGGCGCAGAACCGCGTCTTCGAGAAGATCGGCGTTTACAATCGTGAGAACTACACTCTGACCGGCAGCGGCGAGCCGGAGCGGCTGCGCGTGGCGCAGATGTCGGCGGACGTGTTCGCCGCGCTGCGTGTCAAAGCCGCGCTGGGGCGCGTTTATACAAACGACGAAGACAAGCCAGGCGCGAGTCCGGTCGTCGTGCTCAGCCACGGGCTGTGGCAGCGACGCTTCGGCGCCGACGCTTCCGTCATCGGGCGCTCGATTACGCTCAACGACCGCGGCTACACAGTGATCGGCGTGATGCCGCGAGGATTTCTTTTCCCCACCCGCGTCGAGATGTGGACGCCGGTCGGGCCACTTTCCGATCAGGAGACGTGGAAACAGCGCGGCAACCATCCGGGGCTGTCCGCACTGGCGCGGTTGAAGCCCGGCGTGACGTTGGAACAAGCGCGCGCGGACATGAAGAACATTACCGCGGCCCTGGAGAAAGAGTACCCCGGCTCCAACACAGGCGCCAGCGCGACAATCATCCCGCTGCTGGAAAATTACGTGAGCGACATCCGACAGTCGCTTTACGTGCTGTTCGGCGCCGTAGGTTTCGTGCTGCTGATCGCCTGCGCCAACGTCGCCAGCCTCACGCTGGCGCGCGCCTCCTCTCGGCAGCGGGAGATGGCCGTGCGCGCCGCGCTCGGCGCGGGGCGCTGGCGCATCGTGCGGCAGTTGCTGACCGAGAGCGGGCTGCTTGCGCTCGCCGGCGGGGGGCTGGGGTTGTTGCTTGCGCAATGGGGCGTCACGGCGATTCTGGCGATTAGCCCAGAAGGCGCGATCCCGCGCGTCGCGGAGATCGGTTTGGACAGGAGCGTGCTGCTCTTCACTGCGGCGGTCTCGATCCTGACGGGCATCGTTTTCGGCCTCGCGCCCGCTATGCAATCGAGCCATGCTGACGTGCAGGAGGCGCTTAAGGAGACCGGGCGCGGCGCCACAGGGCGCCGACGTTGGCTGCGCAGCGGAATGGTCATGGCGGAGATCGCGCTGACGCTCGTCCTGTTGGTCGGCGCTGGCCTGATGATTCGCAGTTTCTTCCGCCTGCAACAGGTCAATCCCGGTTTTGCCACGGAAAACACGCTCAGTTTTGCGATCTCGCTGCCGGAGCGGAATTACCCCGACACGGAACTGGACAAGCGCATCAATTTTTTCAATCAGGTCAAAGAGAAGATCGCGGCCCTGCCCGGCGCGCAATCGGTCGGCCTGTCGTCGGGCCTGCCGCTCGGCTCCAACGGTTGGCAGACGAGCTTTACCGTCGCCGGACGACCAGACCCGCCGCTATCGCAAACGCCCTCGATGGAGGCCTGTGTTGCTGACGTCGGCTACTTTGAAACGATGCGCATCCCGCTGCTGCGCGGGCGTTGGTTCGATGATCGGGACAACCGCGCGCATCTCAGGCCGGAGGACTTGAAAGGCAAATCTCCGCTCCAGCAGTTCCTGGCCGGGTTGCGGTCAATCGTCATTGACGAAGAGTTCGCCAGGCGCTACTGGCCGAACGAAAACCCCATCGGCAAGCAGGTCAGACTGGGGAGGAGCGATGACCCGCTCTCCACAGCGTTAACGGTCGTCGGAGTCGTCGGCCGAGTCAAGATGGAAGGGCTGCGCAATAACTCCGATCGTGTGCAGGGCTATTTCCCGTTTCGGCAGTTTCCGTTCAGCGGGATGATCTTCACTGTGCGGACGACACTCGTCCCCGAGCAATTGATCGCGTCCGTGCGGCGACAGGCGCAGGACGTCGATCCCAATCAGCCTATATATAGCGTCCGCACGCTGGAGCAGATTCGCGCGGAGTCGATCGCCCCTGAGCGGCTGAACCTGACGCTGCTCGGGGTTTTCGCCGCCGTCGCGCTCGTTCTGGCGCTGGTCGGGATTTACGGCGTCATTTCGTGGTCGGTCACACAACAGACGCGCGAAATCGGCGTCCGGATGGCGCTCGGCGCGCAAGCCGGCGCCGTTCTGCGTCTCGTCGTCGGCCGGGGAATGAAACTGGTCGGCGCAGGGATCGGGCTGGGACTCCTTGGCGCCTTGCTGCTGGCGCGGTTGATGACCTCGCTGCTTTTCGGGGTCAGCGCGGCCGATCCGATCACGTTCGGTTTCGTCACGCTGCTGCTCGCCGGCGTGGCGCTGCTGGCCTGTCTGGTCCCGGCGCGGCGGGCGACGAAAGTTGACCCGATGGTCGTGTTGCGGAGCGAGTGATGCTAAAAAAATAGCATTTTGCGCTTGACCTGCGCCAGGAGGTGGTGCTAAATTTTTAGCACGCTGGCGCCCGACGGGCGTCGCGCTTATTGAGAGAGGTCGTCACGAATTGAGAGGAGCGCACGCCACGTAGTAACGATTCATTCGTTACTACGTGGTTAATTTCCGCAGGAGCCGCAGATGAGCAAGCAAGCCCACATTAATCTGAGTCGCCGCGAGCGGCAGATCATGGACATCATCTATCAGCGCGGTCAGGCCACGGCGGTGGAGGTGATGGAGAGCCTTCCCGACCCGCCGAGCTATTCGGCGGTCCGAGCCATGTTGCGATTGCTCGAAGAGAAGGGCCATTTGCGCCACGAGCAGGACGGCCAGCGCTACGTCTTCAAACCCACGCTGGCCCGCGACCGGGCGAAGAAATCGGCGCTCAAACAGATATTGCAAACCTTCTTCGACGGTTCGATCGAACAAGCCGTCGCCACTCTGCTCGACGTGTCGCGCTCGAAAATCTCACAGGAAGAACTGGACAGGCTTTCGGAATTGATCGAGGAAGCCAGAAAGGAAGGAAGGTGAATATGGTTCGCCTGTCGTCGCAATCAATCGCGTTGCTTCAACTGATGCTCGATACCTTGATCAAAAGCGTCGTAATTTTATCGGCCGCAGGATTGGGCGCCCGCTCGTTGCGCAGGGCATCGGCCTCGTCCAGGCACCTGGTTTGGAGCGTGGCGATGGCAAGTTTGCTGGCGCTGCCGGCGCTATCGATCGCGCTGCCGTCCTGGCGAATAGCGGCGCTGCCGTCATTGGCGACACTTGTTAACGCCTCTGCTGATGTCTCTGTTAGTGATGGATCGCGCGAGCCTGCCGCTTTCGGGGCGGTCGCGGCGGCGCCGGAATCCGAGCGCGGGCGGGAGCCCGAGGCTCGCCTGCGCGCTCAGCGCCAGTCCTTAGATGTCGGAACGGAATCTCCTGCCTCAAATCTAACCTCGCCACTGTTCCATGCGGCGTCGAACTCTGTCGCGCCTTCCAGGAATGATTTCGATTGGAAAATCGCGCTGTCGCTGGCCTGGTTGACTGGGGCGTTTGTGGTGATGGCGCGGATGGCGGTTGGCACGGCCAGAGTCTGGTTGTTGACGCGGCGGGCGCAGGGCGTCGAAAGCTCGTGGATCTTTCTGGCGCGGACCCTGGCTACCAGATTGCGTCTGCGGCGGCGCGTCAGGATTTTTAAGACCGACCGAATCTCGATGCCGATGACCTGGGGATTGATGCGGTCGGCTGTGCTATTGCCGAAAGAGTCTGATGAATGGTCCACGGAATGCCGATGGATCGTGATGGCGCACGAGTTGACCCACGTCAAGCGGCGCGATTGTTTGATGCAGGCGCTGGCGCAACTGGCCTGCGCTGTCTACTGGTTCAACCCCCTGGTCTGGTTCGCCGCGTGGCGGTTGCGTGTCGAACGCGAGCTTGCTTGCGACGATCACGTGCTGGAGACCGGGGCGAAGGCTTCCGATTACGCGAGCCATCTAGTGGAGATCGCCAGCTCGTTCGGCGCCGCGAATTGCGGCTCGCCGGTGGCGGTCGGAATGGCGTGCTCGCATCTCGAGAGTCGCGTGCGTTCGATATTGGACCCGAACGCGCGACGTCGCGGCGTTAACGGCCTGAAGGTGGCTCTGGCGGCCGTTATCGCCGCTGTTTTGACAGCGCCGCTGGCGATGCTCCAACCGTGGCGCTCTGCCGAGGCCTCGGCGCGAAAGGACCATGCCTCTGTCAATTCGGTCAACCCATCTAACCCGACGTTCGCGGCGAATCTTTTTGAACAGGACCAAGACGGGCGTGACAAAGCCCGTGAAGCCGAAGAGAGCCAGAAGCAGATCGGCGATGGCGATGGCGTTGGGCAGGGAACCGGGCAGGGACAAGGTCAAGGCGCCGGGCAGGGGCAGGGTAAATCCGGCGAGATGACTGTTGAGCAACTGATCGAGATGAAGGCCGTCGGAGTGACGCCGGAGTACATCGAATCAATTCGCAAACTTGGCTACAGCGAACTGACCATCAAACAGGCGGTTGAACTGCGCTCGCTCGGCGTTGACGAAGAGTTCGTTAAACAATCGCGGGGTTGGACGAACGGCAATCCGTCAATCGAAGAGTTGGTGGAATTGAAGTCCATCGGCATGTCCGCTGATTTCATCAACGGGATGAAGCAGGCCGGGTATAACAACCTGACGATCGAACAGCTTGTCGAGTTGAAAGCCGTGGGCGTCAATCAGGAATTCATCGAATCAATGCGGCGGGCAGGTTTCGACAAACTGACGGCGGATGAATTGACCGAACTGAAGTCGATGGGCGTGAACGAATCCTTCGTCAAAGAAGCGCAGGGCTGGGGATTCGGCAATCTCTCCAAGGACGATCTGGTCGAGATCAAGGCCATGGGCATCAGCCCGGAGTATGCGCGTTCGATGAAGGCTCTGGGCTTCGACAACCTGTCGCTGAAACAGCTGATCGAGGTGAAATCCGTCGGCGTGAACGCGGATTTCATCAAGGAGATGCGCGAGCTGGGCTTCGACAAGCTCACCCTCGACCAGTTGGTCGAGATGAAATCGATGGGCATCACCGCCGATTACGTAAAGAAGATGAGGGCTGCTGGGTTGAAGAACGTCTCGATCAACGAATTGATCGAGCTGAAAGCCACAGGCGTTGACAAGATAATCACCAGAGAGAAGCGTTGAAATCCCTGGAAGCGCAGGCCATTGGGTTTTCGCAAGCTTTTGCGCCGGAGTCGCTGCGGATATTAGCCGGTGGCGGAACCACCGGTACCAGCGGCAGATAATCTTTTCAGCCCTGGAGAGGCGACGGACCGAGTCTAGTCTGCCGCCCTTTCAGGGCTGGGATGAGTATTGAACATGGTACCGGTGGTTCCGCCACCAGCTAATATCCATCGTCCCTCCGGGACGAAAGAGCCTCTACCGATTAGTGAATAAACCAATGACCTGCGCTCCTAAGATAGGAGATTAATGATGAAGAAGGCATTGATGATCTCGGCAATCGGTCTTGTGGTAGCCGCCCTTGGCCTGCTCACGCAAGGTTACACCGCGCCGTCGCCGGCCGTTCAGGATACGATCAGCGGCGATTGGACTGCGAAAGTGAAGCAGACCGACAAAGGTCCCATGCTCTGGCTGTCGCTCAACCGAAATACTGACGCGCGAAGGGGCGGATCGCAGATGAGCAGCGATTTCCCGCTGGAGGATTTCACCGGCCTCAACCCGAACGCCAACTCGAATGTGCAATTCACGCTCCGGCGTGAGGCGGGCACGGTCTTCTTCGAAGGGCTGTTCAAAGACGGCAAAGGAGTCGGAGAATTTAGATTCACGCCAAACAGCGGATTCATCTCCACTATGCGAAACCTGGGATACGACGACTTGACGACTGAAAATCTCTTCGCGATGGCCGCCCTCGACGTCAGCACGAACTTCATCAACGAATTGAAATCGCTCGGCTTTGATAAGCCGACTCTGCATCAGTTGTTCGGCCTGAGGGCGTTGGGCGTGACCGCGGTGTTCGCCAGAGAAGCGCAGGATTGGGGCTTCGGCAAGCTGACTGCTGAAAATCTGATAGAGATCAAGGCAATGGGGATAAATCCAGATTACATCCGCTCGATGAAGTCGCTGGGTTTCGATGACCTGTCGCTGAGGAAGGTGATCGAATTGAAGGCCCTGGGCGTGAACGAAGATTACATCAAGGAAATGCGCTCGGTTGGTTTTGAAAACATCCCTGTGAACAAGTTGATCGAGATGAAAGCGATGGGCATAACCGCCGATTACGTGAAAAAGATGCGAGACCTCGGATTGAAGGACGTTTCGATCAACGAGTTGATCCAGATTAAGGCCACTGGGGCGGACAAAATACTCACCAGAGAAAAACACTGAATTATGTGGAAGAGCGGTCAAATAAGCGCTCAAGTATCTCGTGAAACAGAAAATTTGCCAATTGCACAATTCAATGACATCAAGAAAGTGTTGAAGATGGCTACTCAGAAGGTGGCTGCCAAGTTAAAGGAGAAAAAGTAGTAGCTGAGAGGCACAGGTCAACCTGTGAATTTGTAACCGGCGCCGTCTATGCCCTTCAACGCGTCGTCTGAACTCGCTAGTCCGGCCTGATGCTCGCTCTGTTGATCCGCGACCGGCAAATGGATCGTGAACGTGCTGCCCTCGCCCGGCTTACTCCGCACGGTGATCTTGCCTTGATGGGCCACGACGATGTGTTTGACCAAAGACAGACCGAGGCCGCTGCCTTTTACGTCGTGAACCAGGCTGGCGCCTATCCGGTAAAACTTCTCGAAAATCCTCTCGTGCTCATCAGCCGCTATGCCGATCCCGCGGTCACTTACCGCCACAGCCACGAAACCCTCAGATTGAGTGACGCTGACGTTGATCTCTTTCACGTCGCCCGAATATTTGATCGCGTTGTCGAGCAGGTTTGTCAGCGCGAGCGCGATCGCGTCAGGATCGAGAACGACTTGGGGCAGCGCGGTCTGAGGCGCTTCATATGACAGCGTAAATCCGTTATGCTTCAGGTGGACGGCGAAAGCGTCCAGCGTCCCGTTCACCAACTCTTTGAGGTCGCACGATTCGAACTGGAAGAGCTTGCGCCCGGATTCGATCCGCGAAAAATCCAGGATGTTATTTATGACGTTCGTCAGGCGGCGGCCTTCACTCTCGATGTAAGCGCCGTATTCGCGCACGCGGTCAGGTTGGTTGACGCGGCCCAGGTTCAACAACTCGGCTAGCACTCGGATCGAGGCGAGCGGAGTACGCAGTTCGTGCGAGACGTTCGAGACGAAATCGGCCTTCATCTGCGTCAGCTTCATCTCGCGCGACGCCGTGCGCAGCATCAGCGCGACGGCCGCGATCAGGGCGAGCGTCATCACTATCCACAGCGAAAGGTTGATCATGAAGTTGCGCCGCGCAAATTGCTCGGCGGTCAGGTTTTTCAGCCGCACAGAAAGGCTGGAATTCGAGAATACGGAGATGAGCGGCTGGTATGCCTCCGCCTTGATCTTCTTTTCACCCTCTGAAAGCGCAAGCCGCGTTCCTTTCCCGTCGTACGCGATCTGAAACTCCGACAGGAAATAAAGAGAGGTGATCGGGTCCTGGTCTTCGGGCGGCAGAAACTCTGGCAGCGATTTGCGGATGGCTTCGGGGAGGACCGTGTCGAGGAAGTATTCGAAATCGATCGTCATGCCGGCGACTGCCACGACCTTGTTCCGTTCGTTGAGTATCGGCTTGACCATGAGACGCGCGCGCGGATCCCGGTCAACGCTCTGCGCCTGCGGTATAAGTTCGGAGCCCCTGCGAATGTAGACCATATATGGGGCGCAGGCGACCTTGATAGCGACCATCTCCATCACTTCGTAGTCGCGGATCATGGCCTGGCTCACCGGGTCATAAAAGAAGATCTCGCTCCCCTCCACGCCTTCATGCTCGGTGGCCACGGCGATGAAGTAACTTTTGACGCCTTTGAAATCCTGCTTTTTGAAATGCTCGGCCACTGGAGTCACAATTCTCTGTGACATCTCGCAGTCATAGTCATCCTTGATCACGCCGCTCTTGGGAAGGTCGATTGCGCCGAGCGGGACGGCCAGAGCCCTTTCAGCGTTGCCCCTGTAGAAATTGCTGAAGTCCTCGACCACCGACATCAAATATTGCCTCATCAATTGCCTGCGGTAAGCCGGGAGCGTCTTGTTCAATGTGGTCAGCGCCTGGTATTGCAGGAAGATTATGACGAGCAGCGGAACGGTCACGGCCAACCCGCCGATGGCGAATGCGCGTCGTTTCAGAAACGCCCTGATTCTGGAGATTGCTGACCCTTCCATTTTTTTATGGCGAAGTATAACAAGACCATTCTGATCTGCGACGTAAGTTTTGCAACTTTTTACAACTGCCCGGCTTCTTTTTGGCGCCCCCGCCGGTCGACTTTAGCGAATTAGATCCAATATTTTCGATTTGTTTCGCAACTGTCGGCGTCTGAAAAGAGTCTTTGTATTCGATATGTGCATAGATCGAAGAGACTTCCTAGGACTTTCAGCCGGCGCGGCCGGAGCGGCGCTCCTCGGCGCCGCCGACGCTGTCGCTCAAAACACTCCTGACGCCATCCGCCAACTGCGCCCATTGCCCGGCAAGGTCGAGCCCATCACCGACAACGAGCGATTGGCGCGCATCGAGAAAGCTCGGCGGCTGATGGTCGAAAATAATATTGACGCAATTTACCTCGAATCAGGGCCGAGCCTGTTTTATTACACGGGCGTGCGCTGGGGGCAGAGCGAACGTATGTTCGCGCTGGTCATCCCGGCGCGCGGCGAGTTGGCCTGGGTCTGCCCTAAATTCGAGGAGATGCGCGCGCGCGAACTGATCCGCTTCGGCTCGGACGTCCGCACCTGGGAAGAGGACGAGAGCCCGTACAAAATGGTCGCGCAAATATTCAAGGATCGCGGCGTTCGCACGGGGCGCATTGGGATGGAAGAGAGGGTGCGGTTCTTTCTATTCGACGGGATTCGCAATGAGGCCAGGAATCTCGAATACGTCAGCGCCGACCCGGTGACAGCCGGTTGCCGCATAATCAAATCGCCGGCCGAGATCGCTCTGATGCAGCGCGCCAACGATATTACCATCGCCGCTTTCAAGGCAGCCGCAGCGACATTGAAAGAGGGAATGACGCAATATGAGTTCGGCGCTAACGTCAGCGCGGCGTTCCGCGCGTTGGGCGGCTCCGGTTCGGCTCTGATCGGCTTCGGCAAGTACACCGCCTTCCCGCACGGAAGCGTCCAGCCGCAACAACTCAAGGAGGGCGACGTCGTGTTAATGGACGGCGGGTGCGGCGTCGAAGGCTATCAATCGGATATCACGCGGACCTTCGTTTTCGGCAAACCGACCGTACGCCAGACCGACATCTGGAATCTGGAGCGCAAAGCGCAGGACGCCGCGTTGGCCGCCGCGAAGATCGGCGCGACCTGCGAATCAGTGGACGCCGCCGCGCGCAAAGTGATTACCGACGCAGGCTTCGGCCCCGATTACAAAATTCCGGGGTTGCCGCATCGCACCGGCCACGGCATCGGATTGGACGGACACGAATGGACCAACTTCGTGCGCGGCAACAAGACCAGGCTTCAGCCGGGAATGTGTTTCAGCGACGAGCCGATGATCGCGATTTATGGCGAGTTCGGCGTTCGCCTGGAAGATTGCCTCTACATTACCGAAGAAGGCCCCAAGATGTTCACCAAGCAGAGCATTTCCATTGATCAGCCATTCGGCTGATCGGCGTCTTGGATCAGTTTGCGATTGCGTGTACGGGAAAGTGACGCTCCCCGTACCGTACCGCCTGCCGTCCCTTAAAAGCATTTGCAAGCCGCCATAAACCGGTACAAGACATCTGGGAGACGTACAAGACAACTTCATTCGGGGGAATGACAATGCCCGACCCGCGGCCCGCGCCGCCAAGGCGCGAGTAAACAACTCGCGCCACATCTTACACCGCAAAACTTTTAACCAAGCGCTTATTTGAGCGAGTCTGACAACAGGGAGATGCTGATAATGTCGAGTCGAAAATTGAGAATGGCCGCATGTCTGATCGCGGTGATCGTTTTGGTCGGAAGCCTCGTCTTTACCACGAAGACGAACGCGTATCTGGAGACGGGACAAAAACCGTCAGGCGCCGCTTCAGACGCGCCCGACCTGAAAGACCTCGACTCGTCTTCGAGCGAGTTGCGCAGCCTGATCGAGCGCTACGTCGCCGATCGGGGCAGTCTGTCCCGCTCTTACCCGGTCGAGATCTCGCCGGCGCGGCGGACGCGTTTCAAACAGTTCTACTCCGACTGGCTCG
>DASTMP010000189.1:0-5272 GCA_035714085.1 Blastocatellia bacterium
CCTCGCAGCTCGACGCGATCACCGCGCGCCATCGCGGCGACAATCTCGCCCAGGATGGCGTTGACGATATTCTCGACATCGCGCTGATAAAGGTGCGGGTTCTGCTCGGTGATCTTCTGGACCAGTTCTGATTTGATCATGTTGTCGCCCCCGCCAGCGGTGTTGTCGCGTCGGTAATATCAATTCGCGTCGAAGGATGTCAAAGGGCTGGGGCGTCGCCTTTAGAATCAAAGACGAGCCGGTCCAGCTTCATCCGCATGTCAGATGATCCAGCGCAACTGCGCCTCAAAGCCGAAGCCTGCCGACGACTGGCAGGGCTGCCCGAAAATGCCGAACGCAAAGACGTTTGGCTCAAACGGGCAGATGATTGGGACCAGCTCGCAAACAAGGCTGAGAAGCGGTTGCGCCCAAAGGCGGACCTAGACTTTAGGCCGCCTCAGTTTGGGACGCAGGGTCGTCATCCTGCTAGAATTGCTTCCGCCCCTTAGGTGCCCCGTCAGCTTTGGGTTCCCGGCGGAAGCGAAATTTATTAGAAGCTTCGCTTGGCGATGCGGCGAGATTCCGATTGGCCGGGGCGCCGCCTTGCGCGAACCCGATCCAGATCAACGAGAGGGGCGGAGTCCAGCAACTAGGCTTGGCGCAAAAACAATGAGAGAGCTGCTGAGAGTCGCATACCAGACGTTCGCGTTGGCCGCAAAGTAGTCATACTTCATCACTATTTGAGCCATTATTTTGTTTGTTGTTTGATTGTTATTTGTTTGGTGTTAACGTTTCTGGAAGAAATGAGGAAGGGGGAGGGTTGTATCATGAGTATGACGAAGTTGCGTAACTCAACGACTATCAACAAACCGTTGGGTATCACCGCCGTTCTTGCAGCAGTAGAGACAGACCTAAAGGACAATGACGGCGACCAAGCTCAAGCGAATAGGTCCGCTGCGGGCACGTCACCTAGAGTCGAGCTAACGGCAGACAGTGTCTGCATGTATCTACAGCGTACTTCCGCAATGTCATGCCAGGAGATCGACGCTCTCATCAGCGAGCTGCGACGCCTGCAGCAAAAACTGGATGCGGACGGTAACCGGCTCGAAGAAGGCATTATGGGGTTTGCGGCGTTTAATCAGTCGGTCGTTAAACTAACAGAACTCGCATCTGACGGATTCGCTCACGTTAAACCGCCAAGCCTCTCCGAATAGATCGGCAGCTTGGCAGCCCTTTAGCCGATGACCGCCCCGTCAATGCGCGCGTTGGCAGGATCCGCAACGAGGTTATCGGTTCGATTTTCTCGTCAGGCGCACCGGCAGCGGCCCTATTGAAGCTTATCTTTCCGTCGCCGACCACGTGGCGCGGATACGTGAGATTCGGAACGCCATCCCATCCTTCCGCCGCTGGGGTATCTTCGCGGAACGATACCGGGGCCGAAGCTTTGTTCATGTATAGTGTCCTCCTGGGTTCTTTCTCCCTATGGGGCCCTGGCCGACTCCTGACCCCTCGGCTGGGGCCTTTTCGTTTGTTCACAATGCCGGCTACGGTCCCCCAGGCTGGCGCCAGAGGCGACACGGCGACGATCATACGAATTCCACGTCCGAAACCGAATCGCCGCGCCGCCATGGCTGTTGCTGCTTGTCACAGTTGCGGCGCCGACCGTTATGGCGCTCTGGTGCGCCCGTAGAACGCATCAGGAAACCGGGCCTGACGCCTTTTACTCATTTTCGTCATGAACGAACAGCGCACCGCTGACGAACAGATACGTATGATCTGAAAATAAAAGCCCCGCATCATTGCGGGGCTTAGAAGGTCATCCGGCGAATGGGGGGGCGAGTCGAGGACGACCTTCTGAGTGAGAAAAGCTTTCGCCGCGCATGGGTTCCTGCGGCAAACCGTCCGCGCCAAATGAGTAGAAGGCTCCGTTAGCGGGTGCTCGCATGCCGCAGCGGCTATTGGAGCTGTCGTGAGTTATCATCAGTAGAGACGAGAGGCCGATTGTGCTCCCGCCTGTAACAGTACCGCATGGAGCGCCGCGATGCCGATCACGCCATTCCTGCATAATCAAGCGTTTGATCCAGACGCAATCGAAGAAATGTCATCCGCATTTGTAAAAGCCTGCGCCAATCTCGGTCTGGCGAATAAGCCCGACCAGATGACCGAACTGGTTGCCCGGCATATCATCGAAGCGGCGCAACGCGGGATTCGTACCGAGACGGGCCTGTATTTAAGCGCGCTGCAAGAGTTCAGGTCCAATCCGCAGTAGGGTATGACAGTGCAAAACCGAAGCCGATCTCGACTTGTGAACCGTTTTGACGCTGACGCTTTGGTCATATGATTCCTGTATTCCTTTCCGCCCCCAAGGGCGCGGCGCTCGGCTGGATACTCGCCAGCGCCGCGCCCACGTAATAACGCGCCCAAGAGCGAATCCCGGCGGACGCGGGACATCCGATTGCAGTAGCCATCAGCCAGCAATTAGGTTGCGCACTTTTGGTTGTCGAACGTCGCTTGATTCGCCGAATGTCCGTTATCTAACCTTCAGGTCTTTGGAGGCTCGGAGGTGAGGGAACGATGAGAAAAGTAGCCGAATATCGGCGGCTTGCCGATGATTGCCGCCAACTGGCCCGGCGCTTGAGAAAGCCAGAACACCGGCAGCAGCTTGAGGAAATGGCGACAGCTTGGGAGATGCTCGCGTTGGAGCGGGAAGCGCACCTTGCGAAGGAGGGGACGGACTCCGATCAGGCAGCATAGCGGGAGACCGGCGACTGAATAGCGAGCGGGCCTGACGGAACGCAGTCGGCGTTTCAATGTATGCCTTGGCCTCTAAGCCGCGAGCGACTCCGGGAACTGCTAGCCAAGACCGAGCAGCACATCGCTTCCATCCGGAAAAGCATCGAAAGGCAAGAGCGGCTCATCGCTGACCTTGAAGCCGCAGGACGTGGCAAGTCGGAGATCGCCGAGACCTTGCGAGCGCTGCTGGCGACCATGCAAAAAGCCGAAGGGCTTTACCGCCGTGATCGCGAGCGCATCAAACGCTGGCTCGCCGAGTAACCAGAAATAGACGAGAACAGTTGGCGTTCTCTTTCATCGGCGCTAAGCTCAATCGAGCCCTCCGCCAAGGTCGGGTCCTCTCCGCTCTTGGTCATGACGAGCCCCCTAAGCCTGTCGCTGGAAGGGCTCACCTTCGCTGCGCGGAGCGAATGCTCATGCCGCTCGTATTCAACGATCCGGCGTATTGGCTAGAGCGGGCTATTACGGCGCTACAAGTCGCCGACAAGATGACAGACGTTGACGGTCAAGCTCGCATGATCGCGCTTGCCGCACGGTGCCAACGTCTAGCAAAGCAGGCGATGATCCCGAAGGCCGAGGCGCCGCGAGAACGGCCTGCAATTGCAGCAGACCTTGTTCTAAAGCGCGCAATCAGCCCTCGCATTGCGCCTGAATAAGCTGCCTGGACGCTTTCGCCGATTCAGGGACCAACAGCATCATGGTCCCGGCGAGAGGGAAATTATCAGCAGCTTTCGCCTGCGGTGCGGCGAGGTTGCGATTGGCAGGGTCGCCGCGTCGCGATGGCGGAAGCCGCTGGCATAGCTTCTTGCCATCATGTTCCCCGAGATCGGCACCTGCTGGGGCTCGGGATCGCCATGTGACCCAGATCAAGAACCAGCCGGAGCCCCGCATCCACTTTAATGACAGCCCTCACGCGCGCGCGAGGCGCGCGGCGGCGGTCGCAACAAGATCGTAGGTGTGGTCGAGGTCGCCGCGCTCGGCGCTGTCATTTTTCGCGATAGCGCCGCGGGGCGAGCGGCGG
Organism: Blastocatellia bacterium; assembly: GCA_035714085.1. Taxonomy (GTDB): domain Bacteria; phylum Acidobacteriota; class Blastocatellia; order RBC074; family RBC074; genus JAJVID01. The sequence continues at coordinate 3,794 of DASTMP010000189.1, forward strand.
CTGCCGAGGTAGGGGGACTCGACTGATGGCAGCCCTGATCAACAAACCGATTGGCTCTTCCTCGCTGGCGTGCTCATCGCCGCAATCGTAATCTGGTGGCTCAATTGAGTCCGGACCCTAGCACTACTTTGGCAGATTTTTAGCTACCCGGGATTCCCAAATCAGTTTTTCTGTGACTCATGGGTGGTCGGCTGTTGGAGGAGCCGACCATGGCTGGCAGGACATTGGATTGGCAGGCAGAGCTTGGGCGGTGGCTCAAGCCGTTTCTGGATCGGTTGGGTCACAAGGCGCGGCGACGCATGTGTCCGCTCTACGTATCGGGGCTGATCGGTCCCGGCGAGCGCAAGAGCATCGCGCCGATGGCGGAGCGGCTGGCACTTGGCGACTATGATCAATTGCACCACTTCATTGCCGCCGGGGTGTGGGATGCGGCGGCGCTGGAGACAGAACTGCTGGTGCAGGCGGCTCGGCTGGTTGGCGGCCGCGATGCCGTGCTGGTGATCGACGACACCGCACTTCCCAAAAAGGGCACGCATTCGGTGGGGGTCGCTGCGCAATATGCTTCAGCGCTCGGCAAAACCGCCAATTGCCAGACCTTGGTTTCGCTGACGCTGGCACGCGGCGAAGTGCCGCTCATGTTGGCGTTACGGTTGTTCCTGCCCGAGAGTTGGACGAGCAACCGGGCTCGGCTGCGGCGGGCCGGTGTTCCGGCCGAATATCGGAAGGCACGGACCAAGCCGGAACTGGCTTTGGCAGAGTTGGATCGCATCATCGCGGCCGGCGTGCGCTTTGGTTGCGTGCTGGCGGATGCCGGTTATGGGATGAGCGCACCGTTCCGGCAGGGGCTCACGGCTCGCAAACTGGCCTGGGCGGTGGGCATCCCGCGTCACCTTAAGGCGTATCCTGCCGATGTGCGGATGATCTGGCCGGTTGCCCGGCGCGGCCGTCCCCGCAAGCGGCACATACCCAATATCCTATCGAGCGCAGCCGAAGACCTGCTGGCAACTGCCAAATGGCAGACCGTCAGCTGGCGCACCGGCACAAAGGGCAAGCTCAAGGCTCGTTTTGCTGCTGTCCGCGTCCGGGTCGCCGACGGACCACCACAGCGGATCAGGGACAAGGGTCAACAACATCTGCCCGGCGACGAGGCTTGGCTCATCGGCGAACACCGAATGTCGGGGGAGAAGAAATACTATCTCGCCAACCTGCCGGCGAAGGCCGACCTGCGCACCTTGGCGGCCACCATCAAGGCGCGATGGATATGCGAACAGGCTCATCAGCAGATGAAAGAAGAACTCGGCCTTGATCACTTCGAAGGACGATCCTGGCAAGGTCTTCACCGTCATGCGCTCATGACGATGATCGCCTATGCCTTCCTGCAATACCGCCGCCTCAAAACGGCGAAGCGGGAAAAAAAGAATCAACGGCCCACCGCCGCAGCCAACTTTGCCCGCCGTGCGACACGCCATCCTCGAACTC
>DASTMP010000190.1:0-5601 GCA_035714085.1 Blastocatellia bacterium
CGTAGGTCTCGCGACCTGTGAGTTTCAGTGATGCCGCGTTCTCCCCGGTGCGGAAGCAAAGCGGCAGCACGCCCATGTTCACCAGGTTGCTGCGGTGAATGCGCTCGAAGCTCTGGGCGACGACCGCCCGCACGCCGAGCAGCCGCGTTCCTTTCGCCGCCCAATCGCGCGAACTACCCGTGCCGTATTCCTGCCCGGCGATCACGACCAGCGGAGTCCCCTCCGACTGATACTTTATTGACGCGTCGTATATGCTCATCTGTTCGCCGCCCGGATAATGCTTCGTCACGCCGCCTTCCACGCCCGGGACCATCAGGTTCTTGATGCGCACGTTGGCGAAGGTGCCGCGCGTCATGACGCGGTCGTTGCCGCGGCGCGACCCGTAGCTGTTGAAATCGCTCGCATCGACGCCGCGCTCGATCAGGTACTTCCCCGCCGGCGACGTCGCTTTGATCGAACCGGCGGGACTGATGTGGTCGGTCGTCACCGAATCGCCGAATATGCCTAGCGGGCGCGCGCCGGTGATGTCCGCTATCACTCCCGGCTTCATGCCGAAATCCTCGAAGAACGGCGGCTCCTGAATATAGGTGGAGCTTTCATCCCACTCGTAAATGTCGCCGGTCGACGACGGGATATCGTTCCACAGCGGATTTTCCGACGTGAAATCGGAATAGAGACGCTTGTAGGTGGCGGCGTCCGTCGCCGCGCTGATCACCGCGCCGATTTCCTTCGAGCTGGGCCAGACGTCTTTCAGATAGACGTCCTCGCCGTCTTTGCCCTTGCCGATCGGCTCTTTGGCCATGTTGATGTTGACGCGTCCGGCCAGCGCGAAGGCGACGACCAGCGGCGGCGACATCAGGAAGTTGGCCTTGATCGATTGATGCACGCGCGCCTCGAAGTTGCGGTTGCCCGACAGGACGCTCGCCGCGATCAGGTCATTCTTCGTGACGACCTCTTCGATCTTCGGATCGAGCGGGCCGGAGTTCCCGATGCATGTAGTGCAACCATAGCCGACGACATTGAACCCGAGTTGATCGAGATAAGGCTGCAACCCCGTCTTCGCCAGGTAATCCGAAACTACGCGCGAGCCGGGGCCGAGTGAAGTCTTGACCTGCGGTTTGACGCTCAGGCCCTTCTCGACGGCCTTCTTCGCCAGCAGCCCCGCGGCGAGCATGACGCTCGGATTCGAGGTGTTGGTGCAGGACGTGATGGCGGCAATCAGCACGTCGCCGTGGCCCAGGTCGGCGGTCGCTTTGGGGAAGGCCTCCGGAGGCGCCACTTCCAGTTGGTCCGGCGTCGGGCGATTGTTCATCATCTCGATCTCGGTCTGTGTGCTGGTGTTGGTTCTGGTCACGCCGTTGATTCTGGCGACCGGCGCGGTCTCGGGATTCTGATTGCCTCCGCCCGACACTGGCGGCCGCAAAACGCCGCGCGCGCCGATGGTCGTCGTAAAGCGATGTTTCAAATCGTCCGGCGTCTTGCCGTATCCGTTGTCGGACGTCGGACGCTGCAGGAGGTCGAGGAATTTATCCTTGAGCGACGGTAGTTCGATCCGGTCCTGCGGGCGCTTCGGCCCCGCGACGTTCGGAGTGACCGTCGAAAGGTCGAGTTCCAAAACCTGGCTGTATTCGATCTCGCCTTTGCGCGGGATTCCGAACAGTCCCTGGGCTTTGAAATAATTGCGGAACGCGTCGATTTGTTCCTTGGAGCGGCCCGTCGCTTTGAGGTAATTGCAGGTCTCTTCGTCAACGCCGAAGAAACCCATCGTCGCGCCGTATTCGGGCGCCATGTTGGCGATCGTCGCGCGATCGGTCAGAGAGAGCGAAGCCGCGCCTTCGCCCAAGTATTCGACGAATTTGCCCACGACCTTCGCCTTGCGCAGCATCTCCGTGCAATGCAGCACCAGATCGGTCGCGGTCACGCCTTCACGCAAACCGCCAGTCATATGCACGCCGACGACATCCGGCGTCAGGAAGTAGACGGGCTGGCCGAGCATTCCCGCCTCCGCTTCGATCCCGCCGACGCCCCATCCGACCACGCCCAGGCCGTTGATCATCGTCGTGTGCGAATCGGTTCCGACCAGCGTGTCGGGATAATAGACGCCCTCTTTTTCAAGAACGCCTTTCGCCAGGTATTCCAGATTGACCTGATGAACGATGCCGATGCCAGGCGGGACGACTTTGAACGTGTCGAAGGCCTGCATCCCCCATTTCAGAAATTGATAACGAGGGCGGTTGCGCTGGAACTCGATCTCCATATTTTCCCGCAGCGCGTCGGGCGCGCCGGCGACGTCGACTTGCACCGAGTGGTCAACGACCAGGTCTACAGGAACCAGCGGCTCGATGATCTTCGGGTTCTTGCCGAGGCGCGCCACGGTCGAACGCATCGCGGCCAGGTCTACGAGCAGCGGCACGCCAGTGAAATCCTGCAAGACTATGCGGGCCACGACGAACGGGATTTCGGCCACGCGGGGGGCCTCCGGCTTCCAATTGGCGAGAGCGCGTACGTCGTCTTCTTTGACCTTTTGGCCGTCGCAGTTGCGCAGCACCGATTCGAGCACGATGCGAACGCTGACGGGCAGCTTCGAGATCGGGCCGACGCCCTGCTTTTCCAGCTTGGGCAGCGAATAGAACCTGCCCTTTTTTCCGTTTCCGAGATCAAATTCCTGAAGCGTGTTGAAGAGATTGTGTGGCATATAGAGTTTCCTGCTTTTGAAGAATTAGTCACGACGGGGATGTAGCCAAATGTGGGCATCGTGGCGGTTTGCGCTCACTTGCGCTTAAGACAGGAGTTTAAGTTCGGAGATCGCGCATCGTCAATCCCTCGAATCGCGGCCCCGAAAATCAATTGTCGCGCCGAACATGTCTGGGCGGCGACTTCACTCCGCCCGCAGAATGCCGAGCGGTTTCTTCGTCATCACGTCCCAGCTCGATAGCGCGCCAACCGCCATTACCAGCAGCAGCGCCGCCGCCACCCCGATGAGATTGATTGAGGGAATGAGTTGCCAGGAAGCCTTTACTCCGTACTTGCTGTACAACCACGTCAACGCAATCGCGGCGGTCGAGCCCGTCACGCCGGCCAGTAGACCGAGTACGCCGTATTCGATGAGCGTAATGTAAACGATCAGCTTCTTCTCCGCGCCTAGCGTCTTGAGGATCGCCGCTTCGTAGAGGCGATGAATCTTGGTCATCGCCACCGAACCGGTCAGGATCAACACGCCGCAGAGGATGACGAAGGCGCTGAGGAAATTCACGGCGAGCGAGACGTCATTGATCTTCTTCCGTACAAATGCGGCATTATCATAGGCGTCAAGCGCCAAAACGTTCGGGAAGCTATCGACCAACTCTCTTTGTAACAGCGCGCGCTCGGCGCCGGGCGGCGGGCCTTTGAACGCGCTGACTAAGGTTTGCGGCTCGTCTTCGAGCGCGCCGGGCCGGAAGATTATTCCAAAGCGAAAGTAAGCGGAGGTCACCGAGAAACCTCCCATTCTGCGACGGACGCTGGTGACCTTAGCCGCAAAGCACCGCTCCCCAAGGTCGAAGATCATCAGGTCGCCGACGGCGAGATTGTAGTCTCGGCCTGCAACATACTCCACCGATACCTCCGGTTCGGCGCCGGGCGTCGGCTCCCATAATTTGCCGGCGACGACCGTCTCGTCCTCCCTTGCCAGATCAGATTTGTAAGTAACTCGCTGCTCACGCCCGAATATGTCGAGGTCCGCTGCCTTAAGGGGCCGAAAGTTGTCACGAGCGCGTTTGATCTCGACCAGACGCGTCCGCACTATGGGAATGATCTCCGGCGCCGCGCCCGCCAGACGCGTGACGGTCTCCTCGACGGCCTGGCGCTGATCTTTTTGAATATCGAGCAGGTACATATCTGCCGCGGCCAGGTTGAGATCGACATTCAACTCGCGCGTCAGATTCGCCTGGTGCAGGCGCATCGCGGTGACGAACAACGTGCCAAGCCCGACCGCTATCAGGATCACCTTCGTCTGATTGCCAGGTCGGTAGAGGCTCCCAACTCCCTGGCGCAGGACAAATGACGGCAGTCGTCGCGCGCGGCGCAATAATCGCATCAGCCCCGCGCCTATCAGGTTGAGGACCAACGCCGTCCCGAGCAGCATCCCTATGAATATCCCGCCGATTCTGAGTGAGCTTGCCTGATAGCTCGCCAGCGCAAACAGCGCAAGCACGATCAGCAGCCCGACGCCCATGCTCAGCCAGTCAATTCGCCGTTTCTCGTCCACCGTATTCTGCCGCATCACGAGCATCGGCTTGACCAGCCTAATTTCCAGCAATGGCGGCAATGAGAAGAGCAACGTGACGAGCGCGCCGACGCCAATTCCCTGGAAGGCCGCCCGCCAGGTCAGGCCGGCTTCAATCTGGAAAGGGAGGACGTCGTCAAAAAGCCTGGGAATGATGAGCGTTAGCGCGCCGGCGAACAACAGTCCGAGCAGGCTGCCGACAACACAGAGCGCGAACGCCTGGGCCAGATACGCGCCGAGCACATGCCGGTTGTCGCCGCCCAAACACTTGAGGATGGCAATGGTCTTCATCTTCTGCTGGACGAAGACCCGGGTCCCGCTAGAAATGCCGATCCCGCCCAGGACCAGGATCACCAGCCCGGCAAAGCTCAATTGAGCCTCCATGCGCTCCAGCACCTGATTCGCATAGTTCTGCATGCCGCGGAACGACCCTAGCCCATAGGACCGATGCGGCTTGAGATCGCGCTCCAGCCGCTTCAGCAGCGCCTGATCCTTCCCCTCGCGCGCTTTGAAAAGACGCGCGCGCCACACAAAGCCGTCGAATTCGGTCAGCCCCGCCTCGGCCGCATCGGCGTAATCCGCCACCACGCGCGGGAGGGGCCTGGAACTGACCCCATAGCCCGGCATATTCTCGACCGCTCCGCGGACAGTGAATGTCAGCAGCCCGAGATTGACCTCATCGCCGATCTTGAGACCGAGTTGCGTCATCAATCCGGATGGCAAGAGTATGCCGTTTCCCCTCAACATTGAGTGCGCGTACCGGGCTCCGTCAGTCAGTTGTATCTCCCCGTACAACGGGTACTGCTCCTGTACCCCCAGCAGCAGGACCATGACGGGCGGCGCGTTCGGATCCTTCACAGAACGTATCATCGTCTGCGTACCCATCACTTCCGTGTGCGCCGCCACGAGCGGCGAGTCGAAATAGCGTTCGACCAACGCCTCGACCTTCGGCTCCCATGGCTGGTTGGATCCCACCTGCACGTCACATGCGTACATCACCCGCGCCTCGCGCCCGATCGCAGCCCTCATCTTCTGTACCAGTGAGCGCAGGCTGACGATGGAGCCGACGCCGATGGCGACGCAAAGAAAGAAGAGCGCCAGCCGTCGCCACGACGCCCGCATCTCGCGCCAGGCCATGTTGAGGATGAATTTCATGTCGCCTCCTCTTCCGAGAGCGGGAGAGCGAGTGAGCGGGTGAGCGAGTGAGCGGATGAGCGAGTGAAATCCTTATTGTCTCCTGTTCTCCCGTTCTCCCGCTCTCCCACTCCCTCGCTCTCCCGCTCTCTATCTTCCACAATTCGCCCATCGCTCAAGCTGATCACGCGATCGGCTTGGTT
>DASTMP010000191.1:0-33190 GCA_035714085.1 Blastocatellia bacterium
AAAGACCATCCGGAGCCGTGACGACCTCAACGCCTATCGCGCCTCCACGATGCTGCCCAAATACCTGCTACACCCAGTCATCGCCAATAAAGTGGGGGCCGCATTCCAGAACGCCGAATATGACACGGCGGTCTTTCAGGCGCTGCGCGAGGTAGAAGTCGCGACGCGCAACGCCGGCGGATTCCTGCCCACCGACATCGGCCAGGCGCTCATGCGCAAAGCCTTCGATCCGAAAACCGGGCCGCTGCGCGACGACTCCGCAGTAGACATGGAGAAAATGGCCATCTCCGATATGTTCGCCGGGCTGATCGGCGCCTACAAAACCCCCCGCTCTCACCGTCACGTCGTGCTCGACGCCGCCGAGGCGGCCGAGATCATCATCTTCGCCAGCCACCTTTTGAAGATCGTGGACGAGCGCGCCGCTAAGATGGCCAAGTCTTCAGCGGTCAAAGAAGCCAGAACGGTCCTACCAAGGGCCGCGACCATTCGATGATCCAAGCGCCAACCCCACAACACGCGTCGCCGCCTGTAGAGTCGCACTGAATGATCGCGTTCGCCGGAAACGATCTGTTTGCCGTCCGGCGAGAAAGCGACCGAAAGCACGGGCGACGTGTGCGTGCCGATGCGCGTGATCAATTTACGCCTGTCGGCATCCCACAAACAGGTCGTCTTATCGTCGCCCGCCGAGACGACCTCTTCGCCATCAGGCTAGAAGGCGACCGATTCGGGGTATGGCAACGATTCGGGTTTATGCCGAGCTCGGCATAAACCCGAATCGTTGCCATACCCCGATTTCTGCGCTTCCGCGCTTCTTCCTTTGGACATGTCAAGGAAGATACCCTTCTTCCATTGTAATGTCCACAGATAGACGATAAATTAGAAGTAGCCGCGAAGATCCGCTCCTCCAAACAATCCATACGGATTTCATATGTCTTACCCTACGGGCTTTCAGTTATCACTCAGGTTGTCAATCAATCGGGTTAATCAATCGACACATCAGGAGGCTCAATGAAAGACTATCGTCTGCGTATCGGAATGCGTTTTGTACAGCAGGGCCGCGAATTCATCATCGAAGGCCCGCTGCCGGACGATCAACTCAGAATCAAAGACACGGTCACGGGCGGTTGTTCCGCCAGAACGACGGCCGACCTGCTGGAGGATTTGTTCGCCGGGCGTCTCGAATTGATCGGCGCCGGCAATGAGGGCCAGGTGCTGCGGGATGCTCTGGCGCAAAGGCGGGTTTCCGACCTGACATTGCTCGAAGATGGCGATCCGCTGAAAGTGGAGGCGCTCAGGCGGCTTCACTTTGTCCAGGCGGTTTTTGATGAGCGTCCGCGCGTTCGAACACGGGAAACTCTCTTACCGATCATCGAGCGGATCAGTGAACAGATCAAAGACGAAAATCCGCCGTCGTGGACCACACTCAAACGCTGGAGCCGGATTTATGAAAGATCCGGAGAGGATGTGCGTGCCTTGGTCCCAGCTATTAAGGCGAGAGGTAACCGCCGGGCGAAATACTCCGGCCGCATCGTCGAGGCGTTTAGCGCCGAAGATCAGCAGAAAGCCAAAGAAGTGGCGCAGATTGTTGATGAGACGATTCGAGTGAAGTACCTACGGCTGGAGAGGCCTTCCGTCACATCCGTGCATGAATCAGCCGTCGCCAGGATCGTTTCTCTCAATCAAGGTCGCGCCGAGGCCGATAAGCTGCCACTGCCGCATCTGAGCAGCATCTACACAGCCGTGGAGCGACTGGACCCATACGAAGTCGCCATGGGGCGCTACGGAAAGAGATATGCCGATGAACAATTCCGCGCCCGGGGGGAGGCTCCGCGCCCGGTGAGGCCGCTGGAACGCGTCGAGTGTGACGAAACAAAGCTCGACCTGATGGTAATAGACGCTGAAACGAGACTGCCGCTCGGCCGGCCGTGGCTGACTACGATGATCGACGTCTGCACGAAAATGATCACCGGCTTCTACCTCAGCTTTCACCCGCCGGGCTACCTCAGCGTGATGCGGTGTTTACTGCATGCCGTTCGTCTGAAGTCATATCTCAAGGCCGATTATCCACAGATTGAGCGCGACTAGCCGGCTTACGGCGTGCCGGAGACCTTGGTGGTAGACAACGCCGAACATTTTCACGGCAAGAACTTCGTGTTGGCCTGCGCGCAGATCGGGACCCGCGTCGAGTACGCGCCGCCCCGCACTCCTCAGTACAAGGCGAGCATCGAGAGGTGGTTCGGGACGCAGAACCGGCGTCTGCTTCACGAGCTGCCAGGCACGACCTTCTCAAACGTGCTTGACCGAGACGAGTATGACCCGCAGAAACATGCGGTCATCTCGATTGACGCGTGTCTGGAACTGGTTCACCTCTGGATCGTGGATATTTATCACCAGACGGTCCATCGTGGCATCCGCGACATTCCGCATCGGCGTTGGAGGGAGAAGATACGGGAATGGTCGCCGAACCTCCCGCCGCGATCGGCGGATCTGAAGGTGTTGATCGGGTTCAACGCCGATCGCGCGATCAGTCCCTCGGGAATCGAACTCTTCACCCTGCGTTACAACAGCCCCGAGCTGGCCGCGCTCAGGCTGAACATGAAAAAGGGCGAGAAGGCGCCCCTGAAGTACGATCCACAGGACATTTCCGTCATCTACGTCTACGACCGGGTCGAAGACCGGACGATTGATGTCCCGGCCCTGAATCAGGAGTACACGCGTAAGCTGACGATCTGGCAGCATCACGTCATTCGCAAATACGCCAGACGCATCGTACAGGACTGCGTGGACATCGAGGCCCTGTGCCGCGCCAAGGAGAAGATTCAACAGATCGTCGAGCGCGAAAGATTTCTGACGGGCAATATGAGAGGGAAACAGAAGATCGCTCACTACCTCGACCTCGGCCAGAAGATCTCCGACTGCGCGCCAGGGGAGGGAGAGACTGACGGGAAGATATCGCCTGACTCTGCCTCTGTGGGCCTGGTGGAAGAACAAGAAGATGCGAAAGAGATCCATCCGCCGGCGGATCATCCAACCGGCCAGACCGACTTCGGCTCATCGCGTAAGCCTGACGGGCGGAAGAAGCCCGCGAGGAATTCAGTTTCGAGTAAAGAGCGCGCGCGGGCGAGGTCCCCGCAAATCATCGCTGAAACTCTGCCGTTGGATCAGCCGGGATGGAGCGCGGATTACAGTCTTCCGACGGGCAACGCAAGCGAGGAGGGGCCACAATGACGGAGAGCAAAGGCATAGGAATCGCCCTTTCGGATTTTGAGCGCAAGAAGCTGGTCGAGCAGATCTACATCTCCTTCCCGCGGCTCAACCGCGTATACGCCCTCGTCGAACATTGCCATCAGCACTCGAAGATCGCCGCCGAACCGGAGTGCCTCCTTATCACAGGGCGGCAGGGCGCAGGCAAAACGACGCTGCGGCGGACATACTCACGCCGCTATCCTAGACAGGCGACGCGTGACGGAATCGCCGTGCCGGTCCTCGACGCGGCGATTCCGGTCCCGGCCACAGTCAAGCACCTGGTTACCGAGTTGCTCTCCTCGCTGGGTGATCCGATGCCCAATAAAGGGACCGTCGTCACCCAGACTCGCAGGCTGAAGACTCTGATCCGTGAATGTCGGGTCGAGGCGATCATCCTCGATGAGTTCCAACACTTCATTGACCGCGACTCCAACATCATTCTGGTGACTGTCTCCAACTGGCTCAAAGATCTGCTCAACGAAACCGGCGTTCCAATGACGCTCATCGGAATGCCGTACTCAGACGTTGTCCTACACGCCAACGCGCAACTGGAGAGACGCTTCGGCATGCGCGTTAGCCTCGATCCTTTTGGTTGGAATACGCCTGAGCGGCAGATCGAATTCAGGATGTTTCTCAACTTCCTCGACGAGAAGCTGCCGTTCTCGCGACGATCAGGATTGGCTGATCCGGAGATGGCGCTGCGGATATTCTGCGCGACCGAAGGCGTCACCGGCTATGTAATGAAGCTCGTACGCAGGGCCGCCGAGATGTCCATCGACGAAAAACGGGAATGCCTTGATCTGGAGGTCCTGGCATGGGCGTATGATGAAAGGCTGTCAGCGAGAACTCCGGATCGGGCCAATCCGTTCACCTGCGGTCCTGACGATCTTCGCCTCGAGCCTGTGATAAGGCAGGAAACAGTCAGCACTGGCGCCAGCCGTAGAGGCGTGGCGAAGGCGCGGGTGATCACGGCCGCTGAAGTATTGAGCGGTAAATAACGACAGGAGGAACACATGCCTACAGGTGTAGTCCCTCCATTGCCACGGAGATTGTTAAGAACGCCGGCGCCGCGGCCGGGCGAGAGTTTTCCGGGTTATCTCCTCAGGCTTACCGAGGAGAATTCCTACGACTCGTTGCGCTGGATTCCGGAACAAGCCGGATTGACAGTTGATCCGACAAGAGGTCAATGGGCTGACCTCTGGACCCCGGGGCCTCATATTACACTGTTATGTGAGATGACTGGTCTCAGCCAGGTCGAGCTGACATCTTTACAGGAGCCGCTTGCGCCTGACTGCCTGATGCGCTGGAAGGCTCCGAAAGTCTGTCCGTCTTGCCTGAGGGAAGAGAGTTGGTGTCGCAAGGCTTGGGACGTTCTTCCTTTAACGGCCTGCCCTCTACATCGTATCGTACTGGTAGATTCTTGCCCCAACTGTCAGCATCCAATCAGTTGGGCGAGAGCAAGTATCAGCGTCTGCCGCTGCGGCTATGACTGGCGGCGCATCCGTCAATCGCCGATTGGGGAAGATAGGTCTCTCGCAGCCGCGCGCCGAATGCTCTCAACCTGGCAGAAAAGCCCTGCAGATGGGCGCCCTATTACTGAGCTGACTGCCCAGCCGGACATCATGGAAGATGCAGCCACTTATCCAACAGCCCTCTCAGCGCTAATGGATGGATGGTTACAGATGAGGAACGGCATCAAGCTCCAGGCCGTAACGGAGAACAACCTTTGTCACCAGGCAGCATCATCCGTCGCTCAATCCCTCACCAATTGGCCAGAGAACTTCTTCCGCTTCTTCGATCAGTTCGATGAAACAGCCGTTTGCAAATGGCAGCGGAACTGGTTCTACCATCGTGGCAGCGATCTGAGCGAGACGCAAGGATGGGTACTGGTCGCAAAAGCTCTGGAGGAATATCTGGAAATGCGATGGGCCGGCAGAGGCGGTCCCCCGGTTCCCAGGAGATTCATGCGCAAGGAAGAGGCAAGCTGGTACCTCAATCGTGGTACGAACTTCATTGATCAACTGGTAGCGCATGGCCGGCTCAGAAGCGTCGATGGCATTGCGATCAGTGGCTCCTGGATCGATTTCAGCAGCTTCAGGAAACTGGAGCGAGAGATAGTGGCCCTGATGCCGGCGGCCGAAGCCGCGGCAGAGCTTGGAATCGGGCTCGGCCAGTTCCGGGAATTGTTGCGGTACAAACTCCTGTCAGCAGACAACGAATTTCAGGGCGATGAAAAGGATGAAGCGAAATTCAGTCATCAAGCGCTCTCCAATCTCCTCCAACGGATTGCTAGACATGCCGTCAAACGTTGTGAAATCGGCCCGCCCTTGGCTCTCTCACTCTGCCATGCGGCGGCCGAGTTGGAACGACGCGAACTGAGCTTCGGCCAATTCATGGATGCAATGCTTGAGGATATTCTGCCGGCGACCTTCGAATGCGAAGGCCCGCCCAACAGCTTATCGCGATTCTGGATACACACCACGGACTTTCATCAGTATCTCAATTCACGATCTAAGCCAAACAGAAACAAACCGGCCAGAAAGCCGCTGGCTCCTCTATGCACAGTGCCGTCCCTGAGAGGCGTCGTGGAATGGCTTGAGCGAAAAGAGGAGGAAGGCGGCCAACACTTCTACCGTCATACTCATCAGCAGTCGCTCGACTCCGTAAGCTTGTTGGAATGCTTTGTTAAGATCTTATGCCGTTTCTCAGCCGAGAATCCGGAGCTGTTGCCGGACCGAGAGATTCGACGAGGGAAATGGAGATGGAAGACTGATCAGGAAATGGCCAAGTTATGGTCGAAAACACGACCACAGGATCAGGTTATGGTCGAATGCGAGATCACATTATGATCGAAAAACGCCTGTAAGTTGTTGATTCTACGTTGGGCCAAGATCACTATATGGTCGAACTGACAAACAGAAAGGGAATCATGATAGAATAATGTCGCGCAAGTCGAGTATGACGAATATGACGAGTATTGTGGCTATTTTGATGTAATGTCTATATAAAGATAGCTGGGGGGGCACAGAAGTGAATTCTATCGAAGAAGAATTAAGGAGTAGGAGTATGGATACCAACAATCTTGAAATGGCTCCGGATGAGAGACACCACCTAGACAGGATACTGTCCTCCGACAAGCCGTTGGCGCTGACCTTGAGCGATTCCTCGGAGGAGAGGGTTAGGTTGCCCGAACGCCTGAGATCTCTGCTCAAACAGATCATCAAGGAGATCTCTCGCGGGCGAGACGTAACGGTTCTGGCGGCTGACGCTGATATGACGACGCAGGAGGCCTCCGATTACTTGAAAGTCTCGCGTGGCTACCTGGTCCGCGTGATCGACCGCGGCGAGATCCCGTCGCGAATGGTCGGCAATCAGCGCCGGCTGAAGGTCAGCGATGTTCAGCTCTATGAGAAGAAGATGGGGAGGATTGTCGAGCCCCCGATCAAGATGCGTGATATGAGCAAGGACATGAAGTGGCTGAGCGAGCACCGGCATGAATATGCCGGGAAATGGGTCGCGGTTTATGAAGACCGCCTGGTAGCGAGCGGCGACAACGCCAAGGACGTTTACGGCGAGGTGGACAGGGTCGGTCTTCCGCAGACGATGGTCACCTTCATCGAAGAACCGCTTCCACAAAGAAAGGCCGAGCGCGCGTGACCCATCAAATAGTCTATCGCCATCGCATGGAGTACGACACGAAGGTCCCCGGCGTCGTTCTGCCTGTGATGATCCTCAGCGGGGATCACGCAGAGGCGGTCAACGCCGCAGTGGATACCGGCTCGACGCTGTGTGTCTTTCAGCGGGAGATCGCCGAAAGGCTGGATATCCGGATAGAGGAGGGGATCGAGGATTACGTCAGCGCCATGGGCACGGTCATCAAAGTCTACGGTCACGAAGTCACCCTAGTGGTCGAAGAATTATCGATGGACCTAATCGTCTACTTTCCCGCCTACCAGCAGATCCCACGTAATCTGCTGGGCAGACAAGGGTTTCTGCAGCGAATGCTCTTCGGCCTCGACGATTATGAAGGAGTTGTTTATTTTGGATATCACAGCGACCAATGAACGAAGGCCTTTCTGTATCGCCGGGCTATTATTTTCTCGATTCGCGCATAAAGTGAAAATGACTACTATCGCTCATGTCAGCGCCGAGAATTTTCAAGATATGCGCGAAAAGCCAGGGATTTTTTCACTATATTCGCGAAATTTTTCATTTTATACGCGGATTGAAACTGCAAGTCGCTGATTCCGTTGACTGGCAATTTTCACTTTATGGGGTCTCGTTGCCAAGTCACCGAGACCCCGAATTGCGCGCGCGGGAGAAATCTCGCTGCGGACATATTCCGGCGATCGCCCTCACGGCTTATACGCGTCGGGAAGAGCGCTTAAACGCCCTCTCCGTCGGCTATAAATACCATGTCCCCAAACCGGTCGAGCCGGAGGAGCTGATGGTTGTGGTGGCGAGTCTGATCGACCGAATCGAAATGAACAAGGAATTCAAAGGAAACCTCACCCGAAACGAGCAAAGCTCACTTGGCTATTAAAGAATCGAGCTACGCCAGAGACGGAATGCAACATAGCTAGTCGCACCTGAAAAAGACGCGCCTCAAACGGCGGCAAAAAGGCCTCTGAAAGGCTGCAAGCCTATTCGGAGCTTGAACACAAGCACTGAGAGCCAGTTTTGCAGGGCAAAAGAGAAAGCTCTCAAGAGCTTCCTCAGATTGAATCCACACCCGGATAACAAAACCAAGAACCCTAGGATGATCTGACAGAAAATGTTTAGCGAACCTCAGGCGCGCATTAATCGCAAACTCGAAGACACCGATGCCCCCCGCCGCTTTTCCTAGCCTCGCGAGGCGACCGCGGTGCAAGACGATATGAGCAGGTCGTGATACCTGAGCGATCATACTTGTCTCAGGTCGACAAAATGGATGGTGCAATTATTTGGTGTCTATTTGGTGTCTATTCTTATCGCGTACCAGAGAGAATTGTGGGGGTTGGAGAGAAACTATAGAAATGCGCAGAAGCCAATATTCATGCGGGTTTCAGCGCATGTTGCTGTATTGGCGGGAGTTGGCGGAAGTCGGGGGCATCGAATCCCTCACTCGAATATCAAAGTTCTGTGGTCAACCGATACTTTGCTACACGGATACCTTTGGAATTATTGGAATTGTGTCGTCCCTCCTGTGACAATCTTGTGACAATAATTGATGGAAATAGGCCGTAATCAGCATTAATAGATGCGCTGTCTGGTGGCTGCAACTCGTAACAAAATCAATTAGATAGGAATCAATGTGAAAAGACGGCAAAACTACGGACGGGATTCATAACCCCTAGGTCTCCGGTTCGAGTCCGGACGCCGCCATCAATCTTTTAATTGCAGATCAAATATTGAGCCGCCAAGCTCAGTCTTCTCCGCTACGTCCGGCGAGACCCGCCACCACCGTAGCCAATTCCCTCGCTTCGATCGGTTTCGGGACGTGCGCCTGATAGCCCGCATGGAACGCCCGCCGGGCATCCTCGGCGCGGGCGTATGATGTCAGCGCCAACGCCGGGACGCGTCCGCCGCGCTCCAGCTCACGCGCCCGTACAAGTCTCATCAGTTCGTAGCCGTCATCGACCGGCATTCCGATGTCAGACACCAGCACATCGGCGCCCCATTCATCCAATATCTGAAGCGCTTCGGGTACGGAGGCGCATTCCCTCACTTCGGCTCCGTAACTTGCAAGTATCATGCTGAATAGGTCTCGCGCATCGGGATCGTCATCTACCACGAGCACACGCAAGTCACGAAGGCGATCGGGCGACGGGGCGTGGCTTTGCGGAAATTCGCCGGTCCCCGCTAGATGGCCGCTGGCGGCCCCGCTCGTCTCCTTGCCCGGGACCGACTGCGGAGGATCCACAGTAACACTCGCGCCCTGCCTCTTTCTGGGCCTGGGGACGTTGACTGTTCCGCCTTGCGCCTCATCAGTTTTTATTTTTGGCGCGCGTTTTGCGGGGGCTGTTTTTCGCTCATTTTTACCCGTTCGCTTTTTCATAGTTCCAGGCAAATGTTAGCCGATGCCGAATGGAATGCTCTCTATTTTTGCCCGGGGCTCTGGCCGACGTCAGGACTTTATATTTTATCCGATGTGTCAATCATGGGCGCCGGCCGTCGATCAGTTGCTCACGCAAAAGCGCCGCGCGCTTTAGTAGCGATTCGCCCATGCCGCCGGACGCTTGACCGGATAACTCGCCGCCTATCCATTCCATCATAGCGGAGAGAAATAACTCCTTCAGATATGCGAAGGAGAAACGATCAGCGCATTCAGCAATCGCCATCACTTCCGCTTCCGCCAACCGCATCTCGGGTTGTAGCGCCTGATTCCAATGCCTGACGTACGCCAGCCTTTCAGGCATACCGGGCAGGCTGAAATGGTACTTGCGGTCAAACCGGCTTGGGCGGTCCAGAATGGCCGGGTCGAGCTTCTCCGGGTGGTTGGTCGAAGCGATCACCACTACCCCGTCATTATCGGCAAACCCGTCCAATTCGTTGAGCAAGAACGCTCGATTTTCATCCTCGATCAAGGCGTCTAGATCTTCCAACACCACCAGACACGGCGCGCTTCGCCGCGCTCTGGCAAAAACTCTGCGCATATTACTCTGCTCCGTGACGCGCTCCGCCTTGAAGCTTTTGACGTACAGGCAGGGCAGGTTCAATTCATTGACCAGCGCCTTGATCGCATGAGTCTTGCCATTTCCTGGCGGCCCGATAAATAGCGCGCCGCGCTTCCACGGTATCCCGTACTTTCGATAGATCTCCCGAGAAGCGAAAAAGCGATGAAAATCATCGCGCAACTCCAGCTTCAATTGCGGCGGCAGGATCAGGTTCTCGAAAGTCGCGATCTTGATCGAAGTGAAAAGCTTGTCATCCTTGGTCCAATAGCCGTCCTCGTATACCAAAATTTCGCTGTGAACCTCGTCGCAGTATGCGCAAACTGCGCGCAAGAAATTCTCGGCGACCTCGCCGGTCTCCGCGATGATCCAATGCCGTGTCGTCTCGCAACCCACGTCATTCCAGGTCAGGCAAACGACATCGATGAAATAGTCTTTTCCTCCATCGGACCACAAAACGCTGAACCAGCCGTTCTCGATCTCGCGCTCGAAGCCTTTTTTGACGCCTCGCCAATGTGTGTTGCTTTGGCAATGGACGACCTCATGCGTCCAGATCGAACACAATCCGGCTTCGGCATATTCGCTGAGGTCGAACGACAACGATTCGTTTTCGATGATCGCCGCGCCGGGATACATCTCCACCAATTTGACTCCGGCAAAATACGTGACGTAATCGGATGGCTGGCGCAGCGCCTCGCTGATAAATTCTTTCAGGTTGTTACTCATAACCCCTCTACCAGACATGCGCGACTGCGGCGGCCTGATGCGCATGAGTAGAAAAACCTCCCATACCTCAGACGGCCGTAGCCGCGAAGAATATCCGTATAAAACCTGTGCTGATACCGATGCGTGGTTTGCGGGCTTCGCCTTTCGGCTCAACCCTTTGGACACACGAAGATGGGAACACCGACAATCGGTGGGATGTTAAGAGAAGAGAAAGGAAGTACTTATCAACATGGCCGTATCCTCCTATGCGAAGGGCGGAAAGTACGCTGATTGGTCGCGCAAGTCAATGAAAATCTCTCATTCAAGCCGCGGCGCTCTTCTTCGCTCGTTTGCGCGTTTCGCGTTGAACCTGGATTTTATACTTTCTGATTTTGCTATAGAGTCGCGGCCTGTAAATGCCGAGAACCGCCGCGGCCTGCTGCTTATTGCCCTGGGTGCGTTTGAGCGTTTGTTCGATGACCAGTTTTTCTATCTCCTCCAGCGTCATGTTAGGCGGGACATAGAACGAATCGGCCATGACATCCTGTGACAGGTCGCCGAAGGGCAGGTCTTCGGGCTCTATGCGGGGGCCTTTCGCCAGCAGCACCGCCCGTTCGATGGCGTTCTGCAATTCGCGCACGTTGCCCGGCCAGCGGTGCGAAAATACTCGTTGATATGCGGCTTGCGAGAAGCCCTGCAGCGGGCGGGTGTATTTCTCCTTGAACTTCTGGAAGAAGTGGTCGGTTAGCAGTTGCAGGTCTTCGGCGCGCTCGCGCAGGGGCGGAACGTTGATTGTGATCGTCGAGATTCTGTAGAACAGGTCTTCGCGCATCATGCCTTCCTTGATCGCTTCCCGAGGCTCACGGTTGGTGGCGCAGATCAGGCGGAAATCGGCTTCGAACGTTTCGGTTGATCCGACGGGGCGGAACCGCCTCTCTTCAAGCACGCGCAGCAGTTTAGGCTGCAACTCCATGGGCATTTCGCCGATCTCGTCGAGCATCAGGCTGCCGCCTTTCGCCTGGGCGATCAGCCCCTGCCGGTTCTGAATCGCGCCGGTGAAGGCGCCTTTGATGTAGCCGAACAATTCGGCTTCGATCAGTTCTTTCGGCAGAGCGGAGCAGTTGACCTTAACGAATTCTTTTTCCGCGCGCAGCGAATTGAAATGGAGGGCGTTGGCGATCAACTCCTTGCCGGTGCCGGATTCGCCGATGATCAGCACGTTGGCGTCGCTCTTGGCGATGCTTTCGATAGTCTCGTAGATCATCTGCATCGCCTTCGACGCGCCGATGATGCTCGAATATTCGCGTCGCTGAATGTGGCGGCGGAAGCTCTCCGATTCGCTGACGAGCCGGCGCCTCTCCAACGCCTTGTCGGCGAGCAGTAGAATCTGATCGCCCTCGAACGGTTTTTCGACGAAATAATAGGCGCCGGCCTTGGTGGCTTCGACGGCTTCGGAATAGCTCCCGTGGCCGGTGATGACGATCACCTCGGTGTCTGGCGCGCGCTCTTTGACGGCGCGCAACAACGACAACCCCCCTTGATGATCGTCGGGCAGTTGCAAGTCAGTCAACACCAGGTCGAAAAGGCACCGCTCGACCGCGGCGCGCGCGGCAGTGTAACTCGACGCGATCTCAACCTTGTAACCTTCCAGACCGAGCAACAACCGCAGGCTATCGGTAATCGAAGGTTCATCGTCAACGACCAGTATTTTTCCATCTTTTTTCAACAGCAAATCTCTCCAGTATGGATAATTTGATTGCGGATTGCGGATAGCCACAGAGCCACAGAGACACAGAGACGCAGAGAGGGGATGCGTTGGCCATCCTCTGGCGATTTACTCTGCGTCTCTGTGTCTCTGTGGCTAAGCATTGCAATCCGCAATCTGTAATGTCACTTCTACGATTGTCCCCGCAAACTCGTCGGCTCGCGCGGAGACGTGTCCGCCATGTTTTTCGATAATTCTTCTCGCCATCGCCAGGCCGAGCGCAGTCCGGTTAAGGCGGTCGCCGGCGAGGGGATCGAAGAAGCCGAGGCGCCGTTCGTCATCGAGCGGCGCGCCATTGTCCTTTATCTCGATTCGCAGCGCCTCATTTTGTCGCCTCAATGAAATCCTGATTTCGCCGTCTTCAGGCGACGCGTTCACGGCGCGCAAGATGATCGCCTCCAACGCCTCGCCGATCAGCCGCGGATCGAAAGAAACCCGAGGGGCGCCCGGTTCGAGGTTAGAGTTTATCTTCAAGCGCTTCGCTTCGCTTCGCGGCCCGAGCCTGCTCAGGACCTCTTCGACGACCGGCGCCGGATCGCATGACTCAATGCGCAATTCCAAAGGGCGGCAGAGTTTGTTCAGAATCGCCGCCTGTTCGGCCATTTCGTTCAACCCCTGCGCGATTTTTTCCGCGACCTCCATACCATCCGCATGGTCGGCGAAGCGCTTTTGCAAATAGGCGGCGTAAAGCTTCAACCCGCCCAATTGATTTTTGAAATCATGAATCAGGCGAGCGGCCATGCGACCGGTCTCGATCAATATCGCTTCTTCGCTATCTTTGATCATCGCGGATTTCGCCTCTCGCGGATCGAGCGAGGTAAACGCGGTGGGGGTACGCCAACTTCCAGCGGCCCGGGGAAGCCATCGCCGCTTTGCTTAAGCCAGATTCATTGAGAGAAAAGGCGCTCATCAAAAAGCGGTCTATGCTAACAAAAAGGCGCTCCAATCTGCAATTTGCAAGTCGGCGCCATACCGCGCGAAAGCTGGAGTCTTGTCGCGCCTCGACCCCGCTGTTAGAATGCGAATCATTTTTGACCGAATTATGACGGAAAAAAAGCCTCGCATTTTGATAGCCGAAGACTTCGAAGAAAATCGCACCGCGCTGACCCTCATACTCAAGTATGCCGGGTTTGATGTGATCGAGGTTGAAAACGGGCGTCAGGCCATCGATGCTGTCCATCAGGAACAGCCTGACTTGGTCCTGATGGACGTCACGTTGCCTGTGCTAGACGGCCTGCAGGCGACGCGCGAAATCCGCAGCGACGAGAAGTTCGAGCGGCTGCCGATCATCATTCTTTCAGCTCACGATAGCGATGAGATTCGCCGCCAGGCCGCCGAGGCTGGAGGGTCCGAGTATCTCAGCAAACCGTTCGAGGTTGCGGAATTGAAAAAATTGATCGAAGGTTGTCTGACTGTGAACTAATGACGAATCCGGCTGATCAACTGTGGCCACATCGCGTTGGTGTATATCGGCGTCGCGCCAGCTAATTCCGGCGGCAATAAATCTTTGAAGCCCGCGCCGTCGTCCTCGCCGACAAGATAAATAGCGTCCACCAGACCTGCAGCCAATGCGCGCCGCGCCGAAGGTTTTATCTTGCCCCGGCTTAGCTGATCGTGGCGCGCTACCATCACGACGAAATCGGACTCGATGAACTTCAACAAACTCGTTCCTTCGATCAAGACGCGACCGGATTTCACGCGCGCCAGCGCCGTCCTGATTCCTTGCTCAACCTGATTGTCGGTCACAATCACCCAATGAACATCACTCGCGCCGGCCTCCCAGTAACGCCCGGTGTCTTTGCCGACAGCGTAAGTCTCTTCACGACCTGAACGGACCAACGGCTGATCGCTGAGCAAGTGGCTGACGCAGCAGGCGTGCGGATCTTTGCCGCACGACCGGTAATGGCCGCGCGTGAGCTTGATCGCTTCCCAGCTTTCGTCGCGCCTAAGCTCGCGTAACAGATCACAGAGCAAAGTCGTCTTGCCAGTGTTGGATGATGTCCCGGCGATTACGACTATACGGATTGCGGATTCTTCCATTGCGGATTCTTCAATTACGTATTGCGGATTGAAGAGAATTGACAAATGGTAGTTTCATCCCAACTTAATGATTTGAGATGTCGTTACCCTTTAAATTCAAAGTATGATTGGTTTTCTTGCAATTCGCAATCATCCACACGCAAGGGCCGCAATCCGCATCACCTGACGCTGAAATCCATCCACTGTTCGGCGCGTGAGTATTTCTGATTCGCAAGCTGATCAGTGACGACCAGACGCATCACGTAATCGCCCGGAGGAAAGCTCGTGAGTTTGAGCCTTCCACCGCAGTCCAATCGCTTCGGGTCCGCCGTTGCGCCGAGGTCGAACTGTTTCGGCTCCATTTGGTGGAGGACCTTGCCGTCGCGATATATCTCCAACTGTACGGCCAATTGAGGTTTGCCGGTCTTGGGGTCCAGCGTGGCATTGTAGACGATCGCAACGTAATCAATCACTGAATTGCGCGAAAAGCGCCGCACGCCGGGCGTCGGTTGTATGTCGTCGCGCTCGTCCGTGGCCGGTTGTTGGCCGGGTTCCGTCCCTGTTGAGAGGAGAACCAGTCCCGAAAGCTCCATGCGGTTTTTACTCAGGTCGGGAACCTGAATGAACTGGCCGGCTGAGCCCATCCGCCCGGTCTCGGCGTCGCGGATGACTGCGCGGAATTGATAAGCGCCGGGCTTTTTGATCACGAAATCGTCGGTGTAATTGAAACCTCTCTTCAACGACGATCGGTAATGCGCCTCGTCGAGTCGAAGCCCGAACGCGCGCCCGTGCTGTTCGACCACCACGCCGTTTTCGTTGAACGTGAAAGTGGCGATCTCTAGATTCAACGCCTTCTCGCCGTTGTCGGCGTCTTTAAACGTCAGATTAGAGGCGTCGATGTGAAAGAACGAGCGGACGAACGAGATGTTTTCGGGGTCGTCTTTCTGTTTGCGCGAGGGGTTGGGTGAATTGAAGAAGAAGGAGGTCATCTGCGTCTCCACATCGCGCGCGCCGAAGGGCGAGAAGAGCGCCGACAATATTTGAGCCTCGCGCGTCTGCGGCGCGGACTCTTGAGGCCTGTCGGGAAAGCCTATGAAACCGGCTCGCGTGCGCGTCTGCAGTCCGGAACGACGCGTCTTCAGCTTGATCGAATGATATTTTCTGTCGAACTTATCGTCCTCGGGATCGAACCCGATAATGTAATAACTCTGCTGATCTTTCAACACGCGTTGAACGCCGATGTTGAGGTCATTATTGTTGAGGACGGCGAACCCGCCGGTTTCGCGCGCCAGGTAAGTCAGCCCTTCCTGCGAATCGAAATTCTGCTGCGACATCCGCGCCATCTGAGCGGCGAATTGCGGCCCGTTCATCCTGCCCGGGTTGTCGGCCGCCGTCGGCATGAGCGTCTGCAATCCTTTGGCGTCGAGCGAATAGATGACGACGCTCGAACGGTTGGCCAGATCGGTCAACCGGCGCACCTGATCCAGCACCTGGGTGTTGTCGCGGTTGCGACCGAACAACCGCAGGCCGTCGGAGATCAGAATGGCGCTCTTTCGTCCAGGCAATTCGCGCAGCCCGCGAACGACGAAGTTCAACGCGCCGAGCGTGCCGACCGAGAAGACCGTCTCGCGGAAATCTTCAAAGCGGTCATCCGCCGCGCGCGCCTCCGCCGCGGGTGTGCCATCGTCCGCCACGCCGAAGCGAGGGATCATGTCGCGGCTGTAGGGGTTCCACGTCAACTTTTCGACCGCCGCGTAAAGCACGCGCTTGTCCGATGTGAACTGCTGCAGCGCGCCCAGTCCCCGCCCCGTGCGGATGATAGCCACCAGGTCGCCTTCCTGCATTTGCTCGTCGAGGAACTTCTTGATCGCGCGCCGCGCGAAATAAGTGCTCTCGAACGACAATCCGAGGTCGTCGACGACGAAGGCGATCGTCCGGGCGACCTGCTGCGGCGCGATCGTTCTCATGGACGCTGACAGCGGAGGAGCGACGGGTTTCGGCGCGCCACGGGCCGGAGATGCGGCGGGTTCCGGGCGTTTCGGCTCAGGCAGTTTGACCAGTCCGAAGTAAGTGATGTTTTGCTTCTTGCCGTCCACAGTCAGCTCGAAATCGGCGTCGGTCAGGTCCTCGACGTGCTCGCCTTTTTTGTCGGTCACCGTGGCGTCAATTTGTACGAGCTGAGTCGTGATGCGGACGCTTGGCTCCTGTGCGGGATTTTGCGCATCGGGTTGTTTCGTCTCCTGCTTCGGCTGCGGCGCCGGTTTTTGAGCGAGCCGCGACGCGGGGTGATTTAGAGCGAACAGGACGGTGATGGCGGCGACTGCGAAACGGAAGCGCGATCTGCTGAGCATGATTTTTCTCCTCAGAAAAGGGTAGGGCAAACTGGCAGTTTGCCCGATTTTCCCATAAGACCGCATCGAATGAGTCAAGGCAAACTGCCAGTTTGCCCTGCCCTCGCGCCGCGATTTTAATCTTTTCAGGGCGTCGCAACGCGAAATGAAGGCTTTAACGGAAATAAACCACGAAGAAACGAAAAGCGCGAAGACTTTTTTTGATAATGAACGCGGCGACTTGCCGGAGATTGCGCATAATTATCGACGCTGATCGTAGTCCCCTGGTTCTTTTTTTTCTGCCGGCGGATCGGAGAGTCGTCCCGAGTCTCCGGGCAATGACCGATCTCAAATCTCACATGGGCGGATGGAAATGAAATCTACCGCCTTTTTGCGCAACGTGGATGAGAGCAGATGGAACGGCGGCGCCTACTTACCACTATGAATTGTTCCGATTTAGGTAAGCGATCAGGCGGTCGGGCGTGTTCGTCACGATCCCATCAACGCCGATCGATGTCATTCGCGCGAACTGTTTCTCTTTGTCAGCCGTCCACACATAGAGTTTCTTGTCGTTCGCCCTGGCCCGCGCAGCCAGATAGCCGTAACAAAGCTCGACCCGCATGCACAGGACCTGGTGGTTGACGCGCCTGAGCGCCAACCACGGAAAAGCCTCGCGCCATCGAACCATCGGATGAAACGAGGCGTTGCCCAGGATCAATCCGAGTTCGATGTCGCGGACTTCCTCGCCAAGCCCCCGCATCAATTCGATGTCGAACGAAGCCAGCATGACCTGTGACTGGCATCGCCTCTCCCGAATGATCCGCAGCGCTGGCAATGCGGCGCGAGGGTCTTTGATCTCCAGGTAGAGCCTGACCTTGCCCAGTGTCAGGTCAAGCGTCTCGTCGAGCGTCGGAACGCGCTCGCCTTTGCCTGCGTCGGCGCGCCTGATTTCGGCCAGCGTCAAATGGTCGACGCGCCCCGTCAGGTTAGTCGTGTGATTGAGCGTCGGGTCGTGAATGATCACGACGTGGTTGTCGCAGGTGAGGTGCAGGTCCAGTTCGATCATTTGCGCGCCTTGCTGGATGGATAGATCGAAGGCGCGCAGCGTGTTCTCAGGTTCGTAGGCCGATGCGCCGCGATGGGCGATGACAAGTGTGGGCATAAAATTTCAAACTTCAATGGAGATTGATAGCCACAGAGAGCGCAGAGAACACAGAGGAGATAATTATCTCCTCTGTGTTCTCTGCGCTCTCTGTGGCTATCATTTTACCTGAAACTCGCGCGAGCCGAGGATCAGCTCCATAAGCGCCATAGCCATATCATTGTTCTTCTGCGGCGAGCGGCTATCAAATTTCGCCGGAGTCGTTTTCGCCCGCGTTTCGCTCAGAACCCGCGCCAGGTTTTCGCGCGCCTCCAGCGAAACGTCGCTGTGAACCAGCGCCGCCACGAGCTGGTCAATGAACTTCTTCGGATCGTTCGTCGCCCACGGCGGCGCGAAGCGCGAAACGTCAACGCGCGCGCCGTTAATCCTGTTGCCGGTGAGCGCGACCGCGAAGTTCATTCTTTCGAGCAGCGTCGCGCTCGACAGCCATTCGGCGGAGTTTTCGTTGTAGCCGGTCGGCGGCTGGCAGAGGTAAAGGGGCGCGCCCATTCGCGCCACGGCCTGAATCAGCGGCGCGGCGCCGTTGGTCGAGGCGCCGGTCGCGCGGATCATCGAGGCCACAAGTTCGAGCGGCGATTTGATCTTGTTGCGGTAATGTTTCGGCGAGAAGAATTCCGGCGAGGTCAGGATGGAGCGCACGACTTCGCGGATGTCGCCGCCCGTCTCGGTAAACCTCGCGGCCACGCGGTCGACGAGCGCTGGCGGCGGCTCGTCGGCGACGAATCTCTGGCAGAGTTTGCGTGAGATGAATTTCGCCGTTGACGGATGCTTCGATAGGATGTCGAGCGCGCGCAACCCATCTTCGATCTCTCCGCCGGGGGCGATGCGGGTTCCGAGCACTGTCTTTTCGCCGCGGTCGTGTATGCGCGGTCGGAAAGTGAAAGCCATATTGCCGCGCGGCCCTATGGTCCAGCCCGTGAAGCATCGCGCGACCTCGATCACGTCTTTCTGCGTGTAGCCACCGTCGACTCCGAGCGTGTGCAGTTCCATCAACTCGCGAGCGTAATTTTCATTCAGCCCCGGGCGCCGAGGCTGCGGCAGTGGATTGCCGTCAGCGTCGAATTTCGGGGGCGGCGCGGGCTGCTCCATCTGGCTCATGAAGTTGTCGAGGTAGTAGAGCATCGCCGGGCTTTGCGCCACCGCCGTGAGCAGGTCTTTGAATTTGCCGAGCGCGCGAGGGCGGATGACGTCACGCTCATACGAGGTTAGCAGCCAGCGGTCGGCGTCCTTCTGACCGAAGACGTTGAAGTGGTTGAACCAGAAGTCGACCATCACCTCCTGCAACTGCTTCTCGCTGAAGATGGCGCGCAGGAGTTTCGCCTGCTGCAATTCGCGCAGTGGCTGCTGCGGATCGCGCGCCGGTTGCTTCTTCTCCGCCGGTTGTTGAGGCTTCGGCGGTTGCTGCGGCGTCGCTGATTGTTGTGGCGTCATCTGTTGCGGCGTCCCCTGCTGCGGCATTGGTTGCTGCTGCGGCGTCTGCGGCGTTGATGGTTGCTGCTGCGGCGTCTGCTGTTGGGACGCCGGTTGTTGAGATTGCGGCTGCATCGATTCGCCCGGGCGAGTCATCTCGACTTTCTCCGGTTCGCCGTCCGGCCCGGGTAATGTCTTGGTCGCCGGCGCCAGAGTCGGAGTCGGGGTCGGAGTTGGAGTTGGAGTTGGAGTCGGCTGCGGGCGAACGGGCGTCGGGTCGAAGGTCTGCAAAATTTCAAACTGGGTCATCTGCAGAGTGCTGAGAGCCAGCAATGGCCGCGACAGAAAGTCATCAGACAAATCCTCTGGATGAAGCTGCTCTTCGATGTATTGTTCTACTCCCATCCGCCGCACGCGCTCAATGTCGCCGGGCCGCGGGCCGAAGCCTGCGCGATTGAGCAGATGCAGAATCTTCTGCTCTTCGCTCAATTGCGGAGTCGAGGCCGTCGCGCGCCGGCTGCGTCCGGTTGTCGAGGGGTTCGCGGGCAGCGGAATCAATCGCTCGTCGAACGCTCCGGCGGGGAGATCAGGGGTGAGCATGGGCGACGCGGGCGGATTGGCCGGAGGTTTTTGCTGCGCCGCGAACGGGATTGCAAGGACCAGCGCGAGCCCAAGCCCGCCGACCAGAAGAGAAAGAAAACGAGCGCGAAGAGTCGGGTGTATTCTCATCTCATATTTCCTTTGCAAAAGCGCAAAAATTGCTCTCGCGGAGGCGACGCTATCATACCATATTCCAGCCCGCGAATGCGGGCGACAGCATAGAGCCTGGGGTGAAGCGTCAGCGGAACCCCAGGAACGCGGCGTCCAAAGTCGATCCAGTCCGCGAAGCGGACGGCAGTTGATCATTGGCGATCAATTGATCTTCATTGGCCCTTTGCTTAAAGGCTGTCGCCCGGCTTCGCGGGCTGGTGTAATAAATTGCGCGTCCTACCTGGGGTTTCGCGCCAGAGCGCTTCACCCCAGGCTCTATGCTGTCGCCCGCATTCGCGGGCTAAGGTTGTTGCGCTGATTGTTACTTTTATTTTTCAAGGACGATAAGTCTGTCATCTATCCCACTCTTGGTTGTTCTGATTTAACGTCGCTTCTGCTACACTCGCTTTGGCCGAACAACTTCCATAGCCATCCTTAGGGGCAATGGTTTCCTGGTAAACAAGCATAAAACAGCGACGGAGAGCGGGAATGGGTAAACGCAGCCAGCTTAAACCGGGATCGAAATCGGACAATTCGATTTACGTCAACAATCACATTTTTCTGGGACGCGTCGAAGAACAGAAACAGTTCCGCAACGTGCTCGGCGAAGTCTTGAACACGACTGACGAAGAGCTGCCCTGGGTCGTGTTGCTTTACGGCGACGGCGGAATGGGCAAGACGACGCTCGCCGCGCGGTTCCGGGACATTGCGCAAGGCGAGGAGCCGTTCACCGGGGCCTTCGAGACGCTTCAAATTGACTGGGAGGAGTTGCGCCGCCGTCACGTCTCCTTACAAGCGAACCGCGAGAGTATTACGCCCGAGGCCGTTTTCGACGCTCTGCATGCCGCCATCCCACAGGATTGGAAGCGCCATTTCAACAAGTATCAGGAAGCCGTCAAGTTGCGCGCCGAGGCCGAGAAGAAAGCCTCCGAAGCTATGTCTGTCGCGGGCGAGCGCGATTCATTGAGCGAATTGCGGGGGTTGGGCGCCGGGGCGCTGGCCAAACTCGCCCGGCAGGGCTTTCCCCTCATCGGCGAAACCGGCGAAAAGATCACCAAAGTCCTTTCTGAGGTGGGAATCAAAGTCGCCGAAGATCAGGCCCACAACTTGATCAACGCGCTGAACACTCGGCTGCGCGCGCGTTTGAAACCGGAGCAGTTCGACATTTTTCTTAACCCACACGAACGGCTGGCGCGGGCGCTGGCTGATGGATTAAAGAGATTGACCGACAGCGGCTTCGTGATGTCGGGCAAACCGTTGATCGTCACGCTCGACACTTACGAGATCGTGGACCGCGCCGACGTCTGGATGCGCGTGATGATGCGCCACACGGGGCCGCGCGTGTTGTGGATCGTTTGCGGGCGTAACAACCTGCGGGACAGCCGCGCGTTCGGGGCGGAATATTTCAGAGGTTACAAAGAGGAATGGCCGCGCCGGCTGCTCGATTATAACATGCCGCAATTGGCGCTCGACGACGTGCGAACCTGGTTCGCGTCGGAAGCGCCGGAACACCCGCTCAACGAAGCCGAGGCCGAAGCGATCAGCCGAGTCACTCGCGGCATTCCTCTCGCCATCCGCGAGGCCGCCGAAATGCGCCAACGGGGCTTATCGATGGAACAGATTGTCGGCGACATCAACGACGCCACGCCCGTCAGAGAGATCGTCACGCGGATGACCGAACGCTACATGCTGCATGCGATCAACAAAGAAGACGACCGGCGCGCGCTATACGCTCTGGCGCTTGCGCAAGGAGACCGCGAACGGCTGCGCGCGATGCTGCGCCCCGGTGACGGCCAACCTTTCGATCTGGACGCTCGATTGCGTGATCTGGAGCGCGATTACGCTTCGGTTCATTTAGATGAAAACCGGCTGCACGACGCGCCCGCGCTATTTTTCCGCGAGCGTCTGAAAAGATCGCGTGACGAAGACTGGGCGCAGGCGCTCAACCGCCGCGCGGTCGAAACACTGCGCGCGCGATTGCATAAACTGGAAGCTGGCTTGCCTCGTCTCGAAGACCTCTGCGACGACGAAGACTGGACACGGACGGCTGTCGCGCTGGCCGATCACCTTTTCTGGCTGGACGAAACTGAGGCCTGGCGCTGGTTCGCGCCGCGCTTTGTAGAGAGTCTGGCTTATGGCGCCGAGTTTCGCGAAGGCTTATTCGATACCGCCAGAGATTGGAAAAAACAATTGAGTCGCGGCGGACAGAAGCGGTTGCGGCTGTTCGGCAAAGGCGCAGATTTGCAGAGCGATGCTGATGATCAGGCCGCGATGCTTGATGAACTTGGCCGATTAGCGAAGCTTGGATGGATGGAAAAGGGTGAAGAAGACGACAGCGCAAATGAGCGACAGGCCATCCTTGATTGGCGACAAGTAGAATTGCTTTGCCGGCGCGAAAAATATATTGAAGCCATGGCATGTTGCGAACGCGCTGAGAGGAGATTACCACCGGATGGCGAAAAGTTACGAAAGCATGTGGCGGATTCGATGAATGACCTGGCTTGTAAATTCATCTGGCCTGCGGGCCAAAGTGACGCGGTTTATTCTCATGTGGCTGAGCGGCTTTTGTCGAAAGTTGTAGAGTGGCTGCCGGATGAGTCCAATGCTTGGTATAACTTTGGGACAACCCTCTTCCAGGCAAGAAAGTTGGATCAAGCCATCGCGGCTTATGAGCGAGCGATAGAACTCGACCCGAAGGACGCTTATCCCCACATCGGTCTGGGCAACGTCTACAGCGCGTTGGGCCAGAACGAAGACGCGATCGAGGCCTATGGGTGGGCGGTAGGACTCGACCCGATGAACGCTAATTCCCACCACGGTCTGGGCAACGTCTACAGCGCGTTAGGCCGGAACGAAGACGCGATCGAGGCCTATGTGTGGGCGGTAGAATTCGACCCGAAGGATGCTTCTCCCCACCGCGGTCTGGGCATCGTTTATCAACTCTTGAAGCAATACGGGAAAGCTGAAGAAGCGTTTCGTAAAGCTGTCGAGCTTGATCCACAAAGGGGGACTTCTCGCGCCTCACTTGCTGGAATCCTGCGAAAACTTGGCCGGGAAGCCGAGGCTGCTGAGCAGATCAGAATCGCCCGAGAGTCGATTATCAAAGAGAGCGCATACAATCGGGCGTGCTTTGAGGCAATCTGCGGTAGCGTGGACGAGGCGCTGGCGTGGTTGAAGACGGCGTTGGAGAAGAGAGAAATATCGGTGGAATGGGCCGAACGAGACCAGGATTTCGATTCCCTGCGCGGCGACCCGAGGTTTGCCGGATTGATTGAAGAGATGAAGGCGCGTTTCGCCGCCGGGTAGAAATGATTAAGGTGTCGATCGCCGGCGGAGTTGAAGACCTTTTCCCGATTGAGCTAAGCTTGCCCGCCCCGTTGGTTATCACGAGTGAAAGCGCAAATCTCTCGTAACGATGTCAATTCCGCAAACTGCCCAGCGCGAAGAAATACGAGACGCGGCGGCGCCCTCCGCCGAACCGCAAGACAAACTCTACTCGTTCGCAAAACTCGATCGCTACAGCTTCAAACAACGACTGATCATTCGATTTGCGGGGGTGGCGCTCTACTGGATCGTCCGAGCCATCGGGGCGACCTTGAAATTTGAGGTCGAGGGCTGGGAGCATCACAACGACCGCGAGCCGCTGGTCTACTGCTTCTGGCACAACCGCATCCCGATCGCGACCTACTTCTGGCGTCGTCGCGGCATCGTCGTGATGTCGTCGCGCAGCTTCGATTCGGAATACATCGCGCGATTCATTCAGCGGTTCGGCTACGGCGCGGCGAAGGGCAGTTCGACTCGCGGCGCGCTCTCCGGGTTGATTCAGATGATCCGCGCTGTCAGATCGGGCAAGAGCGCGGCGTTCACAGTGGACGGCCCGCGCGGGCCGATCTACGAAGCGAAGCCTGGCGCATTGCTGCTGGCGAAGAAGACCGGCGCTGCGATCCTGCCGTTCTCGATCTCGCTCGACCGATGCTGGCGTTTGCCGAGCTGGGATCGGATCGAGATTCCAAAACCATTCGCGCGGGCCTTCGTCGTCATCGGCGAACGGATTTATGTGAAAGACGCGGACGACGAAGCCGCCCGGTTCCAACGCGCTCTCGACGAACTGCGCGAACGCAGCGACTCGCTTGCCGGGAGCCATTCTTGACAGCCCCGGAGGCCAAACTTAGAATCGCCGTTCGGTCCCGTGACGCGTTTTTCAACGAGGAGAAAACAATTTGTACAGCGAAGAATTGTCAGGACAGATAGCCGCGCCGAGGCCCGCTCCGATGGCGCGCACGATCGCCGCCACAGTGGCGAATTTCATTGTCCCCGGTCTCGGTCATGTGCTTTTGGGAAAGGTCATCCGCGGCGCGATTATCGGCGGCGTCATCATCGTGATGTTCGCGCTCGGCTTCGCGATGGAAGGCCATCTTTACAGGCCTGACCCGAACGAATGGTTGACATGGTTCTTCAGCTTTCTGAACGCCGGGATGGGGTTGCCTTATCTGATTTGCGCGCTGGCCGACTGGGGAGTTCAGATAACCCCTGAGCA
The DNA here is from genome assembly GCA_035714085.1 of Blastocatellia bacterium. Taxonomy (GTDB): domain Bacteria; phylum Acidobacteriota; class Blastocatellia; order RBC074; family RBC074; genus JAJVID01. The sequence continues at coordinate 24,578 of DASTMP010000191.1, forward strand.
GGCGGCGAAGGTCACGTTTGAATACGGCAACACATTTCTGTGCGTCGCGGGAGCGTTGAACATGCTGGCGGCGATGGACGCATACGACATCGGGGTCGGGAGGAAGTCATGACGCATTTTACGGCGCTGGTCCTGTTCAGTCTGCTGGTCTCGGTGGCGTTCGCCACCCTCTCCTCCGAGCATCACACCACTCCGGAGCGCGTCAAATACGGCGCGAAAGTTTTCGGCTATTTCGTGGGCGTGGGATTTCTGATCGCGTGGGCGCTATATTTTCTGCCGATCTGAAACGAAGGTTGAGGACCGAGGATCGAAGATCAAGGATCGAAGATCGAGGATCGAGGATCGAGGATCGAGGATCGAATAACGATATTCGATGCGATCTTCCATCATCCTATTCTCTATACTCGATCTTCGGTCCTCGATCCTCTTACTTTGTGAGGTGAAGCTATGGATGGGTTAACGATGAAGGTTGCGCTGGTGATAGGCGCGGTGTTGTTGATCGGGCTTCTGTGGGTGGTATGGAAGTTTTTCGCCAAGGTATTCAAGCATTTTGTGATCCTGCTGGTCCTAAGCGCGGCGGGCGTGACGTTCTTTTATTTCCGCAATCGCTCATTCACGCCGCCGCCGCCGCCTTATGTAGGCAAACACGCTTATATGAAAGAAAGCGGGGAATACATTGGCGTCGTCGAGAACCAGGCGGAAGACAGCCGGCGCGGCAAGGTCTGGATCATTCGTCCGCTGGGAGCCTCTCAACCGATGAAATATGCCCAGTCGCGCGTGACATTGAAAGATAAGATGGAACTCAAACCGACGCAGACCCCGGCGCCATCGCCTGAAAGCAAACCGGCCTCGGATAAAGTGGATAAGAAGATCGATAATAATAAGAAAAAGAAAAATTAGAGAGTCGGACGGCGAGGCGCGCGACGGACGCGGCTGATTTGGTGATTCAGACTTGCGTCGTTTAGACTAGCCTTTTATCAATTCAAGGTTGAATGCATCAACAGGAGCGTCCTGCGAAGATTTTATGCCTTTGCACGAAACAGACGCCTTCGTTCTGCGCACATTTACGATCAAGGAAGCCGACAAAGTTTGCGTTTTCTTCACACGTGAAGCGGGGAAGTTGCGCGGAGTGGCGCATGGCGCGCGCAGGTTGAAGAGCCGGTTCGGCGCGAGTCTGGAGCCTTTCACCGAAGTTTCGCTAGTCTATTTTCAGAAAGAGAACAAGGAATTAGTCTCAATCTCGAACTGCGAGATCATCAACTCGCAGTTCGTCGAGGGGCTGAGCAGCGAGACTCTGGGCGTGATCCATTACCTGGCCGAGCTGGTGATCGAATTCGTTCCCGACCACGAGCCGAACGAGCGAGTCTATCGCCTGGTCTGCGCGACGCTCGATTCGCTGCGGCGGATCGTCGCTCCAACGCTTGCGGGCGCTAAAGAGCGCGATGAGAAGCTGCCCGCGATCGTTCGGTATTTTGAAATCTGGATGCTGAAGCTCGCCGGATTCTTCCCTCACTGGAAGAATTGCGGCGCATGCGAAAGGAATTTGGCGGGCGCGGCTGCGGTCTGGCTGACGAACGAAGGCATCCCGCAGTGTCCGGCTTGCGGCGACGGGCGCGGCGAAGAACTGAAGCCGCTAGTATGGCGGACGATTCAGGAGATCCTGACGCAACCACCGGCGACCTTCCTATCGCCCGAACGTGACGCGCGTTCGATAGCTCAGATCGGAAATCTCGCGGCGCGATTGATCGATCGCGTCCTCGAACGCGAATTGAAGTCATACGAAGTCCTGGATCGGCTGAGGCCGGTCGAATACATAGAACAAAACCGTTATAAGGAGTTACGAACTAAAAATGAGTAATAAGTATGTCTATCTGTTTGCCGATGGCCAGGCCGAGGGCACGGGTAAGATGAAAGATCTGCTCGGCGGCAAAGGCGCGGGGCTGGCCGAAATGACCAACGCCGGGCTGCCCGTCCCGCCGGGATTCACGATCACGACCGAAGCTTGCACGGCTTATTACGCGACCGGAGAGAAATTCCCCGAAGGGATGTTGGTTGAGGCGCAAGCCGCCCTGGCGAAAGTCGAACAGGCGACCGGCAAGAAGTTCGGCGGCGCCGAGAACCCGCTGCTAGTTTCAGTGCGGTCCGGCGCGAAGTTCTCGATGCCCGGGATGATGGACACGGTGTTGAACCTAGGATTGAACGACGAGACGCGCGAGGCTCTGGCCCGTCTCACCGGCAATGAGCGTTTCTCTTACGACGCCTACCGGCGCTTCATTCAACTCTTCGGCAAAATCGTGCTGGGCATCGACTCCGAAAAGTTCGATCACAAATTCGACGAACACAAGAAGAGGCTCGGCGTGACCGAAGACACGCAGGTTGGCGCCGAGGCGCTCAGCCTTCTGGTCCAGGATTACAAAGCGATCGTCAAGAAAGAGACCGGCAAGGATTTTCCGACCGACCCGCGCAAACAGCTCGAGCTGGCGATCAGGGCCGTCTTCGCTTCGTGGAACGGGCGGCGCGCGCGCGATTACCGGCGCATCCACAAGATTTCTGACGACCTCGGCACAGCGGTCAACGTCCAGGCGATGGTCTTCGGCAATATGGGCGAAGATTCGGGCACGGGCGTGGCCTTCACGCGCGACGTCGCGACCGGCGAAAAAGTCCTCTACGGCGAATTCCTGCAGAACGCCCAGGGCGAAGACGTGGTGGCGGGCATCCGCACGCCGAAGAAGATCGCCGAGTTGAAAGGCGTCATGCCCGAAGTCTATGACCAATTCCACCAGGTCGCCACGCGCCTCGAAAATCACTACAAAGACGTCCAGGACCTCGAATTCACCATCGAGCGCGGCAAGCTCTATATGCTCCAGACGCGCACCGCCAAACGCACCGGCGCGGCCGCTGTCCGCATCGCCGTCGAAATGGTCAACGAAGGAATAATTGACAGGGCGACCGCCGTGCAGCGCGTCGAACCGGCGCAACTCGACCAATTGCTCCATCCGATGATCGACCCGAAAGCGCCCGTCAACGTCATCGCCACCGGATTGCCCGCCAGCCCGGGCGCGGCTTCGGGTAAGGTGGTCTTCGACCCGGATCATGCCGAAGAGGAGGCCAAGAAGGGCGAGAAAGTGATCCTGGTTAGAATCGAAACTTCGCCGGAAGATTTTCACGGAATGGTCGCCGCGCAGGCGATTCTGACCGCGCGCGGCGGGATGACCAGTCACGCCGCCGTTGTAGCGCGCGGGATGGGCAAATGCTGCGTGGCGGGCTGCAGCGAACTCAATATCGATTACGCCTCCAAACAATTCACCGCCAACGGCGTGACCGTCAAAGAGGGCGGGTGGATCACACTGGACGGCTCGACGGGGCGCGTCATTCTCGGTCAGATTCCGTTGACCGCCCCTGAAGTCAGCGGCAATTTTAAGAAGCTCATGGTTTGGGTCAACGAATATCGCAAACTCGGCGTGCGCGCCAACGCCGACACGCCCCGCGACGCGACGGTCGCGCGCGAATTCGGCGCCGAAGGCATCGGGCTGTGCCGCACCGAGCACATGTTCTTCGAGGGTGACCGCATCGACAGTGTGCGCCAAATGATTCTCTCGTCGGGCGACTACAAGGCGCTCGAAGCCCAGCTCAACACGGCGAAGGCCGATCTTGAGAAGGCTTCGAAGGATAAGAAGCCCGAGGCCAAAAAGCGCGTCAAAGAGATCGAGAAGAGGATCAAAGGTCCGGGCGCGCTCTATCACGGCGCGCTGGCGTCGCTCCTCGAGCTGCAGCGCGAAGATTTCGCAGGCATCTTCCGCGCGATGGACGGCTATCCGGTGACGATCCGCACGCTCGACCCGCCGCTCCACGAATTCGTGCCGCATGACGATAAGACTCTCAAAGAGCTGGCCAAGAAGATCAAGATGAATTTCAAGGAGGCCAAGGCCCGCGTCGCTCAACTGCACGAATTCAATCCGATGCTAGGCCATCGCGGATGCCGCCTCGGCATCGTCTATCCCGAAATCACCGAGATGCAGGCGCGCGCGATTTTCGAGGCCGCCGTCAAGGTCAAACGCGAAGGCGTCGTCGTCAAACCGGAGATCATGATCCCGCTGGTGGCCAACGTGAACGAACTGAAGCTGCAAGCCGACGTCGTCCGCCGCGTCGCCGGCGAGGTCTTCGCGCGCGAAGGCGAGTCAGTCGAGTACCTGGTCGGCACCATGATCGAACTCCCGCGCGCCGCGCTGACCGCCAACCGCATCGCCGAGTCGGCTGAATTCTTCAGCTTCGGCACGAACGACCTTACGCAGACCGCGATGGGATTGAGCCGTGACGACGCGGGCCGCTTCCTGCCGTTCTACGTTGAGAAGAAAATCTTCCCGGACGACCCGTTCCAGACGCTCGATCAGGAAGGCGTGGGGCAGCTTCTCGAAATCGGCGTTCAGCGCGGACGCTCGACGCGCCCCGATCTGAAGGTCGGCATCTGCGGCGAGCACGGCGGCGACCCCGAATCGGTGATCTTCTGCCACAAGGTCGGGCTGAATTACGTGAGTTGTTCGCCTTACCGTGTGCCGATCGCGCTGCTGGCGGCCGCTCACGCGGCGCTGGCCGATCAGGCCAGCGCGACTGCTGTGGGAACGACGGCGTAGTGAAAATAGATGGTGATATTGGACAATAGGCAGAAGGCGGTGAGCGAAAATGTTCACTGACTTCTGCCTATTTCATTTCGAATTCACCGTTGATGATTTGGCAGCCGTGAATCTTCGAGCGCTTGACCGGTCGAATCGGACATCATCATCGAAACTGTTTTTGAGCAATCGTTTCATAGGGCGGGATCGGACCGTTTAGTCGAGAGACGTCCTCGCCGCGTGACCAACCGACCAAGACCGGAACCGCCGCCGCCCGTGTGTCGATCTCGAGCGACTCTTCTCCTGGAATCTCAAGGCGTAAGATCGCTCCGGCATCCCAGCCGAAGCGCGTATGGCTCGGACGCTTCGAGCCCTTCTCTCCAGTATCGACGAAGCGTGGCCGAGGGGTCGGACCGAACGCTCGAACGAACTTATCTTCCTTGTCTAGGATGAGCACCCGGTTCCCTGTCGTGCAGGCTATGCCTAGCGGCCTGCCGACGTATTGGACTCCCACGCCTCCGATCGCGGCGAAAATGCCGCTTGCAACTTCCGCCACTTTCTGGCCTTTGCTTAGCTTCGGTATCGTGACGCCGACCCATGCGGCCACCACGTTTTCGTCCTCGGGCAGCTGGAAGAACTTTTTCAGTTTGGCGCGGGCGTAGGCTTCTTCTCCGCCGGCTTTTTGGGCCTGCGCGCGTCGGTAGAAGAAGTAGCCGTACCCGATCACGAGCCCGAACACTATGATGAAATAGCCGTAGTAGCTCATCTCTAACTCCTTTTCACGTTCATTACCGATTCGAGTAATGAACAAATAGTCTGTGTATTCCGGTTTAGAAAGATGGTATTCGGGGCTGTAACGATGTCGGATTCACACTCATCAAATATCGAATCCCTGAACTATGGTGGGGGAAGCTCAGATTAGGAAGCCTTTGGCCACTAATACCCTGCCGACTTGTCATCATTGAATATCGTGGGTTGTCTCAAACCTTACATGCTTGGTCTGAAGCGGCAAGATCGGATATTGTTAGAGCGTTATAGGTTGTTTTAACGGTTCCTTGGGACACTTAGAGGATGCAAAATAATAGCCATGAGTAACGCGCAGCGCAGGCGAATATTGAGGAGCCGTCAGGCCCTGAAAGGGTGTGGCAGCGCTTTATCACTGCGCCCTTTGAGGGCTTGTTGAGATCGGCGCCCTCGACCTAATTATGTTTGCGCCTCTGTGGGGATTCAGGTTGGACTAACCAGCTTTTAAAACGCCCCTGGTACCTTGAGACCGGAAGCTCTGGCCATACTCCTCCCTCTCCAATAACTGATGATAAAATCGGAAAAATATTTCATTTGGAGGTGTGGCCTGATCTCGACGTTGTCCATTTTGTGAGGCCGCGCTTGCGCCGGCCTCACAAAATGGACAGCGTCGAGCATATCTTGACTTTATCCATTGCGATGGGAAGGCGTTGTTTGTGGGGCGGGCGCCATTTTTCAACATCGAGTCCGTGCAGTGATGTTGAAAAAGTCCCGCGCTCATCGCTGAAGCGCTTAACTAACGCCGTGTGATATGCTGCGCGAATGGATAAAGTCGAGCTTAGGCAAAAGCCCCGTTGAAAGGAATTGGGGTACTTGCCAGTTTGATGTGCGACTATTAGTATCGTGGGCATATCCGCATGATATTCTGGACAATGAAACGGATGAAATCCGTATGGGCTGGAAACTGTCAAACGCAATCTTTGTTCTCGCCTGTTTGTTGGCCGCTGCCTTCGCGCAACCAGCTCCTCGATCAGCAGACTCCCTAGGGGCGAACGCGCAAACAGCGGATGCGCGGCAAGCGCCTCTGATTGTCTACACGACTCCGCCAAAGACATCTGTCGCCAAGTTGAAACTAGGCGAGTCAGAGGCTCGCGAGGTTCGAGGCGCAGTCGCATTCACAATCACCGCGGCAAACTACGACGACACCATGATCGGAACCCTTGTTTTCTATCTTCCCGAAGAGTTGCGGAAAAAGATCGCGGAGGTCTCTGGCGAGCCATTAACATCGATCCCGAAGTATGTGACGCGAAAAGATGTGGTCGCCGGTTTCCGAAAGGGAACGTCGTGCCCCATAGTCAGTATCGAAATAGGCGCGACTGATTTGGACGTGGCCGGGGGGAAGTTGATTTTCAAACGCATTGTTGTCGACGTGATCGAAACTACTCAAGAGGTTCCGAAACATTTTTGTGTTTGGACACGACAGATCAATGCTAATCGCCCACACCGGGGCGTCATCGCCTCGCTCAATCGTCTAATCACCGTGGAACCATGAATCAAGAAAGAAAGAGGGGCCGAGGGACAGGAGGACAAGGGGACAGAGAGACAAGGGGATTTTGTCCCCTCCTCCCCTTGTCCCCTTGTCTCCTTCTCTCCTTGACTCTCTGCCTTGTCGCAGCCGCGGCGGCGAATGCGCAGGATGGCGCGCAAACACGGCAAAAGGGGCAAACGCGGCGGAAGGCGGCCCCTGAGCAGCCGGCGACGCCCAAGCCGGTCGTTTTCACCACCGCGCCGAAGCTAACCGTCGCAAAGTTGCGAGCTGGCGAACCCGACGCTTATGACGTGCGCGGCAAACTCACCTTCACGGTCACAGCCGCCAACTCCGATGACACGGTCGCGGGCGCGATCAATTACACGATCCCTGACGACGCGCGTCAGAAGATCGCGGCGCTGACCGGCAAACCGCTCGGCGGCGTACCGTTGTCCGTCACTCAGAGGGGCGCCATCGCCGCTTTCCAGAAAATGACCGCCACGCCGATCATTCACCTGGAGATCAGCCCGATGGATGTGGAGGTCGTGGGCGTGAAGATGCGTTTTAATCGCATCGTACTGGATATCAACGCCCGCGAGAGTAGCGACACGAAATTCACGAATGATGAGATGGAGTCCCTTTTCACCTCCTGGGCGCGTCAAATAGCCGCCAGACGCTTTCGGCGAGGCGTCATTGCGATGATAAACCGCCGCATCGCCGGCGAAGACGATCAATAAACCGGCCGCCGCGCCCGAAAGCGAACAATCGACCGCGCGCGCGTGATTGCGTGTGACGCCTGTTGTGTTAAAATGCGACGGTCGTCTATCACCACCCTATTGGCTTTAATATTTTTGCGGCAAATGTTTGGCGCCGGACATTCAAGGCGCCGGAATTGAGCGATGATCTTTTCACCACCGACAGGCTGACGCCTGTTTTCCCGAATCGTTCAACTCCCCTCTTGCGCTGGGATATTTTTTTGAAGGTTTGAAGGGAGGATACGATGTGTAAGAACAGAATCTTTGGTCCATCAATCATCTCTCTGCTCGCGGTATTCTTCTGCCTCATCGCAGTTCGCGTCGAGCAGGCCGCGCAGCAAGACCAGCAACCTGATAAATCCGTCAACAAAACATCAAATCCCCCGTCGACTGGCCCTCAGTCGTCTGACCCCCAGCCGTCTGGCGGCGGCGTCCCGGCGAGATGGCCGATTTTCTTGCCGAAAAAAACACAGTCGTCCGGCGCCCAATCGTCTGGCGGCGGGGCGCCGGATCAGAAAAAGGAGCAGAAACAGGAATCCAAACCGACTCCGACTTCTCCCCCAAGCCCGGCGCCAAGCTCAACAACAAACCCAACTCAGAAACAGGAATCCAAACCGACTCCTCCGGCTCAGGGGAAACAATCTCCGATGCAGCAGTTGCGGTCTCAATTGAGCGATCAAGGGGACCAGGACCGCGTCAGAATCGGCACGGAACTGGTCTCGCTGCCTGTTACAGTGACCGACGCATATAATCGCCTGGTGACCGGCCTGGACAGACAACACTTCGAGGTTTACGAAGACAAAGTCAAGCAAGAGATCTCCTTCTTCAGCGACGACGACGCTCCGGTCAACCTGGGAATCATCTTCGACGTGTCGGGAAGCATGAAAGGCAAGCTCGACCGCGCCAGAGACGCGCTCAAGGCTTTCATCCAGACCTCGCACAGCGACGACGATTTTTTCCTGGTCGGGTTCAATCA
>DASTMP010000192.1:0-18016 GCA_035714085.1 Blastocatellia bacterium
TATCGCATTGTCAGCGCCGATGGCTGTTCCGGGACACCATCAAATCTTCCGACAGGCGCGCAACTTCGCGCTGCGAGAGCGCGGGTTATCAGCGATTTCACCAGCGCCTGGCTGAATGGCTTTGCGCGTGAGTATCTCCACACGCCTTACCGCTCCGCATCGGCACTCAGGCTGGTTCGGGGGGCACAGGCAACGGCCAGACTGAAACCTCAGGGCATGTTTGATAATCCTGTCTTCGAGCGAGTGAAACGCGATGATCACCAGCCGCCCGCCATGTTCGAGCGCGTCAACCGCGTCGGCGACGAATTGATCCAGCCCTTCGAGCTCACGGTTGACCGCTATGCGAAGCGCCTGGAAAGTTTTTGTCGCAGGATGAATGCGCCAGTGACCTTTCGGATGAATCGCTCTGACCACTAAATCGGCAAGACGCCCTGTAGTCGTGATGGGCTCCGCGGCCCGCTCTCTGACAATGCGACGAGCTATGCGCCGTGCTGCCCGCTCTTCACCGTATTCAAAGATGATTTTGGCCAATTCACGCTCGCTGAGATCATTAACTAAATTGGCCGCTGTCAATTTTTGTGAACGATCCATCCGCATATCCAATGGGGATGTAGCCACCGGGTATGCAGATGAATCGGTTGGTGAAGTTACTGACGACGATGGGGATTCGGTAAAATCTTGACCGGAACGAAAGCTGAAGCCGCGCTCCGGCGCGCTTAATTGATATGATGAAACACCGAGATCGGCCAGTATGCCCGCAACCGTCTCGATTCCTTTTTCCGCAAAAACCTCTTTGATCCGGCGGTAATCTGTATGTACCGCCATAAACCTTTCGCCGAACTCCGCCAAGCGCCCGCTCGCCAACGCTATTGCCTCCGCATCGCGATCAAACCCAATCACGCGGTTATCCGGCGAAGCCCGCAAAATCAGCTCGGTATGCCCTCCCAACCCGAGCGTCGCGTCAATGAACAATCTCCCGGCTGGCGTCCCGGCGCGAGCGGCGTCAAGACACTCAAGCGCTTCATTCGGCATTACAGGGCGGTGGAGTTCCATAATTCCATTTTCCATTTCATATTTGACATTGGCCATCGCTCAAAAATCGCCTAATGTTCATTGGAGAATTGACTGAATCACCCGTTGTCAATGACCAATATCAAATACCAAACGACAAATGGAAAATGGAAAGCGACGGGCACGGGGGAGGAGACGCCTGCTGTCTGACCTCTTTTCGGCGTCTCCCGAACCGGAGCCCTCAAATACCGAGCCGCGCCAGCGCCTCAGCATCCTCATCCGTATAAGGCTGCTCTTCCAGGCGCGAGCGCCGGAAATTTTCGGCGTTCCATACTTCCAGGTATTTCAAATATCCGAAGACCATCACCTCGCCCGCCAAGTTCGCTTCGTTGCGCAACATCGGGTAGATTAAGATCCTTCCCTGCCCGTCCATCTGCTGCATCTGCCCATAATAGTTAGCGCGATCCAGAAACTTCCTCGCCGACGGAACCATCGAGGGCTGATCGGATAACTTTTTTTCAATTTCCTCCCACTCCCGTAGTGGGTAAATCCGCGCGCAATCCCCAAGTAAACTGGTCACATAAAAATCAGGTTGGCCATACTTGTCATCGATGAGGCGTTTGAATGAGGCCGGAATTTTAATCCGCCCCTTGTCATCCACATGCGCGCTATAACTGCCTCGCAACATCGCATCCTAACCAATATTCTAACCATCATTCTAACGCTATTTAATCACTCTCTTAACCACTTTCTGGCCACTTTTTAACCACTTTCTAACCACTTTCTAACCACTCTATTCTATCTTTTACCACTTTATACCACTCGAATGCGGCGTATAGTATGCCAGCGATTAAAAGGTGTCAAGGCATTTATCCTCTAAAATCGTTGATTCACGACTTGAAGTCATAAATGCTAAAGGATTGAAACTTATAGCTAGTACAGATTTGCTCAAAAGGGTGTCAGATTGGCGCACATCGTTTGGTTCGTGGCGCTTTACGCGCTTTGTGAGTAGAGGGCAGTTGGTGATATAGTTGCGCGCGTTTTTGCGCGCGTCAGATTTAAGAGGCATTTTTTCGGCGAATGAATCCATTAATACAACTTATCGGTTTCGGATTACTGGCAGCCATGGGAAATATCATCGGGGGTTTTTTAATCACCGGATCGCGCGCGATCAGCCAGCGTTTGCTCAGATATTTAATTGCTCTCGGAGCCGGCTTCATGCTCGCCGCAGTCTTTTTGGAAGTAATTCCCGAAGTCGCTCTGCAATGGAACGGCTATCTAGTTACGGCAATGGGCCTGGCGCTGGCGGGCTACCTGCTAATCCAGTTCGTCGAACACACTATCGCGCCACACTTCCATTTCGGCGAGGAGACCCATTCCGACGAGATGATGCGCCGGGGCGTGGCGACGACCGCGGTCATCGCGCTTTCGGTTCACACATTCTTCGACGGCGTGGCGATCGCTTCGGGGCTGCTCACGAGCTTCAGACTGGGATTACTGCTCTTCATCGCGGTACTCTTACACAAAATCCCCGAAGGCTTCACAGTCGCTTCGATCGCGCTCGCGTCGGGGCGCGGCAATCAAGTGGCGATGCGCGCGACATCGCTGATCGCCGTCGCGACATTCGCCGGAATAATCCTGACATACGCCCTAAAACCCGCCGTGAAATTCACGCTGCCCTTCTCGGCCGGCGTGACGCTTTATGTCGCCGCGTCCGACCTGATTCCCGAGGTCAATCGCAAAGACCACCACGAAGTCGACTTGCGCACGTCGCTGCTGGTCTTCGCCGGCGCCGCGCTCTTTTATCTGGCCCATCTGGTGTTGCGCGACGCGCTTGACTAATGGCTGAAATAGGACTTATAGGACTTATGGGAGGCGCCGAACTTCGGCGCCTCCCATAAGTCCTATTTCACGATGCTCCCATGATTTTTTTGAGGAGCCTGCATGTCGCGTTGCAATGCCCTGAAAGGATGAAAATCGCGGCGCGAGAGTAGGGCAAACTGGCAGTTTGCCTTGACTCCTTCAATGCGGTCTTTGGGGAAAACCGGGCAAACTGCCAGTTCGCCCTACCCTTTTCTGAGGAGCCTATGAAAGATCCCGTAATCATCAACGACCGTTTGGACGAATTGAGGCAGGAATGGGAAGAGGAGAGCCTCGAACCATCGCTGCGGAAGATGCCCGAAAGTCAGGCCGAATTCACGACCGTCTCTCGGAAGCCGATCGAGCGGCTCTACACGCCGCTCGACGTCGAAGACATCGACTTCGAGCGCGACATCAACTTTCCGGGGATGGCGCCGTACACGCGCGGCATTCATCCGACCGGCTATCGGGCGAAGCCCTGGACGATGCGGCAATTCGCCGGCTACGGTTCAGCGTTCGACACCAACCGGCGCTTTAAATACCTGCTCGAACACGGTCAGACAGGGCTTTCGACCGCCTTCGATTTGCCGACGCTGATGGGCTACGACTCCGACCACCTGTTCTCCGAAGGCGAGGTCGGTAAATGCGGCGTCGCGATTTCGTCACGCGAAGACATGGAAGTCCTCTTCGATGGGATTCCACTCGACCGGGTGACGACCTCGATGACGATCAACGCGCCGGCCTCGATGATCTTCGCCTTCTTTCTGGCGGTGGCCGAAAAGCAGGGGGCCGAATTGATCGATGTCGGCGGCACGCTGCAGAACGACATCTTGAAAGAATACATCGCGCAGAAGGAGTGGATATATCCGCCGCGCCCCTCGATGCGGCTGATCACCGACACGTTCAGGTTCTGCGCCGAGCGAATGCCCAAATGGAATTCGATCTCGATCTCCGGTTACCACATCCGCGAAGCCGGGGCGACCGCCGCGCAAGAACTGGCCTTCACGCTGCGCGACGGGATCGAGTACGTCGAATACGGCGTCCGCGCGGGACTAGACGTCGACGAATTCGCGCCGCGGCTGTCGTTCTTCTTCAACGCCCATAACGACTTCTTCGAAGAGATCGCCAAATACCGAGCCGCGCGCCGCATCTGGTATCGAGTGATGACCGAGCGGTTCAAGGCGAAGAACCCGCGCTCGAGTCAACTGCGCTTCCACGCGCAGACCGCCGGCGTCAGCCTCACCGTGCAGCAGCCAATCAACAACATTTCGCGCGTGGCGATTCAGGCCCTGGCCGCCGTACTCGGCGGCGCGCAATCGCTTCACTGCGACGGTTACGACGAAGCGCTGGCCCTCCCGACGGAGCGCGCGGCGCTGATCGCGCTTCGCACACAACAGATCATCGCGCACGAGACCGGCGCGACCAACACCGTCGACCCGCTCGGCGGCTCGTATTTCGTCGAGAAGCTAACCGCCGAACTCGAAGAAGAGGCATGGGACTATTTCCGCAAGATCGACGCCATGGGCGGAATGGTCGAAGCCGTCGAAGCGGGGTTCCCGCAGAAGGAGATTCATGAGTCGGCCTATCGATTCCAGCGAGCGGTCGAACGCGGCGAGAAGGTGATTGTCGGCGTCAACGCTTATCAGATGAACACCGACGAGCTCGGCGAGCCGAACATCCTGCAGATCGATGAATCAGTGGCGCGGCTGCAGGAAGAGCGACTCGCGAGACTCCGCGCGAAACGTGACGCCGCCGCCGCGCGGCGCGCCCTCGATGAATTAAAGCGCGGAGCCGAAGACCCGGACGTCAACACGATGCCGCTGCTGATCGATTGCGCGCGCGCCGATTGCACACTCGGCGAAATGTGCGACGCGCTTAGGCCGGTGTTCGGCGAATACCAGGAGCCGGACTTTTGATTGCGTGTTGCGGATTGCGGATTGCGGATCAATGTCGCGAACGCTGGCGAACGTGGCTCACATGGCTACTTCATTGCGCCACGCCCGCCAAAGCTCGCGGCATTGGCTCGCAATCATCTGAAACACCAATACTCATGCCGGCGTTTATCAGATGCGACGGACGAGTTGTCATAACTTTCCGTCACGCTCGTTTTCAAAATTCTCATTCGACATGTCCAACGTTCAGTAATTCAAAGTTGAAAGGAACTCACTTATGAACAACGCTCAACGCTTTATGCGCGCGCTGCTGGTCGTTGCGCTCGCAATTTCGAGCGTTACGACTTATGGGCAGGAAAAGCGGAAGCCGCCCTCACCGAAAGACGGGCCGAAAGACAGCTCGCCAGCGGCGAAGCCCGCCAATGCGATCAACGTCAATTTTAAAGACGTGAAATTGAAGAACGGCCTGCGCGTGTTGCTCGTCGAAGACCACAGCGCGCCGGTCGTCTCCGTAGCTATCACCTTCGACGTCGGTTCGCGCAACGAGCGCAAGGGCCGCACGGGTTTCGCTCACCTCTTCGAGCACATGATGTTCACAGGCTCCGAGAACGTGGGGAGGAACGAATATTCACTGTGGATCGACACCAACGGCGGCGCGAACAACGCGACGACCAGCGAAGACCGCACGCTATATTTCGCCACCGTGCCGTCGAACCAGCTCGACATGATCTTATTCCTCGAATCCGACCGCGTCCGCGCGCTCGACGTGACGCAGGAGGGCCTCGACGTCCAGCGCAAGGCCGTTCAGGAAGAGCGCCGACTGCGCGTGGACAACGAGCCTTACGGTAAAACTGACGAGAGATTTCAGGAGGTGATGTTCGACAACTTCGCCTACAAACACTCGGTCATCGGCTCGATGGAGGATTTGAACGCGGCCAGCCTGCAGGACGTGAAGGAGTTCTTCCGAATTTATTACGCGCCGAACAACGCCGCGCTCGCCCTCGTCGGCGATTTCAAGACCGACGAGGCGCTCGCCAAAATCAAAAAGCAATTTGAGGCCATCCCCGCGCAGCCAGCGCCGCCGAAAGTCGATGCTACCGAACCCGGGCAGACCGCCGAGCGCCGCTTCACGATGGAAGACCCGTATGCGCGGCTGACCCAATTGCTGATCGGTTACAAAGGAGTCGTCTCCAACACGCCGGACGCTTACGCGATGCAGGTTCTTAATTCGGCGCTGGCCGGCGGGCAAAGCTCCAGGCTCTATCAAAAACTGGTCAAGGAGAAGCAACTGGTCACGACCGTCGCCGCGTACCCGAGCCCGTTCCGCGGAGGCGGCTATTACGAGATCGTCGCGATGGTCGCGCCCGGCAAGAAGGTCGAAGACGTCGAGGCCGCGATCAATGAAGAGGTCGAGCGGTTGCAGCGCGAACCCATCGCCGATTGGGAGTTGGACAAGGCCAAGAACTCGGCGCGACGCGGTTCCATCCAGTCGCTCCAAAGCTCTCTCGGCACGGCGATCCGGTTGAGCGAATACGCGGTCTTTTACAAAGACCCGAACCTGATCAACACGCAATTCCAGAAATTCGCCGCCGTCACTAAAGCCGACGTGCAGCGTATGGCGCAGAAATATCTGAAGCCTATGAACCGCACAGTCGCCGTCACAAACCCGGCGAAACAACAGGCGACGCGCTGAAGCAATGAAAACAGACAGGATTCAAGGGATTTTTCAGGATTTTGCGCATTGAGTTGAATCCTGAACAATCCTGTCAATCCTGTCTTTTTTCCAAGGAGATCCAAGTTATGAAACGAATGTTCGCAATTACGAATCGCGCGTTGACGACGGCGTTGACACTCGCCCTGGCCGCGAGCGTCGCGTCAGCTCAACAGCCGCAGACGCTGAAAGGCGTAGTGATCAAGGGAAAAACGCCCATCAACAAGGAAGTTCTGAAAGTCGCGATGCCGAAAGCCTATGAAACGGAACTCGGCAACGGACTGCGAGTGATCGCGCTCGAAAACCACAAGCTGCCGACGTTCGCGATGCAGATGGTCATCCTGAGCGGCGGGTTGAGCGACCCGGCCGATCAGCCGGGCGCGGCTCAATACACGGCGGCCATGCTGCGCGAAGGGACGAAGACGCGATCGAGCAGACAGATCGCAGAGGCGGTCGAGTCGCTGGGCGCGACTCTCAACGCCGGCTCCGGCCTGTCATCGCCGATCAGCGCGATCACGGCCGGGGGGTTGACCGAGAACTTCGATCAAATCATGGGGTTGTTCGCCGACGTGATCTTGAATCCGAGCTTCCCGGCGGACGATCTGAATCAACTGAAGAGCCGGGCATCCGCGCAACTGCGCGCCCAACGCTCGCAGTCGGAATTCCTGGCGAACGAGATGTTCTTAAAGACGATGTACGGCGCGCACCCGGCCGGTCGCATCGCCCTGTCGCCCGCGCAAATCCAGAGCCTCACGCCGGACACGCTCAAGAAGTTTTACGCGGCGAATTACAAACCGAACAACGCCATCTTCGCCATCGTCGGCGACGTCAACCCGACCGAGGTCGTGGCGAAACTGGAAAAGATTTTCGGGACTCAACACGGCTCCTGGACGCGCGGCGACGTCCCACAACCCGACCTGCCCAAAGTCAATGAGCCCGGCTCGTCGAAGATCTATCTGGTCGACCGCCCCGGATCGGAACAGACCAACTTGATCCTCGGCGATCTGGCGATCGAACGCAACGACCCGGACTATTACGCCCTGGATGTGATGAACCAGATTCTGGGCGGAGGGGCCAGCGCGCGACTCTTCCTGAACCTGCGCGAAGACAAGGGCTACACATACGGCGCGTATAGCGGATTCACGGCGGCAAAATACCGCGGCGTCTTCCGCGCGAACACCGAAGTGCAGACCAAAGTCACCAAAGGTTCGATGGACGAGCTGATCTACGAGTTCAAACGCATCCGCGACGAGAAGACCCCCGACGACGAATTCGACCGCGCCAAACGCACGATCGTCGGCGGCTTCGCGCTGCAGCTCGAATCGCCGCAATCGTTGCTCGCCAACGTCATCACCCAAAAAATCTACAACCTGCCCGCCGATTACTGGGACACTTACCCGCAGAAGATCGCCGTGGTGACGGCGGACGACGTTCAGCGCGTCGCGCAAAAATACCTCGACCTCGCGAAGCTTCAGATCGTCGCAGTCGGCGACGCCAAACAAATCGCCGGCGTGATGAAGCAGTTCGGCGGCGTCGAGCTTTACGACACCGAAGGCAAGCCGCTACAATCGCCTTCAACCGATGCGAAGACGAATTGAGTCGGGAATGGGGAGTGGGGAGTAGGGAATGGGGAATGGGGTAAGTCCGAATGAAACTTTCGACTTCCTACTCCCTATTCCCCACTCCCCACTCCCCACTCCCCACTCCCGATACTTACAACCATGTCTGAATCCAAAATCAGAGTTCTGTTAGCCAAGCCCGGTCTCGACGGGCACGACCGGGGCGTCAAAGTCATCGCCCGCGCGTTGCGCGACGCGGGAATGGAAGTGATCTACACCGGATTGCGCCAAACCCCGGAACAGATTGTCAACGCCGCCCTGCAGGAGGACGTCGACATCGTCGGGCTTTCGATCCTTTCGGGCGCGCACATGACGATCTTCCCTCGAGTGATCGAATTGATGCGCGAAAAAGGGATGGACGACGTGCTGCTGTTCGGCGGCGGCATCATTCCCGAAGACGACGTCCCGAAGCTCAAAGAGGCCGGCGTCGGCGCGGTCTTCCTGCCGGGAGCTTCGACTGAGGAGATCATCAAATACATTCGCGAGAGCGTGAAACCGCGCGACTGAGAATACGACCGCTGCGCTCCGTTCCTGACAACGCCGCCGGCGGCGCTGGAAGTTTGAATCCAAATAGATGCTCTCAGTTCAAGACATAACCGAAGCCGAATCTCGCATCCGCCCACTCGCGCGAGAGACGCCGGTTGACCGCTCTCTTCATCTGAGTCGACTGGGCGACGCCGACGTCTACCTCAAACTCGAACACCTGCAACACACTGGCTCGTTCAAACTCCGCGGCGCGGCGAACAAGATTCTGTCGCTCGACGGTGAGCAATTGCGCGGAGGCGTGATTGCGGCATCGACGGGCAATCACGGAATGGGCGTCTGTTACGCGGCTCGCCACGCGGGGACGACGGCGACGATCTATTTGCCGCGCGACGTCTCGGAACAGAAACTGGCGACGATCGAGCGCCTGGGCGGAATCCCCGTCCTGTCTTCCGGCGATTGCCTCGAAGCGGAATACAGCGCGCGCGAGGCCGCCCGTAAATCTGGTCAGGTCTTCATCTCGCCTTATAACGACCTGCAGGTCATCGCCGGTCAGGGCACAATCGGTCCTGAGATTGCTCGACAGTTGGGCCGGATTGACGCGGTCTTCGTCGCGGTCGGAGGAGGTGGATTGATCGCCGGAATCGCGGCGTATTTGAAATCGACCAGCCCACATAGCCGCGTCATCGGCTGCTGGCCTGAGAATTCGCGCGCGCTCTACGAGTGTTTGCTTGCGGGCAGGGTCATCGAAGTCCCGGAAGAGCCGACCATCTCGGAAAGCACCGCGGGCGGCGTCGAGGAAGGGTCCGTCACTCTCCCGCTCTGCCGACAGTTAATCGACGATTACGCGCTGGTCTCCGAAGCGGAAATCCAAATGGCGATGCGGCTGATCTTCGATGAAGAGCATTGGATTATCGAAGGCTCGGCGGGCGTCGCCGTCGCGGCTTATCTGAAAGAGCGCGAGAGATACGCCGGTCAAAACGTCGCGATCATCCTCTGCGGGCGCAACATCTCCTCAAAAAGGCTGATAGGAATTCTGTAGGCGCCCCCACAACCACCGCTTTTTTAACAAAACTTTTCTCGACTTTAGGCCATTGGCTTCAGTCTTAATCAACGATACCCCTAGAGCTAATTAACAATTGAGAACTCCCGCCCGGACGCGGCGGGCCCAGGAGGTAATAAGCAATGAAGAGGTTCATGAAATGGTTCACGATGGCGGCGCTGGTGGCCGCAATAATTTCGGCGGCTGGCTTGGCGCAGGGACGACGGAACGGCGTCAACGAACGCCAGCGAAATCAGCAACAGCGGATTCGACAGGGCGTTCGCAGTGGCGAGTTGACCGGTGTCGAGGCGGCGAGGCTACAAAGGCGGGAGTCGCAGATCAAGCTGAATGAAGCCCGCGCGCGTCAGTCCGGCGGCGAATTTACGCCGCAAGAGCGGGCGCGAATCCAGGGTCAGTTGGATCGGTCGAGCCAGAACATCTATCAGCAGAAGCATGACGCCCAGGATCGCATCCCCAATAACGGCGTCAACGAACGCCAGCAGAATCAGCGAGATCGGATCCGACAGGGCGTTCAAAGCGGTGAGTTGACCGGTGTCGAGGCGGCGAGGCTACGAAGACAGGAGTCGCAGATCAGGCTGAACGAAGCCCGCGCTCGTCAGTCCGGCGGCGAATTCACGCCACGGGAGCGGGCGCGAATCCAGCGTCAATTAAATCGGGAGAGCGGCAGGATCTACCGCCAGAAGCATGACGCCCAGGATCGCAATCCTTAACAGGTTTCAGGTTTCAGGTTTCAGGTTTCAGGTTCAAGGCGCCAGGCGCCAGTAAAAGAGCGATTTCGCAGATTCCTGACACCTGACACCTGACACCTGACACCTGACACCTCCTTACTTTGGCATTTCAGGCGAGATGCTGGTGCGCAATTCGTCACGCAACTTTTCGATCTCAGTCAATTTGTTCTGAATGCGCTGATACAGCTCCGACTGCGCCTTGATTCCCTCTTCGACCAAGAACGCCGCAGCCTCGGAGCGGCTCCTGAAAACCCCAGCCGACACCAGAGTGTCCACCTTGTCCGAGGATTCCTCGCTCAAACGAAGCAGCACTGTCGTGTCACGGACGTTGATGGCGCGCTCGACCGCTTTGCTGAAGGTGTCGGGCACGCGGCTGAACAGGTCGCGCAGCGTCGAAGTAATTTCGTCAATCGTCTCTCCGGCGCGGCTGCCGGCGCCATGTTGTCGGGTCTGCGATGTCAGCGGGCCGCCAGCGCCTCCCGGTTGATTCGGATCATTCTGATGTTCGCTCATAACTCCTCCTTTTATGAATGTGGCCCACAAAACTTATGGGACATATAGGTATTATAAGTCCTATTAAGTCTCATGGGTCTCATTCATTGATCTTCTGAAACATTCGCATCGATCTTATGGAACTCTAGCCCGTAAGCCACCAGCGAGAACGGCAGGTGCAGAATAGCCTCGTTGTATGCCGCGACCGCCTGTAAGTAATTTTTGCGCGCGGCTTTCGTCGCGTCGACCGACTTTTTAAACTCGTCAATCAGGCGCAGGTATGCGTCATTCGCCTTCAAATCCGTGAGCGTGTCGCCGAGCGTCGCAACCGGCTCGGTCATCTGATTCAACTCGCGATAGGCGTTGAGTATGTCCTCGGTCCTGTTCTCTTTCGCCGCTTCGGACAGGGCGTCGCGGGCGCTTTTCACTCCTGCCAGCGGCGCCGGATCGGCTTTCAAAATCGCCTTCGCGGTCTCGAGCGTCTTGATGGCGGCCTCACCCTGCTTATTGATCGCGCCGATGAACGCGGCCCAGCCCACGACGGTCGCTTGTTTGCGTTTGCCCAGCTCGTCTTTCGCGTAGGGGAAGAGTTTATCGACCGGGTAGAGTCTGCGATTGTTTTCGAACTGCTCCCACGTCCATTTCTCTTCCTTGTCGCCGGCGGCAGGCGGGGCGAAGATCAATCGAATCGACTTGGCGGCCTGGGCGGCGTCCGAAGGCGCGCGCTCTTTGACCGTGGCCTCAGCCTTGCCGTCGGGAAGCGTCGTAAGGTTGATGACTTCGATCACCGAGTCGAGTTCGTTGGCGATCGCGGAGCTGGGCGATTCATTCAAGGCGTTCAATCGCCGCGCGACGCTGAGATAGAGTTCATCCTTCTTCATCTGTTTACCGCCGGCGCCGGCTTGCGCCAGCGCGGCGATCTGGCCAGTCCAGATTGACAAGGCCGCCACGACCAGGGAGAAAAAGATTGAAGGCAGGTTCCTTTTACGCATTGTCGCTCCTTGGGGGTCCATCCACGAAGCTACACGAAGCGCCACGAGAGTCGAACCGGACTTTGCGCTTCTCCGTGTTTCTTCGTGGAAGATCTTTAATTTTACAAGTCCGATTGCTTGCGGCATTATTTATTTAGCGCCGTTATTCTGGCGCGGATATTTTTCTAAAAAGGAGTCTAGGCTATTCCTCAAATCGAAGGCAAGACATTAGGGTTGAAAGCGAATCAATTGCGGCGACTGGAGAAGATGTATCAACGCCGCATCCCGCCGGCCCAGATCGTCACACCGGAATTCGCGCGCCAATTGACCGAAATCTCACATGAAATCGGCCGCCAGGTAGGCGTGCTGGTCGACCGCAAAGGACACATCACGGATGTCGTCGTGGGCGACGCGACGAAGATCGTGTTGCCGGCCCAGGATCGCTCGCGTCTGGGCCATTCCCGATTCAACGGGCTGCGGTGCCTGCACACGCACATTCGCGGCGAGAAAGGCTTGACGCGCGACGACCTGACCGACCTCGCTCTGTTGCGGCTTGACCTGATGGCCGCGATCGACGTCGATCCCGGCGCCGGATTGCCTGGGATGGTTCACGCCGCGCACCTGTTACCAGCGAAAGCGCACAGGCTCAACGGAGATCAGAACGGCGAGGCGGAAGCCTTCCGATTCCTCGACCCGCAAATCCCCGGGCGCCTCGACATTGATTTCATCGAATTGATCACGTCGCTCGAAGAAGAGATGGCGCGCAATCGGGGCGCGCGCCGGGCTTCGGACAACCGCGACCGCGCGATCCTGGTCGGCGTGACCACTGGGACCACGGCCGAAGCGCGCGATTCGATGGACGAATTGCGCGAGCTGGCGATCTCGGGCGGGCTGGTCACGCTCGACGAAATCATTCAACGCCGTCCGACGCTCGATCCGAAGACGCTCGTTGGTAAAGGCAAGCTCGACGACATCATCATCCGCAGCCTGCAGCTCGGCGCGGACATGATCGTCTTCGACCGCGAACTCTCGCCTGCGCAGGTGCGCGCCATCAACGAGGCCACAGATCTGAAGATTCTCGACCGCTCGCAACTAATCCTCGACATCTTCGCCCAGCGCGCGCAGACCGCCGAAGGGCGCATTCAGGTCGAGCTGGCGCAGTTGAAATACCTGCTGCCGCGATTGTCGGGCAGCGGCGCAGAGATGTCCCGGCTGATGGGCGGCATCGGCGGACGCGGCCCCGGCGAAACCAAGCTCGAGGTCGACCGTCGCCGCGTGCGCGACCGCATCGCGCTGCTCGAAGACAAACTGGAACATGTTCGAGAAAGCCGTCGCCAGCGCCGCGTTCAACGCGTCCGGCGCGACATGCCAGTGGTCTCAATCGTCGGTTACACCAACGCCGGCAAAAGCACACTGCTCAACGCGCTGACCAACAGCCAGGTCGTCGCCGAACGGCGGATGTTCGCCACGCTCGATCCGACCAGCCGCCGACTGCGGTTGCCGCACGACCAGGAGATCATCATCAACGACACAGTGGGCTTCATCCGCGACCTGCCGAAAGATTTGCTCGCCGCGTTCAAAGCCACACTGGAAGAGATGGAAGAATCCGACCTGTTGATTCATCTGGTCGACGCCTCGAGCCCTCAACTCGAAAACCAGATCGCCTCGGTCAATCGAATCCTGGGCGAATTGCAGCTCGACGCCATCCCGCGATTGCTGGTCTTCAACAAGATGGATCTTGTAGGGCCGGAAGAATTGGAGAACCGGCAATGCGTGTATAACGCGATTCCGGTCTCGGCGATCGATCGTTCGACTTTGGGAACGTTAGTGAACGAAATCAGCCAGCGGTTAACTGCTGATAAAGTGATTGTGGCTTCGGAATAAGGTCGGCGCAGAGAATTCAGTTTCTCTTATGACCACGACAGATAAAAAAACAAAATTGGCGCAGTTGATCCTATTCAACTCAATTTTGATTTATGGATCGCGATCCGTAATCGCAACATCAGCGCCTCAATTGGCAAGGGGTAAAAACATTGAAGTTGAACTTACAGATGGAATAGAAATAGCAATTGAAAAAGACATCTTCGTCCCTCGAAAAAACTTCGTTCGGCAAGACTTCGGCGATAAAGTAAAAATGCGGGCGTATTTGAGGGAACCGTAAAGTCAACAGCCAATTGAAACGGGAACTCGTCAGGTATTCATTTCGTTGTTATATACTTCTCTCGAAACCAAATCGCTAGTATAACGGAGTCATTCTATTGGAAATCCCGATTCTTCATATCGACGCGTTCACTTCAGAGCCTTTCAAAGGCAATCCGGCGGCGGTCTGTCTGCTTGACGAACCCTGGCCCGCCGAATGGATGCAGAACGTGGCGGCGGAGATGAATCTGTCCGAGACTGCCTTCGTCGTTCCCCGATCGGACGGAGGCTTCGACCTGCGCTGGTTCACGCCTTCTATCGAAGTTCCGCTTTGCGGACATGCGACGCTGGCGAGCGCGCATGCGTTGTGGGAGATGGGCCGGCTTGCCCGGGATAAAGCGGCTCGCTTTTACACTTTGAGCGGATGGTTGGTCGCCACGCGCAACGCCGACCGAATCGAAATGGATTTCCCCGCTCTGTTCGCGGATGAAGCCGAATTGCCGAAAGCCGTTGAAGAAGCTTTGGAGATCAGGCTGCGCGCCGTCGTCGCCAATCGCCCCAAGGGCGGCGCCGGAAAGTTCCTGGTCGAACTCGAATCCGAATCAGCCGTCCGCAACGTCAAGCCCGATTTTCAAAAGCTGCGCCGCGCAGTAAATGCGGGCGTCATTATAACCGCGCCCGGAGATTCGAGAGGAAATTCAAAATACGATTTCGTCTCGCGTTATTTCGCGTGTTACGCGGGCGTTGACGAAGACCCCGTGACCGGATCGGCGCATTGCATGCTCGCGCCATACTGGGCCGCGAAATTGGGTAAGGCCGAAATGTCGGCCTATCAAGCCTCGGCGCGCGGCGGCGAATTGAGCGTCCGATCGGGTGGCGACCGGGTCATCCTCGGAGGCGAAGCCGTGACCGTTTTACGCGGATTCCTACCTTGCTGATTCCTTAAACAGAGCCGCTCGGCGATCGCGCGTGGCTCTTTGCCCGTGTAACCATGATGAAATCCACTCTTTCAATCCGCATGGCCGGGGCCGCCGACGCCGAAATGCTGACCGGGTTTGCCCGGCGGACGTTCCACGACGCTTTTGCGCCGATGAATTCGCCTGAGAACATTGAGGCCCACATGTCGCAAAATTTCACTCTGCAAAGATTCGAGGCGCAGTTGGCCGACCGCCGCGCGAGTTTTCTGATCGCCGAGATCGGCGCTACGCCGGTCGCCTTCGCCAAACTCTACGACGGCGACGTCCCGGATTGTGTCAGCGGTATTGCGCCCGTCGAGATCGAGCGGTTCTATGTCGACCGTCAATTTCACGGCAAGGGCGTTGCGCAAACTCTGATGCAGGCCTGTTTCGACCACGCGAGACAATCGGGCCACGAAACGATCTACCTCGGCGTATGGGAAAACAATCCCCGCGCCATCGCCTTTTACCGTAAATGTGGCTTTGATGTCGTCGGCTCACATGTTTTCCAATTGGGCGACGAAGCGCAGAACGACTTGTGGATGGAAAGAAGATTACAGGAGCCGCCGCAATGAGATCGCATTTTCTGCCAATCGCAATGATCATCTCCGGAGGCGTGCTCTACCATGTCGCGCAAAAATCCGTCCCGAGGACGGTCAACCCGTTCGCCGCGATCATGATCGCATACGCAATCGGAATCGCGCTTTGCGCAATCGGGCTTGCATTCGATCACAACGGCGGTCCTTTCATCAATTCGGTCAAAAACTCGAACTGGGCGGTCGCGGCGCTCGGCCTGGGCGCATTGATCATCGAGAGCGGATTCCTGCTCGCCTACCGCGCGGGTTGGGACATCAGCGTGGCCTCGGTGGTGACAAGCATCAGCGTCGCGCTGATCCTCATCCCCATCGGCCTGTTCGTATTCAAAGAACATCTGTCACTGCGGAGCGCGGCCGGCATCGCCTGTTGTCTGCTCGGCCTTTACCTGATCTCGAAAAAATAGGCGTCCGGCAATCTTCACCGATGAACACACCTATTATCGTCTGGCTCGTTCTGTGTCTGATCTGGGGCTCGACCTGGCTCTTCATCAAGCTCGGATTGCGCGACCTGCCTCCGCTCACTTTCGCCGGATTACGCTTTCTTCTGGCGGCGGCGATCCTCTGGGTGATCGTTATCGCCTGGCGGCGGCCCTTGCCGAAAGACTGGCGCGACTGGTTTAAGCTAGCGTGGGTGGGAGCTATTTCCATCGCGTTGAATTTCGGCCTGATATTCTGGGGCGAGCAGCGCATCAACTCGGGGCTGGCGGCGGTCCTGCAAGCGACGATCCCCGCCTTCGGCCTTATCTTCGCTCATTATTTTCTTCCGAACGAACGCCTCACGGCGCGAAAGCTGGCCGGCGCGGGCGTGGGCATCGCGGGCGTGAGTTTGATCTTTTATGACCAGATGAAGATCGAAGGCGATGCGGCGCTGCAGGGGTGTGTCGCGCTGCTATTGAGTTCGGTCTGCGTGGCCTATTCGAACGTCTATATCAAAGCCCGCTGCCAGCACATCCATCCATCGGTGATCTCCGCCGGACAGATGGCCTGGGGAGTCATTCCGCTGCTCGCGTTGGGCAGTGTTTTTGAAGGCGACCCGTTCGACCTCCGCTGGTCCGCGCAATCCGCGCTGGCGCTGGTCTATCTGGCGTTGATCGGATCCGCGCTCGGCTTCCTGCTTTATTTCTGGCTCGTCACGAAGATGGATGTGACGAAGACGATGCTGATTTCGCTCGTCATTCCGGTCACGGCGCTATTGATCGGATGGCTCGGGCTCGATGAAAAATTGTCGTGGCGCGTAGCCGCCGGGAGCGGCGCGATCCTGGCCGGCATCTGGCTAATAGTCTTCCAACGAGGAAAAAGATCGAAAATCGAAGATTGAAGATCGAGGTTCGGGAATTGAAGATCGCGCCACTTCCCCGTACATGCATTTGCAATCCGCCCTAAATCCTCTTCGCCTTATTGCCCGCGCGCTTTACGAAGCGCTCGGCTTCAGGAAAATTCCGCCTAATCACCTTAACCCAATCGCGGGAATCGCCTTCCTCGAAATCACTTTGTAAATGGGCGGCTTTGTAATAGCTCATTCCACATCCAGGAGATTAGCTGAGATTAGCTGGACGATGAATAGAAAGATCGGCGCCTGGATTGCGTCAGAACATCGCGCGTCATTGCTTAATGGCGCGCTATACTTCAATGAGAAACGATTACAGTCGCACGGCCGAAGTGATGGCCGCGCTGCGCGCGCTCGAACAATTCCAGCCCGCGCCGCGCCGCATCATCTGCGATCCGCATGCGAGCGAATTCCTGATCAGACCGTCTTTCAAACTGCTCGCCCGATCTCGTTGGCTGGCCAGTCCGACTACGCGCGCGGTTGACGTATGGGCGCCCGGCGCGCTGGAGTTTCTGACCATCCGCGCGAGACTCAGCGACGAGATCGCCTCGGAGATGGCCACTAACGGACTCGAGCAGATCGCGCTGCTGGGCGCGGGGTTCGACACGATATCGCTGCGGATCAAAGGCGCCTTGCGCAACGTGACGATCTTCGAAGTCGACCATCCGGCGACGCAGGCGGTCAAGCGCGAAGTGATGGTCCGCATCGGCGCGCCCGGGAACCTGCGCTTTGTCGCGGTCGATTTCGAGCGGGACGATTTCGTCGAGGAGTTGCGGCGGGCCGGTTTCGCGTTCGGCCGTCATTCGCTGGTCGTGTGGATGGGCGTTACGTACTACCTGACGGCGCAGGCGATGACACGCGCCCTGTGCCAGATTCATACGCTCGGCGGAGCGGGGATGCGGTTCGTCTTCGATTATATGCTCAAAGAGGTCGTCGACGGCGCCTCGCGAAATCGCGAGGCGCTCAGGAAAGCCCGCATCGCCGCCAAGCTCGGCGAGCCGTGGTTGTTCGGCCTCGATCCGGCGAGGGTCAGCGATTATCTGGCCGCGTTCAATTTCAAACTGTTGAAAGATTATGACGCCGAAGAGCTGCATTCGAGATACTGCCCAGAGCGGGCGAAGCCGATGAATTATGTGCGGATCGTCGCGTGTGAGCGGGCGTAATCGCA
>DASTMP010000193.1:0-7427 GCA_035714085.1 Blastocatellia bacterium
TTAAGGCCAAGCAGGCGGCAGTCTGAGATCAAACTGCGCGGCGCCGCCAATTGAAAATCAATTGAGACAGCCGCCATTTGGCGGTTTTAGGAAAAGTTTGCCCCCCGCCGCCGGAGGCGGCGGGGGGCTTCTGAGGAGAAAACCATGCGACGCAAACAGCTCTCTCTGCTCGCCATTCTTCTGCTTCTGCTGCAAACGACCGCCGTTCGCGCGGACAAGGTCGACGATTACGTCAAGGCCGAAATGCGGAAGCAGCGCATTCCCGGTCTTTCGCTCGCGGTGGTCAAGGAAGGCAAGGTCATCAAGGCCGAAGGCTACGGTCTGGCCAATGTCGAACATAACGTCCCGGCGCGGCCTGAGACCGTTTATAAGATAGCCTCGGTCAGCAAACAGTTCCTCGCCACGGGAATTATGCTTCTCGTTCAGGAGGGCAAGATCGGCCTCGACGACAAAGTCGGCAAATATCTAGACGGAACGCCGGAGTCGTGGAACGGCATAACTATTCGGCATTTGCTCACGCATACTTCGGGCATTGTTCGTGAGGGGCCTGCCTTCGATCCGTTCAAGGATCAGAAGGATTTCGATGTAATCAAGTCGGCTTACCCATTACCACTCCGTTTCACAACCGGCGAAAAATACGAATACTGCAACGTCGGATATTTTTCGCTGGCCGAGATCATCTCCAGAATCTCCGGCAAACCGTGGGGCGATTTTTTGAACGAGCGCGTCTTCGCCCCGCTGGGGATGACCGCCACGCGGCCCACAAGCTTCAGCGCGATTGTCCCGAACCGCGCCAGCGGGTACGAGTGGAGAAACGACAAAATGCAGAACGCGGGCGAATACATCGCGGTGCGTCCTAGCGGGGCTTTTCTCTCAACCGTGCTCGATCTGGCGAAATGGGACGCCGCGCTATACACCGATGCGATTCTCAAGCAATCGACGCGCGAACAAATGTGGACGCCGGTCAAGCTGAACAGCGGCGCCACACATCCTTACGGCTTCGGCTGGTCGCTCGAACCGCTGGGCAATCACCGGCAAGTAAGTCACGGCGGATCGCTCCCGGGCTTTCGCTCGCATTTCTCGCGGCTGCCGGACGACAAACTGTCAATTATCGTTCTGACCAATTGCGGCGGCGCCAGCCCCGAAACGATTGTGCGAGGCGTCGCCGCAATCTATCTTTCCGACATACACGCCACCGCGGCGAAGTAGGTAATGAGCTTCATCGACGAGTATTTCGTACGCGCGCGCGCGACGCCGGAACAGATGGATTTACTGTGGGCGCTCGGCTGGCGACATTTCGGAAATTACTTCTTTCGCTATTCGGCCTCGCGTCACTGGGGCGGGTTTCGCACGGTCATGCCGCTGCGCGTCGACCTGTCGAAATTCGCGCCTTCGCGCAGCCAGAGACGCGCTCTGGCCAGAAATCGCGATCTTTGCGTCGTCATCCGCGACACCTTCATAGACGATGTCAAAGAGGGGTTGTTCTATCGCCATCGCGAGCGGTTCGAGGAGAATGTTCCCGATTCTATATATGACTTCCTTTCCGAGGACCCGGCGGTCGAGCCTTGCCGCAACCGAGAGATTTGCGTCTATGACGACGAGAGGCTCCTCGCCGCCAGCTTTCTCGACATCGGCGGCCAATCCACATCGGCGGTCTATGCGATGTTCGAGCCTTCGGAATCGAAGCGCAGCCTCGGCCTCTTCACAATACTCGAAGCGATCCGATATTCGCGCGAGATCGGCTGCAAGTATTACTATCCCGGCTACGCCTACCGCGAGCAGTCCATTTACGATTACAAAAAGAACTTCACCGGGTCGGAGTATTATGATTGGGGAGAGGGCTGGAAACCATTTACGAGGAGAGAGACCAATGAAAGGTAAAACAAGATGAGCAAAATCAGATGGGGGATTCTGAGCACTTCCAATTTCGCGCAGACGAAGGTCATCCCGGCGCTGCAGAAATGCGAGCGCGTCGAGGTCGCGGCCATCGCGTCGCGCGATCGTTCCAGGGCTTATGAAGCCGCCAGAAGGTTCGGCATTCCGAAAGCCTACGGATCATATGAAGAGTTGCTGGCAGACCCCGAAATTGAAGTGATCTACAACCCTGCCCCAAACCATTTGCACGTAGACTGGTCGATCAAGTCGCTCGAAGCGGGCAAACATACGCTGTGCGAGAAGCCGATCGGACTCAGCGCGGCTGAAGCGATACAACTGCTCGACGCGTCGAAAAAATATCCGAGGCTAAAGGTGATGGAGGCCTTTATGTATCGCCATCACCCGCAATGGCGGCGCGCGAAGCGGTTGGTCGAAGAAGGCGGCGTAGGCGCGTTGCGGACAATCCATTCGTTCTTCTCCTACTTCAACGACGACCCAGGCAACATCCGCAACAAGCCGGAGATCGGCGGCGGGGGGCTGATGGACATCGGCTGCTACAACATCTCGCTCTCGCGGTTTATCTTTGGCGAAGAGCCGCGGCGCGTTCTGGGCGTTCTCGATTACGACCCGAATTTCAAGACCGATCGGATCGCGTCGGGCATCCTCGATTTCGGTCGTGGGACGGCGACCTTCACCTGCTCGACGCAACTCGCGCCCTATCAGCGCGCCAACATCTTCGGCGACACGGGCCGCATCGAGATCGAAATCCCGTTCAATGCCCCGCCCGACCGCGCATGCAGGATGTGGCATGGAACGTCGGCCGGCGTTGAAGAAATAACTTTCGACATTTGCGACCAGTACACGATCCAGGGTGACCTGTTTTCGCTGGCCGTCATCAACGACACGCCGGTTCCGACGCCGCTCGAAGACGCCGTAGCCAATATGAAAGTGATCGAGGCAGTCGTTGAAAGCGGCAGAAGCGGGAAATGGGTCGAGATGGCCGATTGAGGGAGCCAGGGATGAAGAGTTTTTTGAATCCGACTGACAAGAAAGAGATCTTCGAACGTTTGAGCGCTGTTCGGTCCGACAGCCGGCGACGGTGGGGCCGGATGACGTCGCATCAGATGATCTGCCACCTGAGCGACTCGTTTAAATTCACGTTTGGCGAGAAAGACAATTCGTCGGCCAGTAACCTCTTCACGCGTACGGTGGTGAAATGGATCGCGCTTTACGCGCCGCTGCCGTGGCCGCGAGGCGTCAAGACGAGGCCTGAGATGGATCAGGAGACCGGCGGAACGCCGCCTGATGATTTCGAGCCCGATCGGCGACAGCTCGTGGCGCTGATCGAACGTTTCATCGCGCCGGCGAAAGACGTCGAGTTCCCTCCGCACCCGCTCTTCGGCGACATGTCCGAGGCCGAATGGATGCGCTGGGGCTATTTGCATTGCGACCATCACCTCAGGCAGTTCGGGGTTTGAAAGAAAATATGATATTCAAGAAAAAGTTATTCTGCGCCGGAGGCGCCGCGGATATTAGCCGGTGGAGAAACCACCGGGGTATCGGCCCAAAAACCATTCCAGCCCTGAAAGGGCGACAGGCCCGTCGCGTTGATCCGGCGCCCTTCCAGGGCGCGAATTCCAATTGCATCTTGTACCGGTGGTTTCTCCACCGGCTAATATCCGCTGTCCCTCCGGGACAAAGATCAGAAACATTTTTCTTTGAGAATCAGAGAATCACTGGAGGGGCGCATTGAAATACTGGTTGATGAAATCGGAGCCTGAGTCTTTCTCGATTGACGATCTGGCGAAAGCGCCGAAGAAGACAACCTGCTGGGACGGCGTGCGCAACTATCAGGCGCGAAATTTCATGCGATCGATGGAGATCGGCGACCAGGTCTTCTTCTATCACAGCAGCGTCGAGCCTGCTTGCGTCGTCGGCGTCGCAGAGGTTGTAAAGAAGGCGTACCCCGATCACACTGCGCTCGATCCGAAGGACAACCATTACGATCCGAAGGCGACTCCGGCCAATCCGATCTGGGAAATGGTTGACATCAAGTTCGTGCGGAAGTTCGACGATCCGTTGACGCTCGAAGACCTGCGCGACGCGCCAGGACTTGAGAAGATGGAGCTGCTGCGCCGAGGCTCGCGCCTCTCGGTTCAGCCCGTGACGGCCTCCGAATGGAAGATCGTCAACAATCTCGCCGAGAAGAAGGCGGCGAAAAGAAAATAGTTCTATGGCCAAAGAGCTTCGATTCACCCCGCGGCTTTTCGATTTCTTGCGGGAGCTGAAAGCCAACAACAAGAAGGAATGGTTCGACGCGAACAAGGACCGCTACGTCGCCGACGTGCGCGACCCGATGCTGGCGTTCATCGCCGCGTTTCGACCGAGACTGCTAGAAATCAGCCCTTACCTCGTCGCCGATCCGAAGCCGACCGGCGGTTCGATGTTCCGTATTTATCGCGACACGCGCTTCTCGAAGAACAAAGAGCCTTACAAGACGACGGTCTCGGCGTTCTTCTCTCACCAGACCGGATGCAAGGGAGGGCCGGGCATCTATCTGCACCTGGAGCCTGAAAGTTGTTTCGTGGGCATAGGTCATTGGCGACCCGACCCCGGCGCGCGAATCAGAGTGACCGACGCGATTGCGGCGAAGCCCGACGCCTGGCGCGACGCGACCGCGGGAAAAGAATTTCAGAAGCTGCTCAGGATGGAAGGCGAAACGCTCGCGAAGTTGCCCAGGCAATACGACCCGCAACATCCTTTCGCCGAAGACCTGAAGCGTAAAGACTTCATCGTCATCTCGTATTTTTCCGAAAAACAGGCTTGCGCCAGGGATTTCATCGAACGCCTCGATAACATTTCGCGCGTGGCCGCGCCGTACCTGGGATTCATGATCAAAGCCGCCGGTTTGAAATGGTAAGAAATGATAGAGACTAAAGAACAATTGCGCGCGAGAGTCGGGCAGATCATCCGCGCCCTGAAGAAAGCCTACCCGCAAGCCACCTGCGCGTTGAATCACGCCAACCCGTTTGAATTGTTGATCTCGACAATCCTTTCGGCGCAATGCACCGACGAGCGCGTCAACATCGTCACCGCAAATCTCTTCAGAAAGTACCGGAAGCCGGAAGACTATGTGGCGGTCGCGCGCGAAGAACTTGAACGCGACATCAACTCGGTCACGTTCTTCCGCAACAAGGCGAAATCGATTCAGGAGGCGAGCCGGCTGCTGATCGAAAAACACAATGGGCAGGTCCCACAGACTTTGGAAGATCTGGTCGAATTGCCGGGCGTCGGGCGAAAGACGGCCAACGTCGTGCTCGGCACGGCGTTCGGCATTCCCACTGGAGTGGTGGTTGACACCCATGTTTCGCGTCTGTCGCAGCGCCTAGGATTAACCGAAAACAAACAGCCCGAAAAGATTGAAGCCGATCTGATCGAACTCCTGCAAAAAAAAGAATGGATAGATTTCTCCCACCGATTGATCTGGCACGGACGCAGAGTCTGTCAGGCGCGCAAGCCTATGTGCGAAAAATGCGGCCTGGAAAAATTCTGTCCTTCATCCATGCTTAAAAAATAGTCAGGTCGGAGGCGCGGCAGGGCTTTTGCAAAATCATCAAAGCGGAAATGTGTGACTTTGTTTCCCGAAGCTCGATTGTCCGTTCGATCTGGGGGAGTTCCGATATGATCCTGCTGATCTTCGCCGGCTCGGCGGCGGAGTTCGCGCTCAATCGCGCGGTGGATTGGCTGTTCTTCACGGGACAGATTCCGCGAGACCCTATCGGTCGACTCTTCTCTACGGTGCGCTACGCGCAGGAGATCGTCTTCGTCGATGAGGCGACGGCCAGGCGGACGCTCGATCAAATCCATTCAATCCACGAATCCGTCGAACAGGCGCGCGGCGCGCGGATGCCCGACTGGGCCTTCCGTGACGTGCTCTATATGCTGATCGATTATTCCGAACGCGCGCACTCTCTTTTGCATCACCCGCTGAACGATGTGGAACGGCATGAGCTTTTCGACGTGTTTCGTCGCGTAGGCCTGGGGTTGCGCATACCGGAGCTGCCCGCGAGCTACGCCGAATGGCAAGACGACAGGCGGCGCCATCTCGAACGCGACCTGGAGTACAGCGAATACACGAGGCTGCTTTATGAAAAGTACCGGGAGCATCTGGGCGGGTGGCGCTATGAAATACTGCGGCTGACGCAGGCGCAACTCGCGCCTGAAAGGGTTCGACGATTGTTGGGCCTTACGCGTCCGCCGCTGCTCTTCGAGGCGTTCCGCGCTTACGGCCTCTTCACGCGGCTCAACCTGCAGGAGCTGGTTCATCGGCTGCTGCTGCCTTCGGGTCATGTGGATGAAGTCAGGAGGTTCAATCGACATTGAGGACGCGCAGAACCTGTTCGCGAAGAGCTTGATTGGTCGCCAGTCCCTGTCCCGAATTCAAATCGAAATCGCCGCGGAACGTGGTGAATACTCCGCCCGCGCCTTCCAGGATGGGGGGCAGCGGCGCCACGTCATAATATTTCAGCGCGGCTGGCTCGATCATCACGTCGGCCAGGCCGCGCGCGATAAGATAATAGCCGTAGCAATCTCCCAGCCCTCGAACGAGCCGCACGCTTCCGCATAATCTGACGACACGTTCGCGTTCTGCGCCGTTAATCAAGACGCGCGGGTCAGTGAGCAAGAGGGTCGCTTCGGCTAGTCGCGAGACTGCTGAGACGCGGCATCGCGCGCCGTTCAGGAACGTCCCGGTTTCCGCCGAGCCGATCAAGTGATGATCCTGAATCGGAAGATAGATCGAGCCGAGCACCGGCGCGCCGTCGCGCTCGAGCGCGATCATCGTCCCGAAGAGCGGAGTCTTCAGCACGAACGATTTCGTGCCGTCAATCGGATCGATGATCCATCGGTACGCGCTCGACTTTCTGGTCTCGCCGAACTCTTCGCCCAGGATCGAAAAATCGGGGAAACGTTTTTCGAGCGATTCGCGTAAGAAGATTTCGACTTCCCGGTCCGCCTGGGTGACCGGGCTGTCGTCGGGTTTCAGTTCGACTTCGAGCGGCGAGTTGTAATAGCGGCGGATGATGGCGCCGGCTTTGATGCTCAACTCGCTCAAGATTGGAAAGAATGAGAGTAGGTCGTTCATAGCGGTTGCGATTATAGCTTGAAGTGGGACAGACTTTAGTCTGTCCCTGAGCCGGGCAAACTTACGGTTTTTGAGAATTAAATGGCGCCATAGTAGTGGGCGTTTCTCCTTAGCGGCCTTTGCGTCTTTGCGCCTTGGCGAGAACCGCCGCCTGAATAAGGAAGCCCATTGCTCGCAAAGGCGCAAAGGCGCAAAGGCGCCACCACTTATTTCCTAAAGACCATCAGTCCGTCCCACCTAAGGCGACTTCCAAGTTTAAGGACTTCCGCAGAATCCACATATCGTCCCTCGACCTTCAATTTATTGACTACGATCCATTCATCCCCGCAGGCGACTTTAACTCCCGACCCAACCGCCTCCACTACTGTTCCCGGCGTCCTGTCACACCGCTCTCCGGTCAGGCGGGCCT
>DASTMP010000194.1:0-27158 GCA_035714085.1 Blastocatellia bacterium
TCTTCAACGTCGCGCCGCCGGTCGAGTCGAGTTTAATCGGATCGAGAGTAGTCCATTTATTTTGCTCGTCGAGCAACTCGCGCTCCCATTTGGCCTGCTCGGCGTCGAGTTCAGGCGTCTGCGTGTTGAGCCTGGCCTCGAGCTGTTTGATTTCGACGTCGAGCGATTTGCGTTTCTCTTCCTGCTCGGGCGTCGGCAAGCTGATCTGCGGCTCCAGGACGGAGCGCTCACTTCCGGAGCCGGCAATCTGGTACTCGGCGTTGTCGAAGAACGCCATCAGCCGGTAATAGTCCTTCTGAGAGAAAGGGTCGTATTTGTGGTTGTGGCACTGCGCGCATCCGATAGTGCTGCCCAGCCAGACGGTCGCCGTCGTATTGACGCGATCAATCAAGATCTCGAACCGATTCTCTTCCGGATCGATCCCGCCCTCCTGATTGACCATTGTGTTGCGGTGGAAGCCGGTGGCGATCTTCTGCTCAATGGTCGCTGCGGGGAGCATGTCGCCCGCGATCTGTTCGATGGTGAACTGATCGAACGGCATGTCTTTGTTGAGCGCGTTGATCACCCAGTCGCGAAACTTCCACGCCACCCGCGGGTTGTCTTTCTCGTAACCGTTCGAGTCGGCGTAGCGCGCCAGATCCAGCCACGGCCGCGCCCACCGCTCTCCGTAATGCTCGGAGGCGAGCAAACGGTCGACGACTTTCTCATAAGCGTCCGGCGATTTGTCGGCCAGAAATTCATCGACCTCTTTCACGCTCGGCGGCAATCCGGTCACGTCCAGATAGACGCGGCGAAGCAGCGTGGCCTTATCCGCTTCGGGTGAAGGCGTCAAACCCTCTTTCTCCAATCGGGCGAGAATGAACGCGTCAATCGGATTACGGACCCAGGATTTATTTTTGACTCGCGGCAATGCGGGCCGAACCGGTTTGACGTAAGCCCAATGCTGCTGGGTTGTTGATTGCAGCCCTTGGTTGCGCCCTTGGTTCTGCCCTTGGTTCTGCCCTTGGTTCTGCCCTTGGTTTTGCCCTTGGTTTTGGATGATTGCGGATTGGTCGTCCCCTGACCAGTTCGCGCCCTGATCGATCCACCGGCGGATCAGGGCGATCTCGGCCGGTTTGAGCGGAGCGCCGCCCATCGGCATGCGCGCTACATCTCCCTCGCCGAGGATTCGCTTGACGAGCAAACTTCCTTTGCTATCGCCGGGAACGATCGCGGCGCCGGAGAGTCCGCCTTTCAGAGCCGACTCTTTGCCGTCGAGGCGCAGTTGTCCCATCGCCTTCTGCGCGCCGTGGCATTGGTAACAGTTTCGCGCGAAGATAGGCTCGATCTGGCGTTTGAAGTCGATCCGCCGTTGCGCCACTGCCCGCGCGGCGCCTACTCTTTGCGCCGACGCGCCGGGAATCATCGAAGCCATTCCGTAAACGATTACGGCAAAGAAGGAAATACAGATCAGGCATTTGAAGATTCGACGCATACGTGACCCGCCGGGATGTTGTTTATTGTTGTTTCGATGAGCGAATCCGACCGCGAGAGAGTGTTGGTATAACCAACTTTCGCAGCAAAGATAGTACACAGATCGGGCCGATGCAAATCCGGATGGGTACAGGTGATTACAGACAATTCGGTTTTTACCTGAACAATTCGGTTCTTACCTGAACAATTTGGTTCTTGCCTGATTTCTAATACTCACTTTCACCGACGGCGATCAGGGCGGCTCAAAATCGTTATGGTAAGAGAGGCCCCGGGAGAAATATCGATTTTTGTTACGGTAGTGGCGTCAAAAACTGCGCGCCACGCGCTATTTTTCCAAGCGTTCTATGATTGCGGCGGCAAACTTTTCAGTGGCCTCAAGGGGTGTGAAGTGCCCAACGCCAGACAGTTTTTCAAACTTGTAGTTCGCGAAGAAATGATCGAGCTGATCTGCCCAGGCAATCGGGAAGATAGGATCATGCTCCTGCCAAAGAATTGTTGTGGGTGTCGCAAGCCGGTCGGATGGATTGGGCTGCTCCTCCTGCGTGTAGGCGGTTATGGGATTCCCTGAGGATCGATACCATCCCACGGAGGCCGTGAATGCTCCTGGCTTGGAATAAACGTCTGTGAGGTGATCCAGCCGTTGCTCATCAACAGAATATGTTGGACCGGACCAATGCTCCCAAAAATATCGCAAGTAGGCCCGAACTGCTTCTCTCTTTCCGTCTATCAACTCCTCCGCCAATTTGAGTTGATGAAAAGACGTGTACCAGAATTCCTTTACGGCCTTCAATTCTAGGATTCGCTTTCCAGCTCCGGGAAGTGGCGGCGAGACAACCAGGCCCCGCACAAGATCTGGCCGCAAGCGCGCTACTGTCTGAGCCACGTAACTTCCGACGTCATAGCCTCCCAGGACTGCCCCTCCGATCCCGAGTTCCTCCATAAGAGCAATGACTGCTCTCGCTTGGCCTTGCTCAGAGTAGATCTGTTGGGCGTCTGCCTTATGCTTATCCGAGGCGCCAAAACCTCTTAGGTCTGGAATTACAACATCTGCCTTGCTCTCAAGCAAAGACGCTAATGCGTTATAGTCGGTTCTATCTCCGGGCCAGCCGTGCAACAGAAGTACGGGAGGGCCACCCCCCTTCCGATCGTAGGCAAGCTTAAACCCGTCCGTAGGCGCAGAGAACTGCATTTCTTTACCTCCTTCTCAACGACAGCCGCGCTCAGTCCATGACCGACGGCTCCTCGTGAGCCAATCATTTGCCGCTTTGATGGCAAGGATCACATACTTTAGCGACTATTTCTCTCGTCTGTCTGTCCGCTAGCGCGCAGGCAAAATTAAGTAGGGGTTCCGGGAGAAATTCGGCGCCATTCGATCATCAATTCAGATTTCGTGATCTACTGACCTGGGGCGGTTGCGACCTGTACCGAACCGCATCCCTGATGGTAAATTGCCCTTGCTTCAACACCACTCCGAACAATTGAAAGGAAACCCGGATGAATTCATGGATTATGCTCGCTGTCGCGGTGTTGTTCTCGCTGACGGCCTTTGCGCCGCAGGGGAATCAACTCACGCCGAAATCTTTGCAGGCTGCGCTGCAGGCCAGGCCACGCGGCGCCGAGGCCGAGAAGCTTGCCGCGCAGGTGCGCGAGTATTTCGGCAAGGACATTTCGGATTTGTCGAAAGGGGCGTCGCCGAAAATTGACGAACTGGTCGTCGCCTGGGCGATTGAAATTCCCGACGCCACGAGCGCCAAAGCTGCGCCGCGCGTCAGCTCGACCGACTCGAAGTTAGCGCTGCCATTAAACCGTATCGGATCGACGAATGTTTACGCGGGCGTCGCCGAATTCTCCTGGGGCGAGGCGTTCAAATGGCAATACGAGATCGGCGATCAGAAGATCGGCGGCGGAAACCTGGAGGTCTACACCACTCCGCCCGAAGCCAGGAAGCAGCAGGGCGTGCCCGAAGGCAAACTGACTCAACAACCAAAATGGACGAGCAAAATCTTTGAGGGCACAACGCGCGACTGGTGGGTATATGTCCCCGCGCAATACAAACCGGAGAATCCGGCGTGCGTGATGGTCTTTCAAGACGGGCAGAACGCGAAGAACTACGTTCCGATAGTCTTCGACAACCTGATTGCGAAAGGCGAATTGCCAATCACGGTCGGCATATTCATCTCGCCGGGAACGAGGGCCGACGGCAAGCCGAACCGCAGCTTTGAATACGACACGCTCTCGGATCAGTACGCGCGGTTCCTGCTCGAAGAGATCCTTCCTGAAGTCGAAAAGAGTTACAAACTGCGCCATGACGCCGCCAGCCGCGCCATCGGCGGCATCAGCAGCGGCGGCATCTGCGCGTTCACCGTCGCTTGGGAGCGCCCGAACGAGTTCAGCAAAGTTCTGTCGTGGGTCGGCAGCTTTACAAACATCGCCAGCGGGCCGACGCTGCGCGAAGGCGGACATAATTACCAGGCGCTGATTCGCAAGACTCCGAAGAAACCGATCCGCGTCTTCCTGCAGGACGGAGAAAACGATCTGGACAATCAACATGGCAATTGGCCCCTGGCCAACCAGCAGATGGCCAAATCGCTGGCTTTCGCCAAGTACGATTTCAAATTCGAGTTGGGACGCGGCTTTCACAGCGACCGGCACGGGCGCGCGATTTTGCCGGACAGCTTGCGCTGGTTGTGGCAGGATTACAAACCGTAGCGACGACCGAAGATTCGACGGCTCGAAGCAGCCGCCGCCTCTTGCGGATTCTCGCGTCACAATTGTTTCGTCAATTTGACGAAACAATTGTGACGCGCCAGCCTCTCTCTCCGGCCCGCAGCCGCCAGGATCATCGGTTATAAAGTTGGGTTGGCTGCAATTCGATGGTTGATGCATTAAGGAGGGAAAATGCGTTCCGTAATCGCTCATATGGCTATTATTGCAATTGAGCGTTGTGGGCGATCGACATTGCCAGCCCGCACTCGGATCAATCGGATCAAAATGATGTGTCCGCATCTGGGATGGCTAATTCCCAAATGTGAACAACTGACTTCACTCACAGGATTCCGCCCATCAGTCCATCTTCAAATCCTACAGACAGTTGGCAGATAGATGGCAGACGGTCGGCCGGTAATTGGCCGGCCGCATGCCTCGGGCACGCAGTTTGAGTGCAAGGCCTCGGCCAAGGAGACCTTCTATGCAATCACTGATTCAAGACCTGCGCTACGGCGCTCGAATGTTGTTGAAGAAACCCGGCTTCACGCTGATCGCCGTGACCACGCTGGCGCTCGGCATCGGCGCTAACACCGCGATTTTCAGCGTAGTCGACGCCGTGCTGCTGCGCCCATTGCCATTCAAAGACCCGGAGCGGCTGGTCTGGGTGTGGGGGACGGTACCCAGATCCGGACAGGCGAATCATTCGCCTGTCGAGTTCCTCGCTTACCAGGCGCAGCAGACATCCTTCACGGAGATGGCGGCTTATCGCAATATGCCGTTCACCCTAACCGGCGGCGGCGAGCCGGAATATGTGCAGGGTGTGATTGTTTCGCCCAACTACTTTTCGATGCTCGGCGTTCCGGCGGCGCGTGGCCGCGTGTTTCAGCCCGATGACGTTCGCCCCGGCGCGGCGCGCGTGGCGGTCGTCAGTTACAGCCTATGGCAAAAGCGGTATGGCGGCGACCCGAGTCTGATCGGCAGATCATTTACTATTAACGGCGAGAGCGCGACCGTGATCGGAGTCATGCCGCCGAGCTTCCAAACGAATCTGAGCACGGATCTGTGGCTCAGCCCGCGTCAGATCGCGCCGGATTATCAGATGAACTATCGCGGCGACATGCTGGCGTTACGCGATACTCATTACCTCAGAGTGATTGGGCGTCTCAAACCGGGCGCGACGATCGAGAAGGCGCAAGCCGAGATGAACGCCGTCGCGGCGCGTTTGGAGCGGGAATATCCGGATCAAGCAGGGCACGGCGCGCGCGTCGTCTCGTTGCAGGAATTGGTCGTTAGCGATGTGCGCCTGACATTGCTGACGCTGTTCGGCGCGGTCGGACTGGTGCTGCTGATCGCCTGCGCGAACGTGACCAATCTGCTGCTGGCGCGGGCGACGTCGCGTTACCGCGAGATCGCTATCCGCGCCGCCGTCGGCGCCAGTCGTTTATCGCTGATTCGACAATTGCTGACGGAGAGCGTCCTGTTGTCGCTCGCGGGGGGACTGGCCGGATGGCTGCTCGCGTCATGGGGCATGGAATTGCTTCTCTCCTTGAGTCCGGACGGAACGCTGCGTATCCATGAGGCCAGTCTCGACACACGGGTCTTTCTCTTCACGCTAGCTATGTCGATTTTAGCGGGGCTGATCTTCGGATTGGCTCCTGCGTTGGCCGCCTCAAAAACCGATCTGGTCTCGGCGCTCAAAGAAGGCGCGCACGGCGCATCCTCCGGGACGGGGGGCGCGGGTCGCAATCGGTTGCGCCAAGGGTTGGTCGTGGCCGAAGTCGCGGTGGCGCTGGTCGTGTTGATCGGCGCAGGGTTGCTAGTGGGAAGTTTTGCGCGGTTGCTTGCGGTCAAGCCTGGCTTCGATCCGAACAATCTGATGACGACATGGGTCTCCTTGACGAGCGAACGATACGGCACGATGACCGCGAACACGCGGTTTATAAAAGAACTGACCGCCAGCCTTGAAGCCATACCCGGCGCGCAGGGCGTCGCCATCAGCAATGATTTTCCGATTCAAGGCACGGATTCGCATGATTACCCTGAAATCGAAGGTCGCGGCGCCGCGCCTGAGGATAGGACGTTGGTCGGCCTCCACGTCATCAACCCGCGCTACTTCGAGGCAATGGGCGTCCGGCTGGTCAAAGGGCGCGCCTTCACAGTGCGCGACGATGTGAGCGCGCCGCCCGTCGTCATCATCAACGAGGCGATGGCGGGCCGCGTCTGGCCGAACGGAGATGCGCTCGGCAAACGAATCAGGTTCGGAGGCGCGGGCGCGCCGTGGAGCGAAGTCGTCGGCGTCGTCGCCAACATCAAACACGACGGCCTGCATCTCGTCGACAGTCCGCATTGCTATGAGCCGCACTTGCAACAGCCGTTGCCGTTTCTGGCCATCTCCGTCCGTTCGCAAACCGATCATGCCGCCTTGCTCGCCTCCATGCGGCAAGCCGTGCGGAAGATCGATCCGAACCTGCCGCTTGTCCAGCCGCTCGCGATGAAGGACAGAATGGAACGGGAACTGGCGACGCGCCGGTTGACGCTCGCGCTCTTCAGCCTGTTCGCCGTCGTGGCGCTCGCGCTGGCGGCCGTCGGGCTTTACGGCGTGATGTCGTACGGCGTCGCGCAGCGCACACACGAACTGGGCCTACGCATGGCGCTCGGCGCCACGTCGCGCGACGCGCTGAAGCTGATCATTGGACAGGGAATGAAATTAGTGGCGCTCGGTCTCGCGCTGGGACTGGGCGCCGCGATGATGGTCACGCGATTTATGACCCATCTGTTGTTCGGCGTCGGCGCGACCGATCCATTGACGTTTGTCGCGATCGCATTATTGCTCGCGTTCGTCGCGCTGCTCGCCTGCTGGATACCGGCGCGGCGGGCGACGAAGGTAGACCCGATAATCGCTCTTCGATATGAATAGGAGGCAATGATGAGGAAACGACTATTGCTAGCCTTTGCGATAACTTTGATCAGTCCGCTGATCGAAACCGCCAATCCCCCGTCCGGTACGGGCTATGTTGCCCGGGCGCAGAATCCCCCCGCAGCAGTGAATCTGTCATTGGCCGAAGCGCAGGCTGATTTCGACCTGATGCGAAAGGCGCTCGAAGAGGCCCACACGGGACTGTACCGGTATACGACAAAGGCCGAGATGGACAAGGCTTTCGACGCGCAACGGGCGAAACTGAATCGTCCAATGACGAAGCTGGAATTCCAGGCGGTAATAGTCGAAGCGCTCGCTCGGATCAAATGCGGGCATACGGGGCTGACGCCGGATGGCGAGACGCAGGCTGCGGCGGCTAACGCGCGGATGTTCCCGCTGCGTGTGTTGATCGAGGGGCGACGGCTGATGGTCATGTCCAATGACACGCCGGATGATCAAACGATTCGCCCAGGAATGGAGATCGTCGAGATCAACGGGCGCAAGTCGGGCGACATTCTCAACCGCATTTTGCCAGCGATACCGACGGACGGCGATATCGAGACAGGCAAGCGCGCAAGAGTCCAGGGGAACTTCGGGCGGTATTACTGGTTGTTGGTCGAGCAAACGGGCGACTTCATGGTGAAGGCGCGCGACGCCGCTGGCAAAACCGTTACCACGAAACTCGCCGGGGTGAAGGACGCCGACCGGGCGAAGAACCAGAATCCCGTGAACGCCGAGGGGCAGGCCAACGTCGCCAAGCTCGAATGGTCGCGCGAGAACCTGTCGTTGAGATTCCTGAAGGATCCTGATGTCGCGCAAATCCGCATTCGGGGATTTGGCGGGGGCGATTACCCGCCATGGATGGAGAACACATTCAAGACGCTGCGCGAGAAGGGAACCAGAGTTCTGATCCTCGATTTGCGTGGCAACGGCGGCGGCGCGGATATGTATGGCGCGATGCTGGTCTCTTACCTGACTGACAAACCTTTCCGCTATTTCGATCACATCAATGTCAAGACGATCAGCCCATCTTTCAAAGAACACTCCGACTGGCGCGCAGACCGCGAGGCTAAGTTGCGCGAAGACATGGCGCCGAATCCGGCGGGCGGTTATTTGGTGACGGCGAAGCTGCACCCGGGAGTCGCCGAACAACCGCCAGGCAAATATCCGTTTATGGGCAAAGTGTTCGTGTTGATTGACGGCGGAACATTTTCGACAGCGGCGGATTTCTGCGCCGTGACGCATCACCTGAAGCGCGCGACATTCATCGGCGAAGAGACTGGAGGCGGCTATTACGGAAACAATTCCGGCATGCAGACAATAGTGACGCTGCCGAACTCGAAGATGCGGATCAGAGTGCCGATGTATGAATACTGGAACGCGGTTCCTGGTTACGACGGCAATCGCCGGGGCACGCGGCCCGATCACTTGGTCGAGACGAAAGCCGCGAATCTGCTGCGCGGCGTCGACGAACAGTTGGAACTGGCGATGAAGCTGGCGGGCCAGACTCTGAGCCAGGAGAAGAGATAAAAGGCGGCGCGACGCCAGAGCTTCAGCGCAAAAAGGTTGTTACGCGATTGGCATAAAGCTGCACGCTGAAAGGTTCATCATGACCAATACGAAATCACTGAGATTATGTCGGCGGCTTCTTTTGCTTGTTACTGCTGTTACGCTCGTCCTGATTGAAGCTTATGCGCAAACACGAAAGCCTGTAAGTCATTTGCAGGATAAACCTAGCGCGACCCATTCAGGGAAAGAGCCTCAGGCAGGAAGCAACGAAGAGTTAGCCGGCGAACTGATCGAAATGGAAGTGAAGGATGTAGCCGCCATCGAAGAAACACGCAAGGCGAAGAAAGAAGCCGATCCGAAAGCCCTTGAGGCGGCGGCGCAACGCTGGACAGAGATCAAACAGCGCAACACGACCCGGCTCAAAGCGATTATCAACCGCTATGGCTGGCCCAGTCGCGCGCTGGTCGGCGAGAAGGCTGCGCACGCGGCATTTATAGTCGCGCAGCATTCAGACCACGACCGGGAATTTCAGAAGACCTGCCTACCTTTGTTACAGGCAGCCGGACGCCGGGGCGAGATCGAATTGTGGCAAATAGCTTTTCTAACCGACAGGGTTTTGGTGGCGGAAGGGAAGAAGCAACTCTATGGCACGCAGTTCGATCCTTGCGAACACAGCCCGGATGATCCCGACAGCCCATGCGCGATTGAAGACCCGGAGCGGCTGGAACTGCGGCGGAAAGAAATGGGCCTCCCGCCGATGAGCGACTACCTCAAATTGATGAAAGAGGTGCGAGCAAAAAGCCGGGCGCAGGCGCCGAAACGACCCTGATTCGGCGGTGGTTTTGCGCCGCTCAACCGCCAACTGCTTTTTCAGGAGGAATTATGCAAACACTCTGGCAAGACCTGCGATTCGGCGCGCGGATGCTGTTGAAAAATCCTGCCTTCACTTTGATCGCCGTCCTAACGCTTGCGTTGGGTATCGGCGCAAACACCGCGATTTTCAGCGTCGTGAACGCGGTCCTGTTGCGGCCGCTGCCTTATCCCGAGCCTGACCGTTTGGTCTTTATCTACAACTCCATGCGTGGCCTTTATCCGAAGATTGGTTTGATGGAGGCAGAATACCTGCGCCTGCGCGATCAGGCGCGGTCGATGGAAGGCGTCTCGCTTTACACTTCGACGACGTACACGCTGACGGGGATGGGAGAGTCGGAGCGTATTTCGTCCGGGACGGCTTCGGGCGATTTCTTCGCGCTGCTCGGCGCGAAGATGGCGCTCGGCCGAACGTTCAAGCTCGAAGAAGAGCCGGCGAAACAGGACAATGCGGTGATCCTCAGTCATGGCCTCTGGCTGCGGAAGTTCTCCGCCAATCCTGGCGTAATCGGTCAATCACTAACTCTCGATGGGCGCAGTTATACCATCGTCGGCGTGCTGCCGCAGGGCTTCAAATCGCCGCTCGAATTGCAGACGGATCAGGCTGTGGAGTTATGGACTCCGCCCGGCTATTACCCGCCTAACCCTTGTTGCAGCCACGATCTGAATGTCGTGGGCCGTTTGCGCGAAGGGCGGACGCTCGAACAGGCTCAGACCGAAACCAAAGCGATCATCGCCGGCGTTGCGAAGGATTTTCCGGGCGTTTATCCGAAGGACGGATCGAAGCAGATTCTGCTCAAGCCGCTCACAACGGAGATCGTCGGCGATTTGCGCCGAGCGCTCTGGACGTTGCTCGCAGCGGTCGTCTTCGTTTTGCTGATCGCATGCGCCAACGTGGCCAATCTGCAACTCGGTCGCGGCGAGATGCGCGTCTCGGAGATCGCCATCCGCACGGCGCTTGGCGCTGGACGCGGACGCATCATCCGACAATTGTTGGTAGAGAGTTTGCTCCTGGCCGTCATCGGCGGCGGATTAGGATTGCTGCTGGCTTCGTGGGGTTTGGATCTGCTCACTGCTCTCGGCGTCGACAAAATTCCACGACTGCAAGAAATCACGTTGGATGCGCGTGTGCTCGGTTTCACGCTGGCGACCTCGTTGCTGACTGGAGTGGTCTTCGGATTGGCGCCGGCGTTACAGGCCGTCAAATTCGATCTGCACACATCGCTTAAAGAGGCCGGACGCGCATCGGCTTCGCCGAAAGGCCGCCATCGGTTGCGAAATGCGCTGGTCGTGGCTGAAGTGGCGCTCTCGC
Organism: Blastocatellia bacterium; assembly: GCA_035714085.1. Classification (GTDB taxonomy): domain Bacteria; phylum Acidobacteriota; class Blastocatellia; order RBC074; family RBC074; genus JAJVID01. Next base: position 10,788 of record DASTMP010000194.1, read on the forward strand.
TCATACTGCTCGCCGGCGCCGGGCTGCTCATCAAGAGCTTCTGGCGGCTGCAACAAGTGGACACCGGATTCACGGCGGAGCGGTTGCTGACCATGCGGCTCTTCCCGCCGGAGTCAAATTATCCCGATGACCTGCGAGTCGCGGCCTTCTATGAAGATTTGCTTCGGCGCGTGCGGGCATTGCCCGGCGTCAGGGGCGCGGCTGCGGCTACCAGCGTCCCCATCGGCGGCAGGAACTCGGCCACCGTGATACAAATCGAAGGAGGGCCGTCCGGCGTGGACTTACGCAGAATCGCCGAATTCCGCGTTGTGGCGCCCGAGTACTTCCGCACAATGGGCATCAGGCTACTGCGGGGACGTTTTCTGGAAGATTCGGATCAGGAGTGGGCGCGGCCCGTCGCGGTGATTAACGAGTCACTGGCCCGCGCATATTGGCCCAATGAAGACCCGCTCGGCCGACGCTTCCGATTGCTCGATGCGTCGCCGGAACGCGCGAAGACAGTTTTTATGACGGTAGTCGGCGTCGTGGCCGACGCGAAGAACAATAGTTTGACGGGAGCGGCGGAGAAAGAGGCCTACGTGCCGATGCGCCAGCGCACGGTCGCAATAGCTAAAATGGGTTTCGCGCGACAGATGACCTTGGCCGTTCGCACATCGGTTGAGCCGATGAATCTGACAAACGCCATCCGGCAAGAGGTCTGGGCGATTGACCGTAGCGTACCAATCACCGAAACGCGAACGATGGAGCAGATTCTGGCGAGGGTCACGGCGCAGCCGCGCTTCAGCGCGATCCTGCTCGGAGTTTTCGCCGCCGTGGCGCTCATCCTCGCCGGCGTGGGCATTTACGGCGTGTTGTCGTATTCGGTCACGCAGCGCACGCGCGAGGTCGGGATTCGCATCGCGCTGGGCGCGCGGCGCGGCGACGTTTTGAGGCTGGTCGTCAGGCAGGGAATGCTTCTCGCGCTGCTCGGCGTCGCGATCGGGTTGGCGGCTTCGCTCGCATTGACCCGCTTGATGACTGGCTTGCTGTACGGTGTGAGCGCAACCGACCCGACGACCTTCGCTCTAATCGCATTGATTTTGACAGGAGTGGCTTTGGCTGCCTGTTACCTGCCGGCGCGGCGGGCGACGAAAGTTGATCCGGTGGTCGCGCTTCGCTGCGAATGATGATTTAGGACGGAAGATCGATGACCGCGATCTTCCGTCCCCCCTCATCTATCTTTCATCCTCGACCATCAAGGAGGGAGTCATGCAGGCATTGTGGCAAGATTTGCGTTATAGCATGCGCAGCATGCGCAAGCAGGCCTTATTGTCCGCCGTCGTGATCGCGACGCTCACCCTGGGCGTCGGATTCACCGCCGGGATCTTTACGCTGATCAACGCAACTTACCTGCGCGCGCGCATTGACAAAGACCATAGTTCATTCGCGCAAGTTTATTCAGTGTATACACAGGACCCCACACGCCCTGGACAGCCGGGGATGACGACGCTGGAAGATTACCTGGCCTTTCGCGATCTGGCGAAGTCGCTGGGCAAGTTGGCGGCATATACAAGAATTGATGCGTCGCTCGGGAATGACGATTCAGCCGAAACAAGGGCCATGTTGGTGACGTCCAACTTCTTCTCTTTATACGATCTTGAACGGCCGATAATGGGGCGATTGCTGGAGCCTGAAGACTGCGCTGAGGCAAGACCGGTGGTGGTTTTAAGCGATCGACTATGGCGCGAGCGGTTTGCCTCAGACCCGCAGATCATAGGGAAGATTACCCATTACAACGGCCAGCCGGTAACCGTTGTCGGCATAGCGCCTGAGTTTGCAGGCATGGTCGATCATGCGAAAGCCTGGTTCCCGTATACGCTTGAGACCTACCTGAAACTGGGCGCCAACTTGCTGAAACCGGGCGAGGCCGCATGGTTGAATGTAGAAGGCCGTTTGAATCCTGGCTTCTCGCACAAAGAAGCCGCCGCTGAATTCAGACTGCTCGCCAGCCGGCAGGATAGGCTTCATCCGGGACGGAACTCGACAGTCATCGTCACCGATGGGTCCTACATACAGATACCCTGGCTTCGCGACAAGGCGATCTGGATAGTCTCCCTGATCATTGGGATTCTCACTATTCTCGTCCTCATCATATGTACGAACGTGGCTACATTGCTGCTCGCGCGGGCAGCCGCGCGGCGGCAGGAGATCGCCGTGCGGCTGGCGTTGGGCGCAAGCCGTTTGCGTCTAGTTCGGATGCTGATGACCGAAACCCTCTTGCTGGCCTCGATCGCCGGTCTGGCGAGTCTATACTTCACTTATCATCTCCCACGCGCTTTGATGAATTGGCTCTCTGACTATGGCGCTGACAATTTGTATATCGATTACTCACTGGCGCCGGACTGGCGTGTTTTCGGATACTTGATGTTGGTGACGCTTTTTGCGGCGACGCTGGCTGGATTGGCGCCCGCGTTTCAGTCTCTTAAGGTCAACCTAACTGACTCTCTCAAAGGCCGCCAAAGTACGACTGCTGGCGGCTCCAGGCTGCGCGGATTATTGATCGGGGCCCAGGTTGCGCTGAGTTTCGTATTGCTTTTCGGCGCATTGCTGGCTGTTCACAGTATCCAAAAAATGTCTCGCGCCAACCCCGGTTTTGAAACGAGGCATGTGCTCATTACGCAAATGTATCCGCGCGACAGATCCGCCGAACAGCGGTCATGGCCCGCCCGTCGCCGTATGCTCACGGGGCGTCTCGAAGCTTTGCCCGGAGTACAATCCGTCGCCTACGCTAGCCGATGGTTGTTCGCTTATCCGGGTACGTTTGATATCCAGGTTCCGGGACAGGCGACGCGCCAGGCGTCGATAAACTGGGTGTCGCCGAATTTCTTTGACACGCTGGGGATTCCGATCGTGAGCGGTCGCGCGTTCGGCGCCAGCGACCCATCGTGCGGAATGGGCGCCTGCCCAGTTGTTGTTTCGCAAAAATTCGCCGGGGAGTTCTGGCCCAACGCCGACCCCCTCGGCAAGACCTTCCGTGTTTTCCAAAATACCATCATGGAAGTTGTCGGCGTCGCCCGCGATGTCTTGACACAACGATTCGGCGCCCCCGACGACCCGATGATCTATGCGAAATGGAACCCGAACGCCGGACCTGAGGTTCATCAACCCTTCGTGCGTTTTTCAGGCGACGAGGCCACGATCACGCGCGCCGTCTCAGGCGCAATTCATGGGATGGCTCCTGAGATATCCGTCAGAGTGAGAACGATTCAGTCGGATATCGACGGTTCGATCGAATTTATTGGGAGATTAGGACTGCTTGTGACGATGCTTGGCGCGCTTGCAGTCGTCCTGACTGTCATCGGCGTCTTCGGCGTCGTCTCTTTCGCTGTCGCTCAGCGCACCAGGGAGATAGGCATTCGCATCACGCTCGGCGCAGAAAAGACGCATATCTACGGCGCTATACTTGGGTCCAGCGGTCGTCCCGTCGCTCTGGGACTGCTGATCGGATTGGGGCTGACAGTGGCCGCAGCCTCGGCGCTGGCGCAGATAATCCGAAACGGGCCACTTGCCGTAAACGTCCACGAACCCATCAACTACGCAGGCGCCGCCTTTTTATTAGCTATCGTGGCGCTGGCCGCCATGCTGATCCCGGCGCGGCGGGCGACGAAAGTTGATCCGATGGTGGCTCTCAGATGCGAATAGGTGTCAGGTTCCAGGTGTCAGGTGTCAGATGTCAGTAAAAGAATGATTTCGCAGATTCCTGTCTGGCGCCCGACACCTGGAACCTGACACCTGACACCTGACACCTGGCTCTGGAGGAGCTATGCAAACACTGTGGCAAGACCTGCGCTACGGCGCGCGAATGTTGCTGAAGAATCCTGGCTTCACGTTGATCGCCGTGATCACGCTGGCGCTCGGCATCGGCGCTAACACGGCGATCTTCAGCGTCGCCAACGCCGTGCTGCTCCGCCCGCTTCCCTACAAGAATCCGGATCGACTGGTATTAGGGAGCGCCGAACTGAGACAGCGCAACGTCAATGACTGGCCGCTTTCAGACGTCGACTTTATTGACTTGCGCAACGGAGCGAAGACTACGTTTGAGGACATCGCCGCCGTCAGCACGGGCCGCAGGGTCATGCCGCGGGAGGATGGCGCGCCGGAGCAGGTTCGTACCAGTGTGGTCACGCCGAACTTCTTTCGGCTGCTTGGCGCGAAGATCATGGCCGGCCGTGATTTCACGGAAGATGACGGCCAGCCGCAGCCGCAGCAAGCGGACAGCGGGCAGGCGGCGCAGACTCCGCCTCGGCCGACCATCGCGATTCTGAGTCACGAGTACTGGCAGCGGCGCTACGGGGGGAATACGGCCATTTTCGGCAAAGGAATGTTGAGCGGAGGAAACGGCGGCCCACAAATCGTGGGTGTGCTGGCGCCAGGCTTCGAACTGCTCCTTCCGCCCAAGCTGAACGCGGAACGATTGCCGGACGTCTGGTTCGCCGCGCGCCTCGGCTACGACACCGTCAATCGATACACAGTCTTTCACCGGGTAATAGGCCGTTTGAAAGAAGGCGCGACCTTGAAGCAGGCGCGGGCGGAAGCTGAAGTGGTCGCATCGGAGAAAAGGAAGACCGACACGATTCTGCGGACCGCTGACTTTCATTTCCAGTTGGAGCCGATGGGCGAATATCTGGTTGCGGAAGTTCGACCCGCCATCCTGGCGTTGACTGGCGCGGTCATCTTCCTTCTGCTCATCGCATGCGCGAACGTGGCGAATCTCCTGCTGGTAAGGGCGTCATTGCGCCAGCGGGAGCTTGCGGTGCGCGCGTCGCTCGGCGCCGATTGGCGTCGCCTCGTGCGCCAGATGCTGGTGGAAGCCCTGTTGCTCGCGGGAGCCGGCGCGTTCCTTGGCCTGGGACTGGCGTGGTTAGGCATCCGCCAACTGCTCGCCATCGCGCCCGCAAACCTGCCACGCCTCGATTCGATCAGGCTCGACCCTGTCGCGCTCGCGTATACGGCGTTGGCCGGATTGGCGGCGGCCGTAATCTTCGGCCTGCCGCCGGCGCTGCAGGCCTCGCGGCCGGACGTCATGAACATCCTGCGCGGGAGCGGTCGAACAGGCGGGCTTGGAGGCGGCCGTCGGCTGCGCAATGTAGTTGTGATCACTGAGGTCGCGCTTTCGTTCGTGTTGCTCATCGGCTCAGGATTGATGTTCCGCAGCTTCATCGCCCTGCAGCGAATTGACCTGGGCTACAACCCACACGGTCTTCTTACCTTCCAACTGCTCGGTCCTCGCGGCGGGCCACAGCCGCAAGCGCGCGCCGCTTTCATGCGCGAGACGCAAGACCGATTGCGGGCCTTGCCGGGCGCAGAAAGCGTTACGGCGTCGAGCCCGTTCCCGCTCACTGGAGGATCCAGTCCGATCCGATGGGGCCTGGAACAGGCGCTCTCCGACCCGACCAAATTTCAGGCGGTGGATCAACAAGTCGTGCTTCCCGGTTATTTTGAAACACTCCGCATGCCGCTCCTGGCGGGGCGCGTGTTCACTGAAGCCGATAATGCGCCGGAGCGGAATGTAGTGGTCGTTGACCAGTTTCTTGCGGCAAAGGCTTTCCCGAACGAATCCGCCGTGGGAAAACGCATCCTCATCCGCGCCCGCACTCCGGAGCCGGAATGGGTTGAAGTGATCGGCGTGGTCGGGCATCAGCGTAATACAACGCTTGCCGAGCCTGGGCGCGAACAGATCTACTTCACGGACGGCTTCCGCAGCCACGGCTTCGCCGCGCGGTGGGCCGTCCGCGTCAAGGGTGATCCGGCGCAGTACGCGTCCGTAATCCGCGCCGAGATCGCCAGGCTTAACCCGAATCTTTTGATAACCGAAATGCAGCCGATGGGCGCGCTGGTGGAACGCGCGCAGGCGGGGACCCGCTTTTCGCTCCTGCTCATCGGCGTCTTCGCGGTCATCGCGGCGCTGCTCGCCGGCGTGGGGCTGTATGGCGTGTTGTCGACCATAGTGCGGCAGCGCACTGCGGAGATCGGCGTACGGATGGCGATTGGCGCGACGCCCGAAAGCGTCTTCAAACTTGTGGTCGGACACGGGTTGCGACTCAGCGCTACAGGCGTCGCAGTCGGTCTGGTCGCGGCCTTCGGCCTCACACGCGCGATGACCAGCATGCTGGTTGGCGTTAAAGCCACCGATCCGATTACTTTCGTGGCCATGGCGGCGCTCTTCCTGATCATCGCCGCAGCCGCGTCAGGGCTGCCCGCGCGACGCGCGTCAGGGCTCGATCCGACCATCGCGCTGCGTGAAGAATGATTGCGGCGCTCCTCCTCGGAGAATAGACAGGATTTACGGGATTGTTCAGGATTATGTGAATTGAGTCGAATCCTGATAAATCCTGTAAACCCTGTCTATTTTTTTATTTGAAAGCGGAGCCATTTACTTGACAAAATCAAGTAAATGGCTGATAACGTCAATCAATGATGAACCCGGCTTCAAGGGAGGACAATCATGGCCCAAAACGACCTCGCGCCGCGCGTCGAATCGGTGCGGCGCTTCAACCGCTTCTATACGAAACAAATCGGGGCGCTGAGCGATCACATATTGAAAAGTCCGTTTTCCCTGGCCGAGGCCAGGGTCATTTACGAACTGGCGCAGCGTGAAAATGCGACGGCGACCGAGTTGGGCGGCGAGTTGGGGTTGGACGCGGGTTACCTCAGCCGCCTGCTGGCCGCTTTCAAAAAGCGGGGCCTGATCGCCAGAAAGCCCTCTGAAACCGACGGGCGCCAGAGCTTCATCTGGCTGACTGAGAAAGGGCGGAAAGCCTTCGCCGAACTCAACGCGCATTCTCACAACGAGATCGAAGCGCTGATCGGCAGGCTCTCGCCAGCGGACCGGAACCGCCTGATCGAAGCGATGCGCGTCATTGAAGAGACGCTCGGCGCGCAGCCCGAACAGAAAATCCCTTACATCATCCGCCCGCATCAGCCCGGCGATATGGGCTGGGTTACACACCGGCACGGCGTCATCTACAACGAAGAGTACGGTTGGGATGAAGAGTTCGAGGCGCTGGTCGCGGAGATCGCGGCGAAATTCATCCGGAACTATGACCCGAAGCGCGAGCGCTGCTGGATCGCCGAGCGCGGCGGTGAGATCGTCGGCTCTGTGTTCCTAGTCAAAAAGTCGAAGACGGTGGCGCAATTGCGCCTGCTGCTGGTCGAGCCGAGCGCGCGCGGAATGGGCATCGGCAAACGCCTGGTCAGTGAATGCCTGCGCTTCGCCCGGCAGACGGGGTACAAGAAGATCATGCTGTGGACGAACAGCGCGCTTCACGCCGCCCGGCATATCTACGAAGAGGCCGGCTTCCGGCTCGTCAAAGAAGAGCCACACCACAGCTTCGGCCACGATCTGGTCGGACAGAACTGGGAGCTGAAGCTGTAATCGCAGCTTCTCAGCCTGCGGAGCGGGCTAATACCGCTCCCCGCCCTGTTTCTCTTGACTGTCTACAAGAGAAGGCGTATCCTTCCTCTAGAAAATCTGGAGGAATGTTATGACCAAACCGAAATCCGATCTTTTGCAGGGGACGCTGGACCTGCTCATTCTCAAGACTCTCGCCCTCGAACCGATGCACGGCTGGGGCATTACACAGCGCATTCAACAAATCTCCGGCGGCGCGCTGGTCGTCAATCAGGGCTCGCTCTACCCGGCGCTGCTGCGACTGGAACAGCGGGGGTGGATCGCTTCCGAGTGGGGCGTGTCCGAAAACAACCGGCAGGCGAAGTATTACAAGTTGACCAGAACCGGACGCAAACAACTGGAGGAAGAGACCGACAACTGGCGGCGTCTCTCGACCGCGATCGAGCAAATCCTGCAGGCGTCCTGAATGGAGGAACACTCTATGCTTCGCAAACTTTTTCATCGACTGGGCTCAAGCTTGCGGCGCGGGAAAATCGAACGCGAGATAGATCGCGAGCTGCAGTTTCATTTGGAGATGGAAGCTGCGGAGAACATGCGCCGAGGGATGAACGAAGAAGATGCGCGGCGCGCGGCGCTGTTGAGTTTCGGCGGAATCGAGCGGACGAAAGAAGATTATCGCGACATCGCGCGTTTCCGGCGCCTGGAAGAGTTCTGGCAGGACTTGCGTTACGGCGCGCGGATGCTGCTCAGAACCCCTGGCTTCACCCTTGTGGCTGTGCTCGCATTGGCGTTGGGCATCGGGGCAAACACGGCGATCTTCAGCGTTGTGAACTCGATGTTACTCAGGCCAATGCCTTACTACGATCCACAGCGGCTGGTCTGGGTCGCGGAAGTTATGCGGCATGGGGATGAGATCTACGGCGCCGCCGATTATATTCACTGGCGGGAGCAGTCGAAGTCTTTTGACCATCTGGTCGCATTCGCGTCGGGGAACATCTATCTGACGGGACGAGGCGAACCGGAGCAACTCGATTCCATCAGGGCGACAGCCAATCTGTTTCCGGCGCTCGGCGTCACGCCTCAGTTGGGGCGGACGTTCACACCGGAAGAGGATCGTCCCGGCGCCGCGCCTGTCGTTATCCTGAGTCACGCTTTCTGGCAGCGGCGCTTCGGCGGCGACCCGGCCATCATCGGTCAATCGTTGACGCTCGACGGAATAAGTCGACAGGTGATCGGCGTGACGCCGCCCGGTTTCAAGTTCATTCGCAAGGCTGATGTGTTACTGCCTCACGCTCTCAACGTGCAACAGGAGCTGGCGAACCAGGGAATAAGCTTCCTCGGGAATATTATTGGGCGGCTCAAGCCTGGCGTCACCCCCGAGCAGGCGCGGTCGGAATTGGACGCGATTTTGCGGCGGATCGAGGAGACCAGTCCGAGACGGACGATTTTTGCCGAGCGGGCCACGGTGACGCCACTCGGAGAAAGGCTGTTCGGCGATTTGCGGCTGGGCTTGCTGGCGCAATTCGGCGCGGTGGCGTTTATTCTTCTGATCGCCTGCGCCAATGTGGCGAATTTGTTGCTGGCTCGCGCGAGCGCGCGACAGAAAGAGCTGGCGATTCGCGTCGCGATGGGCGCGGGACGCGGACGCCTTGTCAGGCAGATGCTGACCGAGAGCCTGTTGTTATCCGTATGCGGCGGCGCGGCCGGACTGTTGTTGGCGACGCTGGGCGTCAAGGCTCTGGCCCCGCTGACCCCTGCCGACCTGGCGCATCTCAAAGCGAGCGGAGTTGACGGCGCGGCGCTCGGCTTCACCTTCCTCGTTTCGCTCCTGACCGGCGTTATGGCGGGCGTCATCCCGGCGCTGCAAGCCTCACGGATCGACCTCAACGAAAACTTGAAAGAAGGCGCCCGCAGCGCAGTGTTTTCAATTCGCGCTCGCGCGCGGCGCGCTTCGCCGGCCCTTGTGGTTGGCGAACTGGCGTTGACGCTGGCGCTGCTCGCCGGCGCAGGTCTGCTGATCAAGAGCTTCCTGCGAGTGCGTGCGGTCGAGCCGGGCTTCAACTCCGAGAATTTGCTGACAATGACGATACCTCTCTACACGACCAGATATCCGCTCGCGCAAAGGAAAATCTTTTACCAGGATCTAATCACACGCATCAACGGCCTGCCCGGCGTGAAGGTCGCGGCAATCGGGCCTCTTCCACTGACCGAGACGAGGACGTTCGTGGCCCCTTCGTCTGAGGCCAAGGCGGAAAAAAAGCAGCCGACTCATACCAACTTTGTCGGCGTTGACTACTTTCGCGCAATGGGCATGCAGTTGCGCGCGGGGCGCAGCTTCACGGAACAGGATAACGAGAATGCGCCGCGCGTCTTCGTCATCAACGAAACCCTGGCTCGCCAATTCGCCGGAGAAGATCCAATCGGCAAACGCTTCAGGATCGGTGAACAACGTGAGGCGACTGTCATCGGGGTGGTGGCCGATGTGAAACGTTATGGGTTGGAGTCTCAAGCGGTATCGGAGGAGTATCACTCGATTCTCCAAAATGCGGAAGTAATGGGCGGAAATATAAGGCTGGTGGTTCGCGCTGCGAGCGACCCCCTGAAATTAGCGCCTGCCGTGCGCCAACAGGTCTGGGCGATCAACGCAAACGTGCCGGTCGTGGACGTAATGACGATGGAGCGGCGCGTGGCCGAATCGGTCGCGCCTCGACGTTTTCAGATGTTGTTATTTGGCGCCTTCGCCGCGCTGGCGCTGGCGCTGGCGGCGGTCGGCGTTTACGGCGTCATTTCTCATTCGGTCAGCCGGCGCACGCACGAAATCGGCGTCCGAATGGCGCTTGGCGCACGGCCGCGAAATGTGCTGCTGATGGTCATCAGGCAGGGAATGTCGTTTGCCCTGGCCGGCGTAGCGATCGGGTTAGCGGCTTCGGTTGCATTGACGCGCGTGATGGCTGGCCTGCTGTTCAATGTGGAGGCGACCGATCCGGCCACTTTCGCCTGCGTTTCATTACTGCTCGTCGGCGTAGCGTTTCTTGCCGCTTATCTTCCGGCGCGCAGAGCGACCAAAGTTGATCCGATGGTCGCTCTGAGATACGAATAGTTCGATGGAGGGACACTCTATGCTTCGCAAACTATTTCATCGCCTGCGCGCGGGCCTGCGCCGCAGGAATATCGAACGCGAGATGGATCGCGAACTGCAGTTTCATCTTGAGATGGAAACGGCGGAGAACATCCGCCGAGGGATGAGCGAGGAAGAGGCGCGGCGCGCGGCGATGCTGAGTTTCGGCGGAGTCGAGCGGACGAAAGAAGATTATCGCGACATCGCGCGTTTCCGGCGCCTGGAAGAGTTATGGAAGGATGCGCAGTATGGCGCGCGGATGCTGCTCAAGACGCCAGGGTTCACGGCTGCGGCTGCGCTCACGCTGGCGTTGGGCGTCGGCGCCAACACGGCGGTGTTCAGCGTCGTTTACGCCACGTTGTTGAAGCCTCTTCCATATCCCGAAGCGGAACGGATCTACGGCGTCGAGGTCACCATACCGGAACGGAGCTTGAGCTTTGCCGGGCGCATCCAGGATTACCTGGAGTGGCGTAAATCGGCCACTGCGTTTTCGGCGGTAGCCGCCTTGCAACAGGGCGGATGGAATCTGACAGGGAATGGCGAACCAGAGGGCATAGGGGGCGCGCGGGTCTCGGCGAATTTCTTTGATTTTCTCGGAGTTCCTCCGGCGCTCGGCCGGGGATTCGTTCCGGAAGAGGAAACGCCCGGCGCGGACAGAGTGGTCGTAATCAGTGACGCATTGTGGAGACGGCGATACGCGGCTGATCCAAAACTCGTCGGACGAACTATCGAACTGAACGGCCAGGAGCATGTGGTAGTGGGAATCGCCTCTCCGTCTCTGCTGGTTCCGACCGGAACCCAGCTTCACAGCACGCTTCTTTTCTCTCCACGGATCGACATTTGGAAACCCATCGCGCCGACGAAAGCCGAACTGGAAGGAGAGGATTTCAACACCGGGCTTCTGTTGCGGCTCAAGGCGAATGAAAGCGCCGAAAATGGGCGGCGGCAACTTGAGGGGTTTTATCGCGATTACGTACGCGCGGTAGCGCCGGATATGAAGATCTCGATTCTGCCGCGGCTTATACCCATTCGCGAGGTTTATTCCGGAAAGTTTCGGCTTCGACTGTTACTGGTTTTCGCGGCGTCCACAATATTGCTGCTGACCGCCTGCGTGACTCTGGCGAATCTGTTGCTAGCGAGATTCGCCGCGCGCGCCGGCGAGTTTTCAATTCGAACGGCGCTCGGGGCAGGGCGCATTCGATTACTGGCGCAGACGATGACGGAGGTCACGACGCTGGCCCTGACTGGCGGGATGGTCGGGATCGCGGGCGCTTATTCAACGGCCGGATTGCTCGCCGCATACGATCCGGCCGCGGAGAAACTGCTCGGAGGTTCGCCCTTGAACCTGCCGGTTCTGCTGTTTGCGATGGCGGTCGCTATGCTGACCGGCTTTGTATGCGGAGCGATTCCCGCCTGGCGGGCGTCGCGGGCGGAGGCGTCGCAGGTCCTGAAAGAAGGAGGCGGCAGCGTGTCGGGGCGCAAGGCGGCGCGCTTTCAATTTGCGCTGGTCTCGGTCCAGATCGCGCTCGGAACAGCGTTGCTGGCATCGGCCGGATTGCTTCTCCACAGCTTCGTAAGGCTGTCGCGTGTTGACCGCGGCTATGATGTGGAACGGACGATGGCTCTTAACATCGGGCTTCCCGGAAATGGTCATGAGCAGCGGGTCGAGTTCATTCGGCGGCTGACGGAAAACATTCGAGGGCTCCCTGGCGTCGAAGCTGTTGGCGCTGTCAGCGATCTACCTGCATTGGGAGTCTCCGGAAGCCAGACGATCTTTTACCAGACGGATACCGATCTCCAGAGCGTCGTGATGCAGCGGCCGTTTGCGGGGCAGAGGAGCGCGACGCCCGGATACTTCGCCGCAAGCCTGACCGCTTTAAAGGCCGGTCGTTTCTTCACGGAGCAGGATCAGACTCCGGTCGCGGTGATCAGCGAATCTCTCGCAAGACGGCTGTGGCCGAATGATTCGCTGACGAGCGTCGTCGGGCGCGCCATACGCGAAGGCGACGTGACCGCTCCATTAACCGTGATAGTGGGTGTGGTGGAAGATATTCGGCCCGGCTCAGCGGAGCGCGAACCACTGCCACAACTCTACCGGCCTCATCATCAGCGTAACAGTGGAGGGATGAATGTTGTCGTGCGGACATCGATGGCGCCGGCCGCTCTGGCTTCGGCCATACGCTCGGAAGTCAGGAAATTGGCGCCGAACCTCCCCATCCCGAATATGCGAACGATGAAAGAGATAGTATCCGCCTCCATCGCGCAAAGGCGTTTCGAGATGCTGCTGACTACGGCGTTCGCCGTGGTGGCGATATTGCTTGGCGTGATCGGCGTCTATGGCGTTGTCAGTCTCTCGGTCGCTAATCGCACGAGGGAGATCGGACTTCGAATGGCGCTGGGCGCTTCGCCGCCAGCCGTGATGCGCTGGGCCTTCGCCCGCGGATTGCGTCCGGTGTTCATCGGCGCTTCCGTGGGACTGCTCGGCGCCGTGGCCATCGCGACGTCACTGCGCAGTCTGCTGTTCGCCGTCGAGCCGACCGACCCGCTTTCACTGGCTGCGGTCGCGCTCATTCTCCTGGGCGCGTCCTTGCTGGCGTGCTATCTCCCCGCGCGCCGCGCGGCGGAATTGAACCCGGCGGATTTGCTCAGGAATTAGTGACTTCGGTCGAGCGGTCTGCTTCTTTGTGTCCTTTACAAGGAGGAAATGTCATGAAGAAATCCATTGCTTCAAATCAATTTGCCGGTTTAATCCTTGGAATCTCGCTTGGCTGCTGCATTCTCTCTCCGCCTATTGCAACCACGGCCCGCGCGCAATCGGCGGACAGCATCGTCAAGGATGAACCATTGCCCGACCTCAATGCGCTCTTGGCCAGGCTGCGCGAAAACCAGCAGGCGCTGGAACAGTTGCGCGAGAAGTACGCCTACACCGAAACCACCACGCAGTATCAGCTCGACAAACAGGGCGTGGCGCAAGAGAAAGGGAGCGAGACTCGCGAGATGACCATCTATCGCGGCCATCGCATCTGGCGGACGATCGCAAAGAACGGACAGCCGCTTTCGGCCAAAGACCAGGCCAAAGAAGACCGTCGCGTCGAAAAAATGATCCGTGACCTCGACTCGGGACGCTGGGTGGCGCCCCCGGACAACCAGCGGCGGGTGAAGCTGTCAGCCCTGTTGCGTGTCTCGCGCTTCACAATCGCTAGACGCGAACGGTTCCGCCAGCGCGACATGATCGTCATCGATTTCGAACCGAATCCGAATCTCAAATCCGCCGACTTCTACGACAGTTTCATCAACAAGCTGGCAGGCGCTATCTGGGTTGATGAGCGCGACCTTCAGATCGCCCGCGCCGAGTTTCAACTGGTCGAGGCGTTCAAGGTCGGCGGTGGCGCGCTCGCCGCGATGAAGCCAGGCTCGAGCTTCGGCGCGGAACAGGATCGAATCAACGACGGAATCTGGCTGCCGATTTATGACGAAGTCCGCATCGGCGCGCGGGCGATGCTGGTGGCCAATTTCGATATCAAACAGAAATTCACCTATGGCGCCTATCGGCGGTTCGATGCCGACTCGGAAGAGAAACTCAAATCGCCTGTCGCTGACAAATAGCCAGACAAGCGACTCCTGGTCGGACAAAACCGCAAACAGGGCGATTAAACAAATCGCCCCATACCATACAGGCCTTTATATCCCGCCATAGCTGATAGAGGCGGCGGACAAAAAAATGTAGGACAGAAAAATAGGACCTTCTATTTTTCTGTCCTACATTTTTTTGTCCGCTGGCGGAAATGCCAGTCAAAGCCTTACGCGTGTTCCGCGTTTTCTAACTCAACCGGAATGAGTGGTCGGTCAGATACTTCCATCCCTCGTCGCTCAGCAAATCAAAGGATGAAAGCCCGTCCTGCGCCGTTCCCGGATAGACATAGATTCCATCACGTTCGATCACGCGCGGGTCGAGGGCGCGTATTGCATCGAGCAGTCTCTCGAAGGTCTGCGCGCGCCAGTATTCCGACTCGTCGAAGTTTTCGCACCACTGGCGGAAGGGAAGCGCGAGTTGCGAATAGGTGGGGCGGAAGCGGTAATCGCCGACGTCGTCCGAGACCGGCTCATTACTGTTGTCTATCAGCAACAGCAGCGAAACGATCAAATACTCTTTCTGATCGGAGAAGCGGTGCAGGCGGTCGATCTCGCCGCCCATCTCTTCAGGCTCGGTCGCCATCGAGGCTTCGATTTCGTTGCGCCACTGGTTGAACGATTCGATGGCGGCGTCGGCGTCGGCGGAAAATTCCCAGAAGCCGTATTCCCAGGCGTACTGGTTTTCGATCAGCAGCGAGGCGACCGATTTCATGAAACGGCGTTTTTCGTCGGCGCTGTCAGTGTCATCTTCGGACACGATCAGATGGTGAAGGCGCGCGCGCAACTGGTCGCTGCCGAAGATCTGAATGACCAGTTGGACGCCGAAGAAGAGCGCGTGGTCGTCGGCCGCGCCGCGCCCGCTGAGAAATGATCTGCGCCCCTGGTCGATCCGGTTCTCGCCCCCGCCGCGCCAGGCCAGAAAGACGCCGCCGGCGAAAATGGCGGCGAAGATCAACATCACGAGCACATAAGTCCCGCTGGACATCAACAATAAAAATGCAAGGTCGATCATAAGTTGTTTGGTGACGATCTAACCTCCAAACCATCCGCCGCCGCTGCGGCCGTAAGAGCCGGAACGACCCGGACGGGCGCCGGTGACTCGCCCGCTGCTCGACATCCGAACGCTGGTGCGGCCGAAACCGCTCGGCCTGGTTTTGCCCACTCCCGAAGCGCCCCCGATGCGCGACGCGCTGAAGATGGTCGGACGCGAAGTCGGACGGTAAGACGGAGGCTCGAAAGTCGGGCCTGTCGACGGTCGCGGAATCGGGACGCTGCGCCCCTCACGGTAGATAATGACTTCGCGCGGATAGCCGTATCCGTAGTGGTTGTAAAACCACCACGACCCCCAAGGATATCCGCCGTAGTAGTAATGGCGTTGAACAGTGGTTGTCGTCGTCGATCCAGCCACGGCCGTTGATCCGGCCACGGCTGCTTGAGTCGGCTCGTCAACAGGTTTGAACTCCGACAGCCGCAGCATTCGCACGTTGATCCCCTGCTTTTGCCACTCGACCAGGTCGTCGTTGATGTCGTCGAGTTCCTGTTTCTGATTCTCGTCCTTGACCAGATAGATCACCTGCTGGACGCCGCGCTGTTTGAGTTGATCGGCGGGCGGAAGCTTCGCCAGATAGCGATTGTCGAACTGCGTGTCCTGATCTGTGTAAGCGGTCAGGCGCGTGCTGTCGAGCAGCAGGATCGCGGGCGCGTTCTCTTTCAGCTTCGAGCGTTTCTCATCAATCTCTTTGGCGTAATAGGCCATCGCGCCCAGCGTCTCGTGCGAGTGGACCACGCCGAGCGGGTGCGGCCAGTTGTCGAAGACCGGGACCAGTTGAGCGGTGTCGGCCATCGCCGCGCCCAGCGCGACCGATTCCGGCCCTGGCAGTTCGGAAATTATCAGTGTCTGCTCCGGATTCGGAGTTTGCGAGATCAAGTTGCGCAACGCCTCAGCGCGAGCGTAAGTCTCGCGCATCTGAGGGGTGAAGACCAGACGCGTCTGACCTTTGAGCGACTCCTGCGAGAGCGATTGAATCAACGTCGGCACGAAGAACGGCTGCCATCGCGGATCGCGCGGCTGATAGACCGGCATCAGGTAGTCCTGATTGTAGCCGCCGAGTATGGTATTTCCACGACTGTCGGTCAGGCTCGTTGATTCGAAAGAGAGGGGCTTGTCAGTCGAACCGACGTTCCATCCCTCCTTCTTCTGCAGGTCGAGCGAATCGGCGGAGACTTCCGA
>DASTMP010000195.1:0-18468 GCA_035714085.1 Blastocatellia bacterium
TCAAGCTTTTAATTTCAAATAAAGTGAGCGGTTAACTCCAGGTTAAGCGGCGCCTTTCGGCGCTTGATATTTTTCAATGTCATTATTGGGTTGTGACAGCGAAAAATGGCGCTGACTTTGTCCAGATTGTGGGGCCGGCGCTTGCGCCGGCCCCACAATCTGGACAAAGTCGAGTTTAGAATCCGATCCTCAGCCCGAAGCGGAAGATTCTCTCACCACTCACAGTGGTGTTTTCACCGAAGCTGCCGCTATCGCGATTGCCACTTGGATTCCCCCACTGCGGGGTGTTGGTAAAGTTGAACCCTTCAGCGCGGAACTGAAGGCTGATCTTCTCGGTGATTCGGAACTGACGGAAGAGGCCGAAGTCCCATTGGAACCGGGACGGCCCGCGCAGAGTGTTCCATCCCGAGGAGCCAAAACGCGCCCGATTGTTTACGTCAGGGTCCGACCCCACGGCGCGGAAGGCCGTCACGTCAAAATACTTCTGTCCTGGACCATTGTTCCCGAACACCTCCACAGTTGGCTTGATAAGATCAGCGGTCTGTGTGTTGCCCGGCGCGTTCAATGTGTTTCCAGATGATGTCACGGTGAATGGGATACCGCTGAACTTGCTGATGATGTTGTTGATCTGCCAGCCCCCCACAATCGACGACAGCGCGCCTTTACCATTCAGATACTTCCGGCCAACGCCGAATGGCAGCTCGATGATATTAGTGATCTGCAGGTTGTGCGGGCGGTCAAAACTGCTGAGCGAACGGTTCAAGTAGTAGTACTGTGGGATGTTGACCCGCGATGACAGATTATCATCGCTGTTGCTCGCTCCCGAAGTGGTAATGGACTTCGACCATGTGTAATACACGCCGAGTTGGTAGAAGTCCTTAAACCGGCGGTCCAGGCGCGCCTGCATGGAATCATAATGGCTGTTGCCAATCGGCGACACCAGCAATGTCGAAGCAGTGCGCCCGAACTTCTGGGCAAGCTGTCGCCCATTGTTCCCGCCATTGATGTTAGCGTAGTTTAGCTCAAAAAAGCCCAACTGCCGGATTTGCCGTGTTCCGATGTAAGCCACTTCGCCCGTGAAGCCCCACTTCAGTTCCTTTTGGAGTGAAAGATTCCAGGACTGAATGTATCCACGCTCGAATTTATCAGGCAGCGTGACGGCGGACACATTGCCCGGGATCGAAATGATTCCATTGCCGAGATCTGGCGCGGTGACCGCGGGAATGCCCTGTTCCAGCCGGCTGACGAACTGGAATCCGTTCGCTGCGTCGTTGTTCAGGTTGAGCAGGATTGGATGATTAGTGCGTAGCGGGCGGGCCAGCGCATACGGATCGATCGTAATCCCGTAACCGGCGCGCGCCACAAACGTGGGCGTAATCCGGTACGCCAGACCGACACGCGGCGCGAACAATCGCTTGCTCACCTCCACGCCGAGGTCTGTTGGCACTGAACCGACCCCGCCGATTTCCACCATGTTCGTATTCACGTTGTACCGCTCGAGGCCGCGATCCCCACGCGTCGGAACCGGGAAATACTCCCAGCGCGTGCCGAATGAAAACGTCAGGTTCTTATTGACCTGCCACTGGTCGCGCCCGTAAAAACTATATTGCCAGTTTCGTGTGCTGTAGGGC
Organism: Blastocatellia bacterium; assembly: GCA_035714085.1. Classification (GTDB taxonomy): domain Bacteria; phylum Acidobacteriota; class Blastocatellia; order RBC074; family RBC074; genus JAJVID01. The sequence goes on from DASTMP010000195.1 coordinate 1,632, forward strand.
GCTTCCGTCAGAGTCAGCTTGCCAACTCGTGAAGGCAAGGCGAGCAGGAAGGCCGCAAAACTGTTGTACTGATTTCCACCCACTCCACCATTCAGTGCGGTCACTCCGGTCCCGAACAGGAATCCGCCCCGCGCGCCGAAGCTGGTGTCGCTCGATTCCGGTTGGGTGTGGTTCAGCTTCTGCCGATAAACATCCATGCCGAAGCGGATGTTGTGCGGCCCGTGCAGCCAGTTGGCGTTGCCCACGATCTGATACTGATCATCTGTGCGCGTATAGGGCATAAAGGTGTCAACCGTACCGTAATCCGCATACGTATCCAGATCGAAAAACGGGAAGCCGCCTTCAAACGCCCTCGACCCGTTAGTCCCCGGAATGCCCAGGAAATCCAGCCCCCGTTTCTCTTCAATATCCGACTGCGCCACGTCAGTGTTTTGGCGGAAGAAACCGAAATTGGCGTCCACAATAAAGTTAGGTGTGAAGCTGTAGACGCCGGCGAAAGAGAAGCTGTGCGTCTTGCCCTGGCCCGTGCCGGGGTTGGAGCTGTTGATCGCGCGGCCCTGCAATTCTTTGCCGAAAACCGTTTCATTGACTGTGAAAAAATTGAGGACGCTGTAACGCCCCCAGACGTTGAGCTTGGTGTTGACGTTCCAGTTGACCTTGCTGTCTATCGTCCAGCGGTCAAAGAGAAATCCCGCCGAAGCAAAGTAGTTGTTGGTTTGGCCCGCCAGATTCGGCTGTGGGATGAGTGGTAGAATTTTTTTGATGATCGGGCTGATGCGATCCGCGCAAATGACGTTCTGCACGCCGTTGCAACTGATGATGTCACGACCGGCGCCACTGGCGGCGCCTGTCAGCGGATCATAGATGTTAACAGGTTTTCCGGAGCCGTCCACTAAGTTGCGGAAATCACCGGCGCGAATCGCCGCCGTCGGTACCGTCACAATTAGGCTGTCGTTTTGCCGGTTCTTGGTGCCTTCGTAACTACCGAAGAAGAACAGCTTGTTCTTGATGATCGGGCCGCCCAGCGTTCCGCCGTATTGGTTCTGAATGAACTTGCCCTTCGCATTTTGTGGGGGTCGGAAATAATCTCTGGCCTTCAGCGCCTGGTCGGAGTGGTATTCAAAGGCGGAGCCGTGAAAATCATTCGTCCCGCTCTTGATCTGGACGTTGATCGCCGCCCCGCCGGCCAACCCCTGCTCGGCGTCAAAACTGTTACTGACGACGTTGACCGTCTCGATGGCTTCGAGCGCCGGCACATACGCCGTGACGTGCGGCAGCCAGATGTTGGTCGAACTGATCCCGTCAATGCGGGTATTGTTTGATGAGCGGCTGGCGCCGTTGACGTTAAAGACCAGCGAACGCGACGGATTGGACGGAACCGAATGCGCGTCTTCTGGAGGCGTGAATCCGGGCAGAGTCTTGAAAAGATTTTGGTAGTTGCGTCCGAGCGGGACCGGTAGATTCTGCAGCGGTCTTGAGGTCAACTCGGCGCTCACGTCGGCGCGGTCGGCTTTGATCTGCGCTGCTTCCGACGTAATCATAACCGTTTCGCTCACCTGCCCGACTTCGACCGAGATGTCGGCGCGGGTGACGTTGTTGAGCGTCACGGCGATGCCATCCTTGGTTATGGTCTTGAAACCGGATTTGCTGACTCTGACCGAGTAAGTTCCGGCCTGCACGGTCGGGAAATCAAAGCCGCCGTTGGCGTCGGTCACGCCATCGCGCGATTGTCCCGTCTCTTTGTGCGTGATGGTGATTGTCGCGCCGGCCACGACCGCTCCCTTCGAATCGGTTACGTTGCCGGTGAGCGTGCCGTAGAGCACCTGCGCCACTATCGCCCGCGGAATAATCAGCGCCACAAGCAGCGCCACGAGCGGCGCTGCGATACGCATGAAGTGGCGCAGTGATCGTTTGATTGATTGTCGCAGATTCATAAAATCCTCCTGTTGTTGCGCTGAGAAGAACTATGCTTATGGAAGAAGCCCCGCCTGCGCAATCGCGTCCGCGCAGGCGGGGCGGTCATGCGCGAGAAAGCGATTTTAGAACGTGTACCGCAACTGGAACTGAATAAAGCGGGGCGTGTTCCATTGCGTAGTAACGCGCCCGAAGTTCGAGCTGGTGATATTGGTCTCCGGCACGTCCCAGAGCGTGACGTCTATGTTCTGGCGGCTGTTGACCGTGAGCGTGTAGCCTTGCTGCACATATCTCTTGAAGCCCTGTGCTGTGACCGTGATCGAATAAACGCCGGGCAGCAGATACGGCGCTTCAAAATAGCCGCTGCTGTTGGTCGAAAGTTTCGTGGTCGCGTTGGTTTCGGTGTTTGTGACGTCAACCGTAGCGCCGGCGACGATCGCGCCGGACTGGTCCTTGACCGTGCCGAGTATCGTGCTGCGCGTCTCCTGCGCGAATGCGGAAACGCTCGCCAACATCGCCGCCGCGATGATCGAAACGCGCGCGCTCGTATGGAAAATAGCAGATGCGAAGCTGGTGAACCTCATGGCTACTCCTGTCGGGATTGGAAAGCCGAGATTGGCATTGTACGAAACAGCGCGAAGAGATCGACCATAATCGCGGCTTTCACTTAGCTATTCTGTTTTTAGATTTAGTCGAAGCGTGTTGGATAACTTCTAGATAAGTGGATAAGTTCCAGCCTGCTTATCCCAGCAACTGCACATCGAGCCGACTATTTAGTAATGGAAGCCCTTTGATTGATCCTTCATCTTGTCGGATGGGCGAATTATCAGGATGGCTTAACCAACTGTCAACTGGCGCCATCAACAAAATGGGCCGGGCTTCAAAAAAACGGGAAGCTGACATTCTGAGCCTATCTTGGCCAATCTTGTCCAACAAAGTCCCGTCACAGAGCGCCGAAGCCTTGCCGAGAGAATTTGTCCTTTTGTGGACGGCTTACTATAATCGCGCTTCATTTTTCGCCTATTCAAAAATCCTCAACTCGCAATCTTATGGACATCTTCCGATTAACGCGCGAATTGATTGAGATCGAATCCACCTCGTGGAATGAGGGCGCGGCCGGGCGCTGGCTGCGGGACTATTTGGCGAACGCCGGTTTTGAAGTGACGACTCAGACCGTGACCGACGATCGGATCAACGTCTACGCGCGCGTCGGCGATCCGGTTGTGACCTTCTCATCGCACATGGATACAGTGCCTCCGTTCATAGGCTTCAGCGAGGACGAGGAGAATATTTATGGGCGTGGGGCCTGCGACGCGAAAGGAGTGATCGCGTCTCAGGTCTTTGCCGCAAAGAGATTGAAGGACGAAGGTGTGACGAACATCGGGATGCTCTATCTGGTCGGCGAGGAGGACGGGAGCGACGGCGCGAAGGCTGCGAATTCGATTCCAAACAGAAATCGTTTTTTGATCAATGGTGAGCCGACCGAGAGCCGTCAAGCGGTCGCCACCAAAGGCGCGCTGCGCGTCGTCATCGAAACCAAAGGCAGGACGGCGCATTCGGCCTACCCTGAGCTCGGCGAATCGGCGATTGAAAAACTGATCGACGTCCTCTACGACATCCGCCGCCATGACTGGCCTGTTGACGCGGAGCTGGGGCCGACGACCTACAACATCGGGACGATCTCCGGCGGGCGGAAACCCAACGTCGTTCCCGATTTCGCGTCGAGCGAGGTGATGTTCCGCGTCGTCACTGGTCTCGACGAGGTGTTCCGAATGGTCACCGAAGTCGTCGGCGACCGCGCGGAGGTCAAACGCGGCTTCACGGTCCCGATCGTCCGCACACGGCCGGTCGAAGGGATGGAGATTCCGAGGAGCGTCGTGCGCTTCGCGACCGACATCCCGTACCTGACCAAATGGGGCGATCCGCTGCTGTTCGGACCCGGCTCGATCCACGACGCGCACACCTCTCACGAATACATCGCTAAGCAGGATCTACTCGACGCTGTCGAAACTTACGCGCAAATGGCGCGCGCGCTTTTATCTGATGGAAGTTTATAGACGGGATGAACAGGATTTTTCAGGACAGTAAGAAAGGAACGGGTTTTATTCATCCGGCTAATCCTGAACAATCCTGTTCATCCTGTCTGAAAAGATTCTTCGCCGCCTTATAAATCACTTGAAACGGAGCTAAGGAAAAAGGAAAAATGCCGACTGCAAAATTCACTTCCGAGCCGGGCACGCCTGAATATCAGGCCTCGGAATGGCTGATGACGATTCACAACGCCTACCGCGAGATCGATCAAGCGATCTCGCAATCGCCCGACCCGGCCGCCTTTATCGAACGGTTGAAGGAGCGGGTTCGCCGCGACTACGAACAGAACCGCGAGCAGATGGGCTGGACTGAACGGACGCGCGATATCGCCGAACGCTCGCTCAACGTCGTGCTCGAAACTTTGAAGCTACCCAACGTGTGATCAGCCGGGTCTCTGGAAAAATGAGAGATGTTCTTTGGCGTGGGTCAACTGAGGAAAGACGACCAGTGATTCTTCGCCGGGGGCGACCATTAAGTAGCCGCCTTCGCGCAGCGAATTCGTGAGGTTCGTCACCATTTGCCGCGCCGCCGTATTGCTCAAAAAGGTCAGTAGATTCGAGCACACGATCAAATCGAACCGATTCGGAATTCTCTTCCAGTAGGCCCTTTCGAGCAGGTTGACGCGCCGGAATGCGACGCGCCGGCGGATGTCGGCGATTACGACGTGAGTCCCGTCGGGCTCTCCGGTCGAATCCGTCCCGCGCTCGAAATAACGCTCAAGAGTCAGCGGGGCGACTTCGCGCAGCGAATCCTCCTTGTAGCGCGCCTGGCTCGCGTCCATCAGCGCTCGGTTTCGCACGTCGGTCGCAAAGACCTCGGCCTGCGCTTGCGGGTGTGACGGCGCGAATTGCTCGAAGGCGATTGCCAGAGAGTAGGCTTCCTCTCCGGTCGAACAGGCCGCGCTCCAGATTCGCAATCGTTCGACGCCGGATTCGATCAGGCTCGGGAAAATGACCTCGCGCAGGTAATCGAATTGATGCGGCTCGCGGAAGAACCAGGTCTCGCCCAGCGAGACCTCTTCGACCAGCGCGAGCATCTCGCTGTAGCTCGTGGCCGCTATCCGGCAATACTCTTCAGGCGCCACCCGCAGTCGCTCGGCCTTGACTTCGACCGCCGCGCCGATCTTCTCGCGCAACGCGGGACTCGACGACCAGCCGTAATGTTCGGCCAGCGCCGCCTCGATGTTTTTCAACGCCGCATTCATTGTTTCGAGGATAAAGGATTGAGTATCGAAGATAGAAGATCGAAGATCGCATCATCGCGTCTAATGCGATCCTCAATCATCGATCATCGATCATCGATCCTCATTCGCTTCTCTCCCATGTCCCCGACCTGCCGCCGCTTTTTCGTTCCAGCCGGATCTCACCGATAACCATTCCGCGGTCGATCGCCTTGAGCATATCGTACAAGGTCAAGGCCGCTACGGACACAGCGGTCAAGGCTTCCATCTCGACGCCGGTCTGCGCGCTGGTCGAAGCCGTCGCCGTTACGCGCGCGCCGTTCTCTTCAAGCGTGATTTGCACGTCGGCATGGGTCAGCGGGAGCGGATGGCAGAGCGGGATCAATTCACAGGTTCGTTTCGCGGCCATGATTCCGGCCAACCGCGCGGTCTCCAGCGGATCGCCTTTCGGCGTCCGGCGTTCGCGGATGGCGGCCACAGTCGATGCGGCCATTCGCACGAACCCGCTGGCTTCCGCCGCGCGCGATGTGACGGTCTTGGCGCCGACGTCAACCATTTTGATACGGCCCTCTTCATCGAGGTGTGAAAGTTGTGGTTGTGATTCTTCAGCCATTTTTTTGTCAGTCATGCTTCCGTCAATCTCGCAGCGAGATTATTTCAACCAGTTCGCTCTCATTCAAACTCTGCCTGTCTTCGGGAACGACGATCAAACAGTCGGCGCGCATAAACGCGATGAGGTCGGACGACCCGCTCCATTTCAGCGGTTCCGCCTCCGCACGCCCGTCGCGGATCATCAGCCGCGCCGGCTGATGGCTGCGTCGAGGCGGGGCGCCTTTGACCTGTCTCGCGGCGTAAGCCATCATTCGCGGCAAGTGAATGGCGCCCGCGCCCTGCATCTTCAAAAGCGCAGGCCGCGCGAACAGGTGGAACGATACCGCGACCGAAACCGGATTGCCCGGCAATCCAAATATGATCTTCTCTCCGAGTTTCGCGAAGACCGTCGGCTTGCCCGGATGCATCGCCACTTTCTCGACCAGAATCTCGGCGCCGAGATCGCTTAGCGCGGGTTTGACCAGATCGTAATCGCCCATCGAAACGCCTCCCGAAAGCATCACCACGTCGGATTTCGATAACGCCTCAGAGATGGCCGCGCCAGTCGCGTCGAAATCGTCGGGCGTAATGCCGGCGCTCAATACTTCCGCCCCCGAGGACTCAGCGTAGCCCGCGAGCGAATAAGTGTTTGAATTGCGAATCTGCGACGGGCCTGGCCGCTCTTCGACCTCGACCAGTTCCGTGCCCGTAGAAAGCAGGGCCAGGCGCGGTTTTCTGGAAACCTTCAGCCGCGCGGCGCCGAAACTCGCGAGCGCGGCCGAGACCGATGGCGTGACGCGTTCCCCTGATCTGACCATCACGTCGCCCGCGCGAGCCTCGACGCCGCAAGGAGTGATGAACTGTCCCGGCTTCACTGGCGCTTCGATTTCGATCGATCCGTCGTCAGATACGCGGATTACTTCTATCTTCTCGACGGCGTCCGCTCCTGGCGGCACGGGCGCGCCTGTCATAATCCGCACCGCTTCGCCCGCGTTGACCCGACCGTCGAAAGCCCGACCCGCCGCCGCGGCGCCGATTGCGCGCAATCTGACGGGACGTTCCGGAGTGGCCGCTGTGGTCTCCGCCGACCGCAGCGCGTAACCGTCCATGCGCGCACGGTCGAATGGCGGAAGGTCGATATCGGAGACGCAATCGCGACGCAGGACGCGCCCGACGGCCTGCGCCAATCTTACCTCTTCCTCATCAAGAGTCGGCGTGTGTCGGAGAATGATGTCGAGCGCGTCTTCGATGCGAAGCATAGATGAGATCAAAAGTAGAGTGTCCGCTACCGCCCGGATACTGATTCCGAACGCAGAAAAGCCGCTCGCGGGTGCGAGCGGCTCAGCGAGAAAATAAATACGGAATGATGGTCGCCAAATTTAATGGCGGAGCCGACGGGACTCGAACCCGCGACCTCCGACGTGACAGGCCGGCGTTCTAACCAACTGAACTACGACTCCGCATTTTCAACCAATCTCAAATCTCAGATTTCAAATTTGAGATTAAGTGGTAGGCACGGTGGGGCTCGAACCCACAACCTCCACCTTGTAAGGGTGGCCGTCTACCATTGACTGTACGTGCCTAAACCCTTTCGAGCGAGCGGATATACTACAAGCCGCTCTTAATGCGTGTCAAGGCGCGACGGTCGGCCCCGCCGCTTTTACCTCATCCGAGACCCCGGCGGCGAACTGCTCGAAATTGTCACGGAACAACTTCGCCAATTGTCGCGCCTTTTCATCGTAAGCGCTCGGATTCTTCCAGGTATTTCGCGGCTTCAAAACTTCGTTCGGGACATCCGGGCACATCACGGGAACGTGAACGCCGAAGATCGGGTCGGGTTCCGTCGAAACATTTGCCAGCCGCCCGTCCAGCGCCGCGCGGACCATCGCGCGGGTGTGGGTGATTTTCATCCGATGCCCTTCCCCGTAAGGCCCTCCCGACCAGCCTGTGTTGACCAGCCAGCAGTGGGCATGGTGCTTGGCTATGCGCTCGCGCAACAACTCGGCGTAAACGCCCGGGTGATGAACCATAAACGGGGCGCCGAAGCATGTCGAGAAAGTCGCCTGGGGTTCCTTGCCTAAGCCTTTTTCGGTGCCCGCGAGCTTGGCCGTGTAACCGGAGATGAAATGATACATCGCCTGTTCAGGCGTCAGCTTTGAAATCGGAGGAAGGACGCCGAAAGCGTCCGCCGTCAACATCACGACGTTTCTAGGATGCCCGCCCAGACCGGAAGGCTCGTGATTCGGTATGTAAGAGAGCGGATAGGCCGCGCGCGTATTTTCGGTCAGCGACCCGTCGTTCAAATTCAATCGCCTCGTCACCTGATCCATCACGACATTTTCAAGCACCGTTCCGAACATCCGCGTGCAAGCGTAGATGTCAGGCTCGGCCTCCGCCGAGAGATTGATCACCTTGGCGTAACAACCGCCCTCGATGTTGAAGACGCCTCGATCGGACCAGCCATGCTCGTCGTCTCCGATCAGCTTTCTCTCGGGATCGGCTGAGAGTGTGGTCTTGCCAGTGCCCGACAGGCCGAAAAAGATCGCCGCGTCGCCGGCCTTGCCGATGTTGGCCGAACAATGCATCGAAAGAACGCCCCTGAGCGGCAGCAGGTAATTCAACAGCGTGAAGATCGATTTCTTCGTCTCGCCCGCGTAGCTCGTGCCGCCGATCAGGATCAGCTTCGCGCCGAAATCCACAAGAATGAACGTGGGCGAGTTGGTTCCGTCAGCCTCCCTGTCGGCTTGAAGCGTCGGGACGTTGATTACGGTGAATTCCGGGACGTGGCCGGCCGCCTGCGTGTTCCAGTCGGGGCGAACGAACATATTGCGGGCAAAAAGGCTGTGCCAGGCGTATTCAGTGATGACGCGAATCGGGACGCGATATTCGGGATCGGCGCCGGCGAAGCAATCTTGCACGTAGATATCTTTTCCTTGCAGGTGGGCCAGAACCTTCTCGCGCAGCTTGTCGAAGTTGGCCTGCTCAAACGGACGGTTCGTCTTGCCCCACCAAACGTGTTTCTCAGACGAAGCCTCGCGCACGATGAACTTATCGTTCGCAGAGCGTCCGGTGTGCTGCCCCGTGTTGACGACCAGAGGCCCGAGATGCGCGATGCGACCTTCGCCGCGCCTGATGGCGTGTTCGTATAATTCTCCCGAGCTCAGATTCCAATAGGCGCGGTTGAAATTTTTGAGGCCATGATTTCCCAAACCGTAAGAACTAGGGTTCCAACCTGATTGCTCTGCCATTAACTCTCCTTCCGATAAATTTTGTCGGCGCATCCATCCGATGAAAATAGTTGACGGACTTGGTCAAACAAACCAAGCAAGTTTTTGTCCAAAATTGATGAAGCGCGGTTTGACGCCGCGCTGCGAGAGTGATTATGGATTTTTATCGCGCGATTACAATAACTAAAAAGGCGCGGCTTGTCGAGTAGAGCCGCTCGCTGTGGCGCGCGTCAAAGTTTTGCGCGCTGGGTAGGCGCCGCTCTCCTTTCCATTTGCTATCTTCAATCCTCTCCTCCGTAACCGCTTCTCAATTCGAGGTCAATTGCCGGCTCTCTATTCGGCGCGCGCTCTGATAACGCGGCGTTCATTTCGGGCGAGACACGCAACCATCGCGCCCGCCAGATCACAATGATCGCGATGATGAGCGCAACGGTCGCCGCCGCCCCGCCTTCGCTCCCGTAACTACCGCCCGTAAGCCAGATCGGTCCGTCGCTCGACGAAACGAGGAGCGGATGCCGCAGGATTCGCAACCCGCTCACGGGAATGCCGAAGAAGGCTGCCATTGTCCAATTCCAAGTGAAATGCAGCGCGGTCGGAAACCATAAGTTGCGGGTTCTGAGATACGCGATTGAGAGCCATACGCCGGCCAGCGCGGTATTCACGGTCGAGAAAAGAGTTCGGTTTGGGTTATTCCAATGCGCCCACCCGAAAAAGATCGAAAAGAGCAGAATCGGGACAATGGCCGGCGCGCCCCGCAGAAGCGTCTGAAACGCATATCCTCTGAAGATGAGCTCTTCAAAGGCGGCTGCCAGGATCAATAACACGAGAGCGGCGAACGTTTCCGCCGCGACCATTCGGACGCCAGCCCAGTTTATGGCGCCTTGCTCTTGACGCAAGATCGGGTTGAAACTCAACCACGCCCCCCCGCCGACTATTTGCAACGTGACGACCGATGCGATCATCACGCCGCCGATCGCGCAGCCCTTTAAAACGTCGCCGAACCAGCCTCGGCGCAAGGCGAAGCCGAGCGATGAGATCTTCATTCTTTCCAGAAATCGCAGGCAGATCCACGAAACCGCCACCACCCAGACGATGAACACCGCGTAGGTCAGAATCATGCCGGGGCTCACGACTTCCCCGACGGGCGGCGTCTCCGCAGATCTTGGAAGCAACCGGTAGATCATGTACGGCGAGTTGAGCAGCGCGATGAAGATCGCCGCGCGCCAACCGGCCCGCAGCAGCCCGGTTTGTGGATTGAGAATAAGTTCATTCGGGTTCATAAGCGGTGAAGTGTGTTAGAATCTCGCCTTCGAGCATATCACTCAAAAACCGCGATGTCCGAGCGACAATCACAACCGGGGCAGGAGCGTTCCGACTCTAAACGCCGCATCCGCCGCCTGCGAATAGCGCTGTTGGCGGTCGCGACCATTCTGCTGTTGTCGTTCCTCTTATGGCAAGCGGCGGATATGGCGAAGTGGGTGCGTCCCGATTCGGCCAGCGAGGCGGTGATCCTTTACGCGCTTTCGACGATCAACTTTCTTGCTTTCGTCGTGCTGCTGATGGTGCTGGTGCGCGACATCATCAAGCTGCGCCGGGAGCGCCGGGAGATGAAACTCGGCGCGAAGTTCAAGACGCGACTCGTCACATATTTCATCTCGCTCTCGCTGCTGCCCGTGATTTTCCTCTTCTTCGCGACCAGCGGGTTGATCAACCGCAGCGTCGAAAAATGGTTTGGCGAGGCGCAAAATCAGATTGTGATGAATGCGCTCGAGATCGAACGCAATTACGTCTTGGGCGAGCAGAAGAACTTGGAGCGCACGGCGGTCACTCTGGCGCGACTCCTCGCGCGCATGCCCGACGGCGAGATCCCGCCCACGCTCGCCGCCGAGTGCGAAAATCAGGGACTCCTTATCGCGAGGTTTTACGATTCGGGCGGACAGGTAGTCGCCGAGCGGTCGCAGAGCCAATTCGAATCATTTCCCGAAGAGTTCCGCGCCGAGTGGCGGACGGCGTTGGCTGAGGCTGCCCGGGGAAGTAATTACGCCCCCCAGACTGATCAGGGTTCCGAGAAGACGAGTCTGATCGCGGGGGCGCCGGTCGCTGGCGGTCGCGGCGCGGTGGTCATTGCGCGTCAAGTTTCGCCGGAGCTTTCCGAACGCATCAAGACGATCAACCGGTTCGAAGCCGACTATTACGCGCTCATCGGAACGAGGAAGTGGGTGAAGAAAAGCGCGTTTATCGCGCTCGGGCTGATCACGCTGCTGGTGCTCTTCATCGCCTTCTGGCTGGCCCTCTACGTCGCAAGATCGATCGCCGATCCCGTCCAGCAGCTTGCCCAGGCGACCGAACGGATCAAGAGCGGCGATTTAACATACCGCGCCGGCGTCATCGGGGACGACGAACTCGCCGCGCTCGCGCTCTCTTTCAACGAAATGACCGCCGAATTGTCCGAGAACCGCCGCCGCCTTGAAAAATCGGCGTCCGAGTTGCAAGCGATCAACGCCGCGCTCGAAGAGCGAAGGCGCTACATCGAGACGGTCATGCAGAGCCTTTCGGCAGGCGTCGTCTCGCTCGACGAAGACAGGAACGTGACCATGATCAACGAGGCCGCGCGCCGGTTGCTGCGCGTCGAGCAGGACAGGGCGGTTGGCGCCACGCTCGAATCGCTACTGCCGGAAGCTCATCGCGAAGAGTTGCGGAGAATGATTCTGCGCGCGCCCCCGCTGCGCCCGGTCACGCACGAGGCGCATTTCACGTTCGCCGATCAGACCAAACTCGACGCGGGCGTGACGGTCACCGCGCTCGACGATCCGCGGGGCCGATCTCACGGCGCGGTGATCGTCATTGAAGACCTGACCGAATTGATCGAAGCGCAGCGCCGCGCTGCCTGGAGCGAGGTCGCGCGCCGAATGGCCCACGAGATCAAAAACCCCCTCACGCCGATCCGGCTGTCGGCCGAGCGGCTGGCCAAAAATCTGCTCGACGCGCGGAGCGTCGAGAACGGCAAATCCGGGCGCCTGAACAAACGGCAGGAGGATCTCGTGCGCGAATGCACGGCGATGATCGGCGCCGAGGTCGCGACGCTACAGCGCATGGTCGATGAATTCTCAGACTTCGCGCGATTGCCGAAGGCCGCTATGGAGATCGCCTCTTTGAACGAAGTGGTCGTCAATTCGTTGAAGCTCTACGACGAGCGCCTGAACGGCATCCGGCTCACGCCGAGGCTCGCGCCACAGCTCTCCGTCGTGATGATCGACTGCGAACAGATCAAACGCGCGCTGGTAAACCTCATCGACAATGCGGCGGAGGCCATGGCGGAGGCCGCCGGGGACCGCCGCATCACTGTCATCACGCGCGAAGTCCCCGAGCGCCAGAGCCTGGAACTGATCGTCGCCGACACCGGCCCCGGTATCCCGCCGGAAGACCGCGAGCGCATCTTCGACCCGTATTTTTCGACGCGCAAACGCGGCACGGGATTGGGTCTTGCGATCGTCAGCCGCATCGTCGCCGAGCACCAGGGGCGCATCCGCTTGCAGGAAAATTCGCCGCGCGGCGCGCGTTTTATAATCGAGTTGCCAGTCGCAAATTTATTTTATGGCCCATTCCGTTCTGATAGTTGATGACGAACCCGGCATTCGCCAATCGCTCACCGGCGTGCTCCAAGACGAAGGGTTCGCGGTGGCCACTGCGGCGAGCGGCGAGGAGTGCATGCAAGCCTTCGAGCGGCGGCTCTATACGTGCGTGCTGCTCGACGTCTGGCTGCCGGGAATCGACGGCCTCGAAACCCTCGCGTGGCTGAAAGCCAGCTATCCCGACACCAGCGTCGTCATGATCTCGGGCCACGGGCGGATCGACACGGCGGTGCGCGCCACGAAACTCGGCGCTTTCGATTTCATCGAGAAGCCGCTCTCGCTGGAAAAGACGATCCTCGCAGTCAAAAACGCGATCCGTCAGCGCGAACTCGAAACGGCCAACTCGGAACTGCAGGAGAAGCTCAAGCGCGGTTACGCGATGATCGGAGACTCGGCGCCGATGCGCGCGCTGCGGCAGCAGATCGGTTACGCCGCGCCGACCAGCGGGCGCGTGCTGATTTATGGCGAGTCTGGAACCGGCAAGGAACTGGTCGCCCGCGCCCTGCATTCGCAAAGCCTGCGCGCCTCGCTCCCGTTCATCGAGGTCAACTGCGCCGCCATTCCCGACGAGCTGATCGAATCCGAATTGTTCGGCCACGTCAAAGGGGCGTTCACCGGGGCGACGCAGGCCAGGCGCGGCAAATTCGAGCGCTCCGACGGCGCGACGCTCTTCCTCGACGAAGTCGGCGACATGAGTTTGAAGACTCAATCGAAAGTCCTGCGCGCGCTTGAAGAGCAGCGGTTCGAACCCGTCGGCTCGGAAACGTCCGTCGCCGTCAACGCCCGCGTGATCGCCGCGACCAATAAAAGACTCGAAGCCGAAATCGAACGCGGCGCGTTCCGCGTCGATCTGTTTTACCGCCTCAACGTCATTCCATTCGAAATCCCGCCGTTGCGCGAAAGGCTGGAAGACGTGCCGGCGCTGGTCGAGCATTTCAACCTAGAGTTTTCGCTGGCTCACCGCAAACCGCCGAAAGACTTCAAGCCCTCGGCGATCGAGCGGATGCGGAATTACTCCTGGCCCGGCAACGTGCGTGAGTTGCGCAACACCATCGAGCGCGTGATCATCATGCGCGCGCGACTGGAAATCGACGCCGACGACTTGCCGATCCTCAGCGCCGAATCGCCACCCGCCTCGAGCTATAATTTCGACTCCTACCACGAAGCCTCCGAGGCTTACGAACGCGAATACATCCTCCGCAAAATGGCCGAGACCGACGGCAACGTCTCCCGCGCCGCCGAGTTGATGGGCATTGACCGCAGCCATCTCTACCGAAGAATGAAAGCTCTCGGGATCAATCGAGTCTAAATCAAAGCAGCGACATTGGGGGCGCCTGATTCTATTACGACAATAAACCCATCGCCTTGCATTTACTTAGTGTATCTTGTACACTTTGCGCATCGTGTACGAAATACACTAAGTCGAATGAGACTAAGTGGGAATGAGACTAAGTGAGACTGATACATGAGACCAAGAGAGGAGAGCCGAGATGACAGCAAGCGCCAGAACATCCCACAGCCTGGAATTCGCGGTCGGAGCGGCCCCCGCGACGGCGCTCGACCGCGGCGGCGTCAAACCGATTGACGATTATCTCGACCTGGGCGAGGCCGAGATTTACGGGCGGATTCAGGAAGTCAAGCGGCGGTTGGGCGACAGGGTCGTGATCCTGGGCCATCACTACCAGCGCGACGACGTGATCTGCCACGCCGATCTGACCGGCGATTCATTCAAGCTTTCGCAGCAGGCCTCGGCGCGACAGGGCGCCGATTACATAGTATTTTGCGGTGTGCATTTCATGGCCGAATCGGCTGATATTCTGAGCGCGGATCACCAACAGGTGATCCTGCCCGACCTGGCCGCCGGCTGTTCGATGGCCGATATGGCCCGGCTCGAACAGGTCGAAACGGCCTGGGAGCAATTGCGGGAGATAGGGCTCGTGTCCCTGATGCCGATCACTTATATGAATTCGGCGGCTGACATCAAAGCCTTCTGCGGCCGCCACGAGGGCGTCGTATGCACTTCATCGAACGCCGTTCCGCTCTTCGATTGGGCGTTTGGGCAGCGCGAGAAATTGTTCTTCTTCCCCGACGAACACCTGGGGCGCAACACTGGCGTCAAATTCGGCGTTCCGCTCGATCAGATGGCGGTATGGGACCCGCGATTGGAGCTTGGCGGCAATACCGAAGATCGGTTGAAGAACGCGAGGATCATTTTATGGAAGGGATTCTGCTCGGTTCACGGGCGCTTCCAGTCGCGCCACGTCGACGATCGCCGCGCCGAATATCCCGGCGTCAAAATCCTGGTCCACCCTGAATGTCGCTACGAAGTTGTCGCGAAATCGGACCTCAACGGGTCGACCGAATTTATCATCAAGACCATCGCCGAGGCTCCCGCCGGGAGCCTTTGGGCGGTCGGCACGGAACTCAATCTGGTCAACCGCCTGGCGAAACGCCACACGGACAAATTCGTGACGCTCCTCGCGCCTGATCTGTGCATGTGCGCCACGATGTTCCGCATCTCTCCTGAAAACCTGTTGTGGGCGCTGGAGAATCTGGCGGAAGGAGTCGTCGTCAACCGGATCAAAGTCGATGAAGAGACCGCCGGGTGGGCGAAAGTCGCTCTCGACCGCATGCTGGCCATTCAATAATTTCAACGCAAAGGGACAAAGGATCAAAGGGTCGGAGAACCATGGGGAAAGAAATAACCTCTCCCCTCAATTCTTCGACCCTTTGATCCTTTGTCCCTTTGCGTTGAAACGCCGGAGGAATTCGACGAAAAGGATCGCGAAGACCAGATCGACCAGCGCTGGAACGAAGGCCGCGAATGAGATCCGTCTTCCGAAAAAGGCCGCGGCATAGACCGTGAAGAAGATCGTCTTTGAAATCGCGCCCAGCCATGCGAAATCCCGGAAACGCTTCCGGTCAAATGCGACGAGGGCGTAACCGATTCCCCAAGTTGTCACGCTCGACGCGAATGACCGCGCGAGCAATCGCGCGGCCGGGTCATTGACGCTCAATCTCGCGAGGAGGAAATCGGGGTTGAAAATAAGCGTCGCGGCTGCGCCCAGATTCCAGGCGGCGGCCAAGGCAAAAAGTATCCTGTCGTAGACCTCTCCGGTCGAACCCATCTTCAACATGCGACGAAAATATTCTCCCCCGAGATTTTGACTTCGTAAGTCCGAACGCGTAGCGAAGGAACCGTCGCGCATTCGCCGGTCTTCAGATTAAAATCGAAACAATGCCAGGGGCAGAATACTTTGCCGCCCTCCAGGAAGCCTCGGGTGAGCGACGCGCCGCGGTGCGGACACATATCGCTGATCGCGTAATACTCGCCGTTTAAATTGAACAGGGCGATCTCCTCTCCGGCGACCTCGACCAGACGACCGGCCCCCGATGGAATCTCACCGATCGAAGCCGCCCTGTAATACCGCTTTTCTCCATTATTCGCCGCGTCAGAATTCATCCTGAGGCGATTATGCGGAATCGGCCGCGGCGATTCAATCGCGCCGAGTTTCATTTCATAGCCCATTTTGTTTGCAATTCGCGAAGACATATCCAACAATAAGCTCCCCTGTTCAAGTCGCGGGCCGGCCACTGATCAATCAGCTATTACATTCAGATCTCCGATCATCCATTGATCGTGGCTGCGCGCGATATGACAATTAAACCCATAGGAGGAAGATTATGAAGAAGAGAATCGCTTTGACAATCACACTTTTGCTTACGGCCGCGTTCGCTTTGACTCAAACATCCCTGGCGTCTCAGGATGATATGAAGAAGAAGGCCGACAAGCCGCAGAAAGCCGCCGCCGCCCCGAAAACAGCGGCCCCTAAATCAGACGCCGATATTCAGAAATGCATCACCGACAAATTGGCTGCTAACAAAAACGTTACTGGTGGAGCCGCGACGGTCGCTAGCGGCGACGCGACCCTGACTGGCGAAGCCAAATCCGCCGGCGCCAAGGGCGGCGCGACCAAAACGGCCAAGTCCTGCGGCGCCAAAACGGTGACCAACAACATGACTACGGCGCCGCCCCCGGCCAAACCCGAGAAGAAGAAGGCCGAGGCTCCAAAGAAATAGCAGCCACGGATCGCAGGCTTGAAGAGTTTTATCGAGCCTGTAAAACTGGGGCCGTCCTGCTCGATCCGATCGGCCGATCGGATCGAGCAGGACGGCCCCAGTTTTACAGGCTCGATAAAACT
>DASTMP010000196.1:0-97327 GCA_035714085.1 Blastocatellia bacterium
GGTGAATCAATGGCGGAAGCGCGAATAGAAATTTTCAAAAAGATGATCAACGACGATCCGAACAATACAACGATACGCTTCGGTCTGGCCAATGAATTGCTCAAGCTCGAACGATTCGAAGAAGCTGCGAATGAACTGAAATCTTATCTGAGCCAGACTGATGATCAGGGGAACGCTTACGGCAAACTCGCCCAGGCGCTAGAAAGATTGGGCCGCGTTGAAGAAGCGCGCGAGGCCTACCAGCAGGGCATCATCGCCGCCAACCGCCACGGGCACCCTGGAATGGCGCAGGATTTTGAGATGGCCCTCAACGATTTGATCTGAGTCTATTTTCCATTTGGAGCCTTCAGTGAGCGGGGTTAACGCATTACAGGATGTCAACCCCGCTCACTGAAGGCTCACGTTTAATTGGCAAAGTGATGGTTTGTGTAGCCGGGTTCCTTTTTAGAGACCGAAGATTGAATCGATATCGCGTGAGCTGTGGAGGAGTCGCACAATCTCGACGCCGCCGTTAATTGGGTGATAGGTGACTTATGGCTCAATTCCCATTGAGTTGAAGGCGTCCAATGCTGCAGCGGCTTTTTTCAACTGTTCGTTGGTCTGATTGAAATAGCGTGTCAGGGTAGTGAGTTGCCGTTTTTCATTTGTGATTGATCCTGACGCCCTCTTACCGGCGATCCTCACGTATCACGCCGACCCGCACGGTTGCCGCCGGCATCTCCAGCGTCGGCTCGGCAAGATCGCGCACGCTATAAACATGCCACTTCTGATTTGAATCAACCGGCCTATGCCATTCAGATTTCCAGGGATTGGAACGCCAAGTACAACCAGCATAAACGTGGCTATGTCAGGAAGTTCGAGGTGAGAAACAGCTTTTTAGATCAATAAGAGATTCGGACAGCGGGAAGTTCAGTTCATCAAGAATACTGGATCCCTGCTAAAGACTTGTCGGAATTCAATCGCAAAATTGTTTGGAAAATAGAAGTCATCGCCAAATTTCTTAGAGAGTGAAGAAAGTTCTATCCGCTTTGATCAAGGCTGATTCAGAGGCGCTTGCGCCGCGTTCATCAAAATTGCGGAGGTTCCCAGAGCAGATTGCCAAACTCAATCATTGGCCCGGATACGCGGGGTAATGTACGATTTCGGCTGGAGGTGAAAGAAATGAGTATGAAACTTCGTGACAGTAAAATAGAATTTTCACGGAGGCGTTTCATCTCCCAGTCAGGCGCAATACTGGCAGGCGCGGCCATGAATCCCTGGCAGGCAGTTATGCACGGTTCGCCCAACGCTAAGACGCGGCTCATCCTCCTTGGCACTGGTGGCGGTCCTCGTCCGCGCAAGAACAGCTTCGCGACGTCGCAAGTGATCCTCATCAATAACCAGGCTTACGTGGTTGATTGCGGCAACGGTGTGGCTATCCAACTTGCCAGGGCTGATGTGCCGCTGCCCACATTACGTCACGTCTTCATCACGCACCACCATTCCGACCACAACGCCGATTATGGCAACCTGCTGCTACTGGCCTGGACAAGCGGGTTGAAAACACGCGTAGATACTTGGGGGCCGCCGCCTCTGACACGGATGACGCGACTGTTTTTCGAACTGAACGACTATGACATCAAGACACGTATTGTGGATGAGGGGCGGGCTCCACTAGCGCCACTCGTGCATCCGCACGAACTGACGCGAAGTGGAAAAGTCCTTCAGGACGAGAATGTCGCCATCAGGTGCGCAGTTGTGGATCACCCACCAGTAGAGCCTGCCTTTGCCTACCGTTTCGACTCGCGTGACAGGTCAATTGTGATTTCCGGTGATACGAAACGTTCTGACGCGCTGGTCAAACTCGCTCGGGGCGCTGACGTACTCGTGCATGAGGCGCTTTATGTTCCGGCTGTTGATCGGCTAGCGGCGCGCGTACCGAACGGAGCGGCGTTGAAGAAATCCATCCTCAGTCATCACACTTCGGTAGAAGATGCTGGGAGAGTCGCAGAAGCGGCGGAGGTGAAGACGCTGGTGCTTTCTCATTTCGTTCCGGCTGACGACTTGAACATTACAGACCAGATGTGGATTGACTCCGCTCGCAGCGTGTACAAAGGCCACATCATTGTCGGCAAGGACTTGCTGGAGATATGACGTGGTGGTTAGGCGAGCGATCAATGATCTTCCGCGCATAATATTCCCGCTGCCCCTGGATTATCCTTTGCAGGATGTGTGTGGGCTACCATATCCATCTCTCTTTACCTGTGTTCTTGAATTCCGCTTGGCTCGTAAGCTCTACATATTCAGTCGAGTGAATCACGTGAGTTCTTTCTCTGGAGGGTTCGCCAACAATATCTCGCTTACCGAAAGCTCCCGGTAGGTCGAGCCCTTTCTCTTTGATGCGTTAACCAATATGGACGCGCTTACCAAAGATATTTTCATCAAAATTGGTCGAGGGGTTGCATGGGCTCCGTTGTCCGTGTTGATTGGTCATTCCATTTTCGCTAAGTTCTTTGGCCATGAGCCATATGTCGATCCGGTAATGCATTTTTCTGGCGGCATCGCTATGGCTTACTTCTTTCGAAAAGTGAGCATGATGAGCAACGAGGCGTTGGGCGAATTAACGGATTTCAGCCGTGACCTCCTGTCATTTGGCTTAACCTGTAGTATTGCTCTCTTCTGGGAGATAGTAGAGTTCAGCTCAGATACGTTCTTTGGGACTAATGTTCAAGAAAGCAATGCAAACACAATGCGTGATCTCATTTTTGGGATCGTTGGCGCGCTCATATTCTTGTTATTGAGACATTTTTTCTTACATAAAAAACACTCCGATGGTTATCAAGGCGCTTAATGATGCGAAAGAACATAAGCTTCGGTGAGCAAGTTTGACATCCTGTAATACGCCAAACCTGCTCACCGAAGACATCTGAGCTTTTTTGTCAATATTTTTTTCATAGCACCCTGACTTACGAATAATCTTATACGAGACCAAACGCCTAACCGGAAAATTGCCGGTAACTTTTCATTGGTCCAGGGAGCCGGATCGAACGACTCCCCGACCAATTTCATGAAGATTATTATCGTTCAGCCATTCAAGTTCTACTGGCTACGTTTTACTGGATGGTCAATGAGTCGAGGTTGGGTCCGCCGGCTGTCGTGACGGCGGTCACCCGCACCGCTTTGTTGCCTGTTCCGGCGCCGAGATTAAGGACAGTCTGGACCGTCCTCCAGGTAGACCAAGATCCGGTCGGCTGGAAATACATCTTATCAACCTTGACTCCGTTGATTGTTACGTCGCAGGAACGATCGACCGTGCTCCCATTTGCGTATCGGAAGATGAACGTCCGGGTCCCCGTTTGGCTAACCGAAAACTGGGTATAGCCGCTGGCGACATTGTCTGGGTAATCTACAAAGCCCGTCCCAGTGAACCCAGGCAAATTTGTAGCGACCACACTTCCGCCGCCCAAGATGGCGTTTTCGGCCTGATAGATCGTCGCCCCAGTTGGCGTCGGAGTCGGCGTCGGCCTCGGAGTTGGCGTCGGAGTCGGAGTCGGAGTCGGCGTCGGCGTCGGCCTCGGAGTTGGAGTTGGAGTTGGAGTTGGCGCTGGAGCCGCGGCGGGCGGCGCAACGGCTATGTCAATGAATCCGCCTCCCACGTCAGGCATCGTGATTCCACGGGCAATCACATTTTGTGTCTTCCCTAGCGCCGGGGGATAAGTGATTTGGGATAGGTCAATGGTGAAGAGCGTCCGTCCGCTCACTCCAATGATGCTGTTAACCCCGTTGGCGTCGGTGTAGATGTCGAGGTCGGCCGTTGGCGAGAGGTTTATCTGAGCGCCGCCTGGTGTGACCAGGCGGCCGATTGTTTGCAGTTGACCTCCGCCCGTGTTCGAGCTGCCGCCGGGAGTGGCCGGCTGGATTGTCACTAGCGTGTCAAGGTCGTAATCGATCGCGTAGAAGAGAGTGACAGTAGCGCCGACGTAGTTGTTGGTGTATGAGCCGCCGGAGAGGTTCGGGTCCTTGCCGGCGTTGACGTCGCCTGCGGCGTAAGCCACAGTGGTCTGGACCACAGTCGAGTTGAGGTTGCCGCCGTTCGAATTTACGACCGCGAAATTCTGATCGTTGCTTCCGATCGCACGGATCGCGTTGAGGACCGGGTTGAAGTCGAACAGTGACTGGAAGCCTCCGGCGAAACGAGGCGATAAGTTACTCACCAGAGTAGCGGCGCCCAGGTTAGTGGAAGATAGACTAATAGTATAGATACTACCAGTGTCGGTCAGAGCATAAAGCAGCCCGTCGGCGACACGAAAATCAATCCCGATCAGATTACCGTTGACTCCTGTGACGCGGGCCAGCCTGCTGAAGCTGGTCGCGCCAGACGGCATGACAAAAATGGTGTTGTCATCGTTCAGGGCGTAAATCTTGGCTTTCGGCAGGACGACGCCTGTGGTTTGTGTAGCGCTTGCCGAATACTTGTTCGCAAGACCAAGGATCAGTGTAGCGGCCAAGGCCAACGCGGCGATTGTCATTAAAGCAAGTGACTTTTTCATTTTCGTTTTTCTCATAAGGTTTTATCCTCTCCCAGTTACAATGGGTTAAAAGTAAAGTTCCTTCGCAAAGACGCGCCTATTCGCCGAAAAATGAACCTACGGCGATAAGCAATCTCTGCCTGTGTTGAAAAGCTTTATGGGTGGAACTAACTGGAGTGGGTTTGTAATTGGTGAGGTAAATGGGCGATCAAGCCGTGGCTCAATCTATCATTATCAATCCATTGATCCGTTGATCTATACCGCGATGCGTTTATAAAATCAGTATGACTATTGCGAGAACAACCGACCAATTTGAAAGTTTGCGGGCCACATTTAATGGATCTATGGAGTCATCTCTATCTGACTCCATGGACCAATTTCTCTGAAGTCTTTTCGTCCGACTAAGCGCCAACTATTAGCGTAAACGGAGTAGTTGTCCCCATCAGCCAGGCAAATATTGACCGCGATTAAATTCCCATCTACAGGCGCGTCTTTGACGCGAAAAAATCGGACGAAACCAGTGGCCCCTGGCATAAGGACAAAATAGTTTTATCAGTGTCTAATTAATTTTTGTGAGGAAGAGGGTGACTAAATGGTGATATATAACTGCTGATCTTATTGATCAATTAATAATTTGGGTGTTATCTAATAACATTCTGGGCAATTTGGTCGAAGCGAGACTCTTATAGAATCATTAAGTGCTTACGCGACAATTTCAAATTTGGATCTGCGGGCATTATTAATTCTACGATTAAAATCTAAATTCAGATCTGTGGGAATAGCGAATTTAGTGGAAGCTTGATTCTTTGGAGGTTTTGATTGTGAAATCCTACATCGTCGCCTTTTGCAGCGTCATCCTTCTTGTCTCCGTTGGATTTTCGCAGTCTCCCGCCGAGAAAGATCTTTATGAGAAACTGGCCGAAGGTCTCTTCCGATTTTTCAACTCTTCAAAAGGTGAGCGTTGAGGAACTTGCGCTCAAGACACAAGCCTATAAGGAAGCGTGGGATTTGGGGAAAATTGATCGTTGGGAATTAAGTCAGGATACAGGCGAGCTAGTCTTTTCCTTGCTCGATGGGATGCAGGCGGTCTGCCCTGCACAGATCATTGGGACTTACAATAGCGAGGATCGCGCCTGGATGTGGGCGTGGGCCAATCCTTCTCGCGTCAGAGCCAATCAGCCGGATTCAGTGTTCACGATGGCCGGGATACGCAATCCACGATCAACGCGGGCCAAATTGGCGATCCGGCGTCCCATCAGCTTCACTCTCACGGTCGAATAACCGCGAGGCGTCAAAGCGGGGCGGTTCGCGCGCTTCGCCCCCTCGAAATATTACACATCTTGTAATAAAATGGAGATGGAGGGGCGGCTATGACCGGACAGCAGTTGCGGGAAGCAAGAAAACTGAAAGGTTGGAATCAGCAGCAGGCGGCGCGACGACTCGGTGTGTCTCAAACCTATCTCTCCCTTTTGGAAAAAGGACACAGGCGCGCGCCGGAGAAGTTGGCGGCCAAGGCTGTGCGCGTCTATGGGTTATCTGAGGCGCTACTGCCCATAACCTCGGCCCCGGATCGGCCTCCGGTCTACGATGAAGGCAAGCTCGCCTCGGAATTGGCGGCGCTCGGTTATCCCGGTCTATCCCATCTCAAATCCGGAGGGAAGAAAAAGAATCCCGCGGAGTTGCTGCTTTCGGCGCTCGGCCATGACAACTTGGACAGCCGTCTGGTGGAAGCTCTGCCCTGGGTCGTGCTGAAGTTTCCTAATCTGAACTGGCATTGGCTCACCCAGTCGGCCAAGGCGCGCGATCTGCAAAACAGGCTGGGATACGTGACCAACGTGGCGCGCAGGCTCGCCGAACTGGGCGGGGAACGCGAAAAGGCCGCTTTACTGGCCACGGAGGAATCGGCGCTGGAGCGGTCTCGCCTGGCGCGCGAAGACACCCTATGCCACGAATCCCTGACCGATGCGGAAAAAAGATGGCTGCGAAAGAACCGTCCGCCGGAAGCCAGGCATTGGCGACTTTTGACAGACCTTAGCCCGGAGCAACTTGACCATGCAACCTGAACAAATTCCCGAACCTTGGGCGTCGTTCCTGTCGCAGGTGGACGATCAGCTCAGCGAGGATGTCGAACTTCATTGTTTCGGCGGCTTTGTAGTAACTATGCTTTACGGCCTCGCGCGAACCACAGTGGATGTGGACGTGCTACCCGCGACCAAAAGAAGCGCGTGGCGACATCTAGCCGACTTGGCGGGGAAAGGGTCTGAGCTCCATCGGAGGTACGGAATCTATCTGGACTTTGTCACGATCGCCTCGGTCCCTGAAGATTACGACCAGAGGCTGACGGAGATGTTTCCGGGGGCGTTCCGGCATCTGCGCCTCCTTGCCTTCGACCCCTATGATCTTGCGCTGGCCAAGCTGGAACGCAACATTCAACGAGACAGGGATGATGTGAAACATCTGGCCCGGACAATTCCTTTCGACCTCGATACGCTACAAGAGCGATATCGAAAAGAACTGCGGCCGCTGCTCGGAAATCCGGATCGGGAAGACCTGACGCTGCGACTCTGGGTGGAGGCGATCGAAGAAGATCGCGGCTGACCTGGCGCCGGCGATTGAGAAGATGTTTCAAAGGTCGGCGTCTAAAGTCGAGTCTCACTCTCCACCATGTCCACACATGTCGGAATCCTCGGCGCTCGCCTTATTCCAGATTGCGACTGGATCAGGTGGGTCGGACTAGGCCTCACGGTCGCAGGTTGCGCATTTGCAGTGTGGGCGCGCGTCATGCTCGGTTCGAACTGGAGCGGCACGGTCACTGTGAAGCAAAACCACGAACTGGTTCGAAGCGGACCGTACGCCATCGTTCGTCACCCGATCTACTCCGGCTTTCTGCTCGGGGCGCTTGGGACGGCTCTTTCCGTGGGAGAAGCGCGCGGACTTATCGCTCTTGCCCTCGCCTTCGTTGGCTGGGTCGCCAAGACTCGCGTCGAAGAACAATTCATGGTGGAGCAATTCAATGGCGACTACGTCCGCTACCGCCGCGAGGTCAAGCGGCTGATTCCTTTCGTCCTCTAAACCCATGGCGAAGCACCAAGACCCGACAGCGCTGGCGCAGGATATCGATCGCGACCTCCGCGTCATCCGCGAAATGATTCGCCGCCCGCTCGAAGCGGAATTCGCTCGAGGGAGACTGACCGGCCCTCAGCAGAGCGCGATGCACGCTCTCGTGCAATCTGATGGGATGAGTCTCAAAGAACTCAGCGGGCGCCTGGGATTATCCCACAGCACGGTTTCGGGCATCGTCGACCGTCTGGAAAATCGCGGCCTGGTTGAACGGCGTACGGATGAAAAGGACAAACGCCTCACTCGAATTTTGGTGTCACAAAAAGTCCGCGACTATATCCGCGACGTAATGCCAAAACTTAGTATCCATCCACTTGTGGAAGCGATCGGCCGGGCAAGTCAGGCTGAGCGACGGGCGATCGTGAAGGGCTTGAAGACCCTGCGAAAGATACTCGAGAGTCCATAGATTGCAGCCCGAGAAGGGCGCGCTCATAGGGAAAGAGAATTCATCGCTAAAAGCGCATAAAACGCAATAGAGAATTGGTCCCGACTCTTTGCGCCTTTTGCGCCTTTTGTGATGAATTCTCCTTTTTCATCTATAAACGCTGCAGACTACTCAGGGCTTCGGGGCAAAATTGGTCGCGCGCTCAATAAACTCAGCGATGTTATTGTGCAACGCGACGCGATCCTGATCGCGCAGATACATCATGTGCCCGGCGTTGTAGTAATCAAGCTTGATGTTCTTTTGCAGTTCGGCCGGCAAACCGAGGTGCGTCATGGTGAATTCGGTCGCGAAAAACGGCGTCGCCATGTCGTAGTACCCGTTTTCTACCTGCACCAGCAGTCTGGGATTGGTGAGCATCGCCTGCGCGAGGTCGTTTTGGGAATTCGGCGCGCTGGGAAAGCCTCCGCCGCCTCCGCCGCCTCTCCCACCGCCGGCCGTGCGCGTCCAATTCCAACCGCCGCCTCCGCTGCGGTTGTTGTACTGTTTGTCCTTGCCGAATTTCAACTCGTCGTGGTTGTACATGTTGAGCAGCGCCGTGAATGCGCCGCCGACCGCCGGTCCTTGCGGGTCGCCTTGAGACGTCTCCGCCAGCAAGTCTCCGGTGTAGCCGGTGAAGCGCGCGTCGATGCGGCCGCTGGTCAGCCCGCGGCCGCGCAACAGCTCGACGTTGAATTGACCGAGTGTGGGCCGCAGGTTCGCTTTCAGCAAATATTCTTCGCTCAGCCCCGTGAAGTACGACAGCTTCTTCGCGACGGCCGCTTTCTGCGAGGCGGACAGGGCGCTGCCCTTGTAGAGCGCGTCGGCGTACTCGTTCTGCGCGTACTTGCGCGCCTCTTCGATGAACTCGGTTAAGTTGGCTGGATGGGACTTGAGCGCTTTATGGTACCACGCTACGGCGGCGTAGCTCGGCAAATAAAAGATGTAAGGCCGGTCGTCGCCGGGGGCGAACGTGAGCGTCGCGAGATCGAGCACCGAAGAGATCAGCGCGATGCCGTTGAGGTGCATGCTGTAACGATTCTGCAGCAGGTTGCCCAGCACCGCCGAGCGAAAAGTCCCGTAGCTTTCGCCGATGAGAAATTTCGGCGAATTCCAGCGGTCGTTGCGGCTGACGTAGGTCGCGATAAACCGGCCGAATGCCGCGGCGTCTTCGTCCACCCCGTAAAAGTCGCGTTCCGTGGCCTTGCCGGCGGCGCGGCTGTAGCCGGTGCCCATCGCGTCAATGAACACGAGGTCCGTCTTGTCCAGCAAGCTCTCGGCGTTGTCGACGAGTTTGTACGGCGCGGGCGGCGTGAATTCTCCGTCCACCGTCCAGATCCGGCGTGGACCGAACGCGCCCATGTGCAGCCACATTGACGCCGAGCCCGGTCCGCCGTTGTAAAGAAACGATATCGGGCGCGCGCCCGGGTCTTTTACGTCGCTGCGGGTGTAGGCGACGGAATACAGCAGCCCGATCGGCTCGCCCGCGTCATTCTTGAGAAGCGTGGTTCCGGCGCTCGCCTTGTAGGGAATTGTTTGCCCGCCGATCTGAATCGTGTGGTCGGTCACCGACCATTCTTCCCGAGGCGGCTCGGCCGGCGCCGGCCGCGCTTCACGTGACCTGTCGTCCTGCGCCGGCCGCGCTTCACGCGACCTGTCGTCTTGCGACTGTGTTTGCGCCCGGCCCGGCTGCGCGTACAGGACCGCGCTGGCCCCCCAGGCCAGTAACAAAGCCTTGGCCGTCAGCTTCAGAGAGTTTGTCATCTTCGTTCTCCATTTCGGTTGGATTTAGTACTCACGCTAGCATCCATTAATTTCTCCGTTATCGACTTGCGTGTTCGATACCGCTCGATTACGCGCGCGCCGCCGCGATCATGAGAGGCGCCCGGAGATCCAAGCCGGAAACGCTTAGATCGCCAAGCCAGCCTATTCGAATAAGCTGCAGAAGCGCCGATAACCGCGCTTCGCATCTGGGACGAGACCTCCGCCTCAACGCAGATACATTTTGCTTAACAGATTGCCGAGAATAGGCGGATTCTATGAGCCCCGTAGAAACAAAGCAATAGATACGCACTGGCGCCAAATCATCTTAGCCGTCTTAAAACTTGCTTCGGGACAAAACTTCCTGTTCCGTAGCGGCGTCCCACAGCCTGGCTGTGCCATCAGCGCTCCCGGTCGCCAGCCGCTTCCCGTCAGGCGAGAATACCACTGAACGGATGCCGTCTGAATGCCCTTTGAGGGCGCCCAACTCCTGGCCGGTGGCGGCGTCCCAGATCTTGACTGCGCCTTCACCTCCCGCCGTCGCCAGCCGCTTCCCGTCGGGCGAGAAGGCCACTGACCAGACACTCTCCAAACGTCCTTTGAGGGCGCCCAACTCCTGACCAGTGGTGGCGTCCCACAGCTTGACTATGCCTTCACCGCCCCCGGTCGCTAGCCGCTTCCCGTCGGGCGAGAATGTCACTGAATGGAGGCGAGGTGATTGCCCTTTGAGGGCGCCAAGCTCCTGGCCGGTAGCGACGTCCCACAGTTTGACTGTGCCATCAGGGCTCCCGGTCGCCAGCAGCTTCCCGTCGGGCGAAAAGGCCACTGACCAGACACTATCCAAATGCCCTTTGAGGGTAAGCAGCTCCCGGCCGGCGACGGTGTCCCATAGCTTGACTGTGCGATCCCAGCTCCCGGTCGCCAGCAGCTTCCCGTCGGGCGAGAAGGCCACTGAGTAGACACTATTTGAATGCCCTTTGAGGGTTAGCATCTCCCGACTGGCGCCGGCGTCCCACAGCTTGACTGTGCGATCAGCGCTTCCAGTCGCCAGCAGCTTCCCGTCGGGCGAGAAGGCCACTGACATGACTCGATTTGAATGTCCTTTGAGGGCGCCCAGCTCCCTGCCGGTTGCGGCGTCCCACAGCCTGACTGTGCGATCAACGCCCCCGGTCGCGAGCCGATTCCCGTCGGGCGAGAAGGCCACTGTCGATACGGGATCTGAATGTCCTCTGATGGTGAGCATATCCTGGCCGGCGCCCGCGTCCCACAGCTTGGCTGTGCGATCACCGCTTCCGGTCGCCAACTGCTTCCCGTCGGGCGAGAAGGTCACTGAATTGACACTATTTGAATGCCCTTTGAGGGCGCCAATCTGACGGCCGGTAGCGACGTCCCACAGTTTGACTGTGCGATCATCGCTTCCGGTCGCGAGCCGCTTCCCGTCGGGCGAGAAGGCCACTGACCCGACGCCGGCTGTATGTCCTTTTAGGGTGAGCGCCACCCGGCCGGTAGCGACGTCCCACAGCTTGACTGCGCCTTCACCGCCCCCGGTCGCCAGCCGCTTCCCGTCGGGCGAGAAGGCCACTGAATAGACGCCGTCTGAATGCCCTCTGAGAGTGAGTAGCTCCTGGCCGGTAGCGGCGTCCCATAGCTTGACAGTGCGATCCCAACTCCCGGTCGCAAGCCGCTTCCCCTCAGGCGAGAAGGCTACTGAATGGACGGCGTTTGAATGCCCTTTGAGGACGCCCATCTCACGGCCGGTAGCGACGTCCCACAGCTTGACTGTGCGATCATCGCTTCCGGTCGCCAGCCGCTTACCGTCGGGGGAGAATGCCACTGAAGAGACGGTTTCTGAATGACCTTTGAGGGGGAGCAACTCCTGGCCGGCGCCGGTGTCCCACAGCTTGACCGCGCCACCAAAACTCCCGGTCGCCAGCCGCTTCCCGTCGGGCGAGAAAGCCACTGACGAGACGCGATATGATTGTCCTTTGAGGGCGCCAATTTCCTGGCCGGCGCCGGTGTCCCACAGCTTGACTGCGCCTTCACCGCTCCCGGTCGCCAGCCGCTTCCCGTCGGGCGAGAAGGCGACTGAATAGACTCCGCTATTGTGGCGTAAGGTAGATGAATACCTGTGCGAGAGACGCCAGAGGTAGTACCACTCGAAGCCGCGTAGATCCTCTTCCCCTGAATGTGGGCGGCTCGACTCCAGCAGCTCATCGACACGTCCTACGTTAGCGTCCTCCCAGGCCTCCTGCGCCAAGTTCATATTCGACGCATATTGTAACCTGCGATTGGCTTGCTCTTGCGATGCGGCTCGACCGCGCTGCGTCTGGGCTTCGGCCCGCTCCCGTTCGGCCACTTGCCGTTGTTGCTCAGCCTCTGCTCGTCCCTTCTCAGCAAGCCGGTTTTGCTCTTCCGCTAGTTTGCGTTGCTCGATGGCTATCTTTTCCTGTCGCTTCGCTTCTGCTAGCGCGCTCTCTAGCCTGGCCAGCGTTAGCCCTTGCTCTCGCGCATATTGGTCGGCGCGGTTACGTTGCCTAAATGCGTAGATTGATAAGCTGGAAAGGAAGATAAGGATTAAAGCTGCCACGGCGGTGGCTCGTAGCAGACCTCGACGATAGGCAGCCCGTTGTCGCCGCAGCTCAGCATCCGGCATATTCGTCTTAACCCATTCCTGGTCGAAGACCCGCTCGTAAATGCGATTCCTCACCCGCAAGTAGTCGCCAGGCGCCTGCGCGACGCCAGACAGCCGCAGAATGCCGATCAAGGGACTGGTTACATCATCGAGCACACGCTTGCCTCGATGTACCCGCGCATAGATGCTCAGCAGGCTGGTCAGGTCAACCTCGCTCCGCAGCATCCGTTCCCGCACAAACAACAGGTTATCGTCCCGCTCCCGAGCCTGGTGTGAGAGAAACAGCTCATGACATAGACGGTCAACTTCCGCAGCAGTGTTCGCCCTCGCCTCTTCAGCCATCGCCTGGCAAAGCCGCTGCGTCAGGTATGGATGCCCGCCCGTCCAGTAGAGCGCCCGCTTGAGCAATCTCGCCCCGACCTCCGGCGGCTGTTGTAACCCTTGCGCGAGCGACGCAGCTTCGGCTTCAGTGAAATCGTTCAACTCAACCCGGCGCCCTATGTTGAAGGGCGTCGTGCGCGTGTCGCGGGTCAAATCCGAGGGCGTGGCCACGCCAAGCAGGCAAAACGTCAGCCGCTCCAGCTCCGGCTCTTGTGTCCGCCGGTTGTAGAATTCGCGTATCCCTGCAAAAAACTCATCGGTCGAGAACGGCAAGCTGCGCACCGCGTCAATCTCGTCCACGAAGATTACCAACCGGCCTGGATAACGCGGCAAGACGACTTCGGTGATCGCGCTCATCCAGCGTTGCAGCGGGCCGAGGCGCGGATGATTAAGCCAGAACTCTTCGATCTCGTCCTCGATCTGGAGCCTTTGCCCGATCCTGCTGAGCAAGCCGTCGTACCACTGCTCGGCGGTGAGGTTCTGCCCCGTGGCCGTCAGATCGAGGACGGCGACGCCGGCGCCGTCTTCTCGCAAGCGCGCGGCGGTGCGGACCATCAAGCTGGATTTGCCCATCTGGCGCGAGGTAAGCACGTAGCAGAACTTGCCTTGCAGCAGACTCTCATAGAGGATTTGGTCGGCCTGGCGTTCGATGTAAGAAGGCGCGTCACGCCGCAGCGTCCCTCCGATGACGTAGAAGCCGTGCTCGGTAGCTATTCCGGTTGCCCTCATACAATTGATAAGGCGGGATTAGTGGTCAAAAACCGCCACTTCTGTGAATAAAAAATTCTTGCTGTGAAGCCGGTCCAACGGCTACGTTAGGCGCCGGCTGCAATATTACTGACTAGCTCTGCCTGCTTCTTTACTAGCCTCGGCTAAGATCTCGCTGGTCGGTCGCACAAGCCCAAATTGCTGAAACACGCCAAGAAAATCTGTGAGCACCCAATCTTCCGCAATACGCCCATTGGCGATTCGTTGAATGATTTCTGTCTGGATTGTGATCACCTTTCCAGTAGACGGAATTCCAAGCCAGGAGCCCAGATGCGTGCCACGCCCTACGCACTGCATCAAGACCCGGTCTCCTTCTGCAATGATCTGATCTATCGTGAAGTGGATATCTGGGAATCCCGTCAACCATTCGGCAATATGATGTTTGATAATTTCAGGCCCACGTGGCATTGCCATAGGATCTGGACCGGAGCGAAGTTGGTGCGTAATGCAGTCAGGGGCTAAGATGTCGTTCGCAACCTCTAGCCTTCGCTCGTTCCAGAGTTCTTCTATAAATCGCCGCGCTATGGTTTTATTTGCTTCCAAGCTCATATTCCACTTCTCCTTTCGCAGCAATTGCATTCACGAAATATGTGAAGCCTCTGCGAATTAAAGTTGAATGCATTCAACCACTTGGATTCTGCGCATAAATCAGGAGACGCCTGGGTACGCATCGCTTCCAGCGTGCATGCGTGGATCGTAGTACATTGGGAGGACCCGCAGCGCCTGGAGCCGATTCGTATTCCTGCGCATTTGATTCCAATCAATGCGCCTCCCGCCGAAGACTGCACGCTGGAAGCGATGCGTACCCAGGCTTGCGCTATTCAATGTATGGATTTCAAAGGGCTTTTATTTGCACAGCCTTCAAATGTGTAGCCGCTCAACATTCAGAGTAACCTCTTTTCCAGATAAGTCGCGTACAACTGGCACCGAGGTCTGACATAGCGCGCCGAATCTCCGGCGAACAGCCCGGCGCTGCGCAGCCTGTAGAAGCTCTCCTGAGTCGGGCAGGGCTGGCCTTGCAGAATGCCGCGCGCCACCTCGCGCAGCGCCGGGTCCTGTTCCAACGAGGCGATGACGCGGCGCAGATGATCGCCGAACGGCCCGTCTTCACGGTCGGCGATGGCCTCCAGCTCCGCCAGATCCCTGCGCCTCACGACCATCTCTTGCAGCCCGCAGCGCGCCAGGTAAGGATGGCCGCTCACCAAGCTGTAGTAGCGCGCCACTTCCGCCTCATCCTTGAGTGGGGAGCCGTAGCGCTCGTTGAGATCGGCGAGCTGCGGGCAGGTGAAATCTTCGAGCGTGAGTCGTGTGCCGACATTGAACGGCGATTGATTCATGTCGGTGATAAATAGATGCGCCTCCGTCGCATAGGCGATTGCCATCGTCAACCGCTGCCACGGCCCTGCCGGATCGAGCGAGCGCTCGTTATGCCACGAGCGGAAAAGCCCGAAGACTTCACTCCCGAAGCTGCAGGTGAAGAGCCGGTCTACTTCATCCAACCCCCAGACCAGCGGCGTCGCGATTTTGCCGAGCGCTTCGCGCCGGATGTAACGCTCGAAGTTGATGCTCGGCCCGCGGCGCGCATTCCAGACCGCATCGGGGGCGACATCGAGACCGAGCTGATCGGCGATGAGATCGGCGAGCGCCAGATAGAACGCCTCGGCTGAGGCCAGGTCGGAGGCGTTGAGTTTTTGTAGATCGGTCAAAACCACTTTGGCCCCCGCCGCTCGCGCCTGTTGCAACCCGCGTGCGAGTAAGGATGTCTTGCCGACCTGCCGCGCTCCCTTGATCAACACAATGCTGTCCTGGCGCGCGATCGCCACGCGGAACTCCTCATCGGTCCCGCGTACGATGTAAAACTTCGAATTCAACGGCATGGCGCCGCCTACAGGTTCCAGATTGGTATGGGCGTCGCCTGCCGGCGGAGGATGGGAAAGCAGCAATGTGCTGATCGCATCTGCGACCATAGGCTGACGCTCTCCGGCTTCAATAGGAGTGGCGGCCTGCCCAGTCTGCTTGAGCTTGTCCGCCAGTTCTAACTCAAGCTTCAAGCCCTTCAACTCGGCGAGCAGGTTTTTGGCGGATTGATAACGCTGCTCACGATCCTTGGCCAGCGACTTGTCCACGATCCGCCCAAGTTCAGCGGGGGCATCGGGCGCACAGCGACTGAGCGGCGATGGTTCGTGGTTGAGGACGGCCGCGATGACTTCGCCTGCGGCGCCGCCATCAAATGGGACTCGCCCGGCCACCATTTCGTAGAGCACAACGCCGAGGCTGAAGATGTCGGCCCTGGCGTCAACCTGCCTGCCCCTGATCTGCTCTGGCGACATATAACGCGGCGTCCCCATCATTATTCCCGGATCGCTGTGAAATTCGCGCAGAGATGAGTCTTGACACTTGAAAGAAGTATCCCCTGTGGAAAGAGGCTCGATCAGCTTCGCCAGCCCGAAGTCTAAAACTTTCACGTAGCCGTCACGCCGCAGCATGATGTTTTCAGGCTTGATGTCGCGATGCACGATCCCGGCGGCGTGCGCTTCGGCCAGGGCGCTGGCGACTTGAACGGCGACATCCAACGCCTCGCTCAATTTCATTGCGCCCCCCGCAAGACACTGGCGCAAAGTCTGCCCGTCAATAAATTCTGCGGCGATGAAATGGACGCCCCCGGCTTCTGTTTGGATCTGATCGATCTCAAAAATGGTGATGATGTTTGGATGGTTAAGCCCCGAGGCGGCGCGCGCCTCCTGCTTGAAGCGTCGCACCCGCTCTCGATCTAGAGTGAACTCTTGAGGCAGGAGTTTGAGCGCCAGCTTGCGTCCGAGTCGAGGGTCCTCGGCGAGGTAAACTTCTCCCATACCGCCCCTACCCAACAGCGAGAGAATCTGATAGCGGCCAAGCTTCCGCGGCGTCGGAGACTGCGCCTGATCATCGGCTATGACCTGGGCTGCGACTTGCATGGCGGGCTGATTAAGAAAGTCCTCGGCTTCCTTCGCCTTTTCGTGCGCCGCCAGCAGGGATTCGACTTCGCGGCGCAACTCCTCATCGCCCCCGCAGACTCCGTCTAGAAAGGCCCCGCGCTCAGTGGCGTCGCGCTCCAACGCGGATTGATACAACCGGTCGATTTGTCGCCACCGCTCAGGTCTCATCTTTCCCCCGCAACTCACGATAAAGCCAGGCGCGCGCCGAGTTCCATTCGCGCTCCACTGTCCGCTGTGACACTTTGAGCGCCTCAGCCGTCTCTTTCGCGCTCAGCCCGCCGAAGAATCTCAACTCAACGATCTGGCTCTTGCGCGGGTCTATATCGGCCAAGCTCTTGAGCGCTTCGTCGAGCGCGATGAGTTCTGCGCAGCGATCTTCATGGATAGTAACCGCTTCATCGAGCGAGACCTGCTGCGCCGCTCCGCCCCGCTTGGCGTAGTGGCGCGTGCGGGCGAAATCCACAAGGATGCGCCGCATGACTTGAGCCGCGACCCCGAAGAAGTGGGCGCGGCCCTGCCAGCGGACATTCTTCCAATCGATCAGGCGCAGGTAGGCTTCGTTGATCAGGGCCGTGGTCTGCAGCGTATGGCCTGGCCGTTCTCCGAACATATAGCCCCTGGCCAACCGGCGCAGTTCGGCATAAACCAGAGGGGTTAGCTTCTCCAGAGCCGCTTGATCGCCGTCACTCCAGGCAAGTAGCAATTGGGTGATCTCTTGAGATGAAGGCGCCATCATCATCAACTACCTCAAAAAGCTGAGTTCTAACGACTTGTGCGCACGGCAAAATTATCACATCTCTCCCGCGACTCCCTAACTCCTGAAAGAATATCGTCAGAATATTTTTTCGATGGCCTGGCGGCTTTCGTAGGGATTTCACGCCTTACCGGGCGAGTACTGACAGATCAAAGGAAGAGGAAGTTAGGCGCCGAGGAGAAAACGATATGAGATTAAAGATCATCCGTAGACTCTGCGGGCGCGTCCTGTTAGTGATTGCGACGCTCTGCGCCATGCCGTCTCTCATAGGAGCCGCCCCGGACGACTCAATGCGCTTCCACACTGGTCTGCGCAACAACGACGACGCTCGAAGGCTGAGCGAAAAGCAACTTCAAACGGCGCTTGAAAGCTTGCGACACAAGACAGGCTTTCTGGATATGCGTTTTGACGAAGCCGGCTATCTCACGCTCGGAGATCGCAATCGTGTAGCGGGTGGCTCAGGCGCCGCGCGAGAACTGCTCATCTCCGCCGTTGACGGCGACAAGATTTTCGAGCTGGAGGCTCATGACTCGTCGCCGATCGTGGCTTTCGCGCGCCTGACCACGACGACCATCTATATCGGCCCAGCCGCGCGAATCGTGGGGCTGGCGATACAACTCGATTTTTCGGACTTCGACATGTTGCGCGGCGAGCGTGAGGCGCTGATGGCTTTCGACATCGGCTTCGCCATCCTTCACGAATTGGCCCACGGCGTATTGGGTCTGAAAGACGATATTGCCAGAAAGCGGCTGGGTGAATGCGATGAGCGCATTAACCTCATACGCCGTGATCTGGGTCTGCCTGAACGCCGCTACTACTTGCCAACAATCAGTTTGATCCTGCCGCCTCTAGTCGAGGATGCCGAACTGATCTTCGCCCTTGTCAGCCGGAAGGACGGGCGTGAAAAGACCAAGGTGTTTTACTTGAGGTGGGACTCGAAGAGCGTAGGCGACCGCGAGATCCAGACGGCCAAAACAAAGTGACCGCGCGGTGATATAAGCGCTGGGGAGGAAGTAGTAGTCAATTACCCCATCTACAAAGCGATCGCGTTGTAAATGGAACTTGCAATTCCAAGTTTCGTATTCACGCAAGGGGCAGGCCCTTCAATTCGCACATGGTCTCGATTTCCTCTCCATCCAAGCCTACCGGCTTTGGATGGAATATCCATCGAGGTGAATAAGATGAAAAAGCTGCTGTTCATTCTACCGTTGCTGTGTTTATCGTCGAACGCGCTCGCCCAGAACAAAGGCGTCTTGTTGGAAAACCTCACTTGGCAGGAGGCCGAGAAAGCGTTGAAGCCGGAGACCGTCGTTGTCATTCCGCTCGGCGCGGCGGCCAAAGAACACGGCCCGCATTTGAAGCTGAAAAACGATTGGACGATGGCCGAGTACTACAAACGGCGAGTATTGAAAGCCGCCGACGTGGTGATCGCGCCGACGGTCAATTATCACTTCTTTCCGTCGTTCCTCGAATATCCAGGCTCGACCTCGCTGCGACTGGAAACTGCGCGCGACCTGATCGTGGACATCTGCCGCAGCCTGGCGCGCTACGGCCCTCGCCGGTTTTACGTGATCAACACCGGGATTCCGACATTGCGCGCGTTGAAACTGGCGGCGGATGCGCTGGCGACGGAAGGCATGCTGCTTCATTACCTGGACCCGAGAGTTGACGAGGAGACCGTCAAACCGCTGCTGAAGCAGGAGGGGGGCAGGCACGCCGACGAGAACGAAACGTCGAAGATGCTTTACATGGAACCGGCCTCGGTGAATATGCGCAAAGCCGTCAAAGATTACCGACCACTCCCTGAAGGCAGCGCAAGGGTAATGTTTAGGCGCGACCCGCAAGCTGCGGCGCGTGGCGAAGGAATCTATTCGCCGACCGGAACGTGGGGAGACCCGACGCTGGCCACGCGCGAGAAAGGAAGGATAGCGACGGAGGCCACCTTGAAAGCAATTTTCAAACAGATAGAAACCCTTCGCCAGGCTGCGCCGCCGAACGCTGGCGCGGCAAAGTAATTCAATAATCAGAAGGAGAAGCCAATGACTTCACGATTACTAACTACCGTTGCAGCGCTTGGTTTGTGCTTATCAGCCGTGTCCGCTACGAGGCCTTCCAACATGGCTGCTTCGACCTCCGATTGGCCTCAATGGCGAGGGCCGGAACGGAACGGAATATCGCATGAGAGAGGCCTCCTTCAACAATGGCCGAAGGAGGGACCCAAATTGCTCTGGCAAGTGAACGACATCGGAGACGGCTATTCAACGCCATCGGTCGTCGGAACGCGGATCTACCTGATGAGCAACCGGGGCATGGAGAATGAGTTTGTTCAGGCTCTCTCAATCGAGGATGGAAAACCGATCTGGACAACGCGCGTCGGCGCCGTCGGCAACCCGGATCAGGATCCGCCTTTCCCGAAAGCCCGGTCCACTCCAAGCGTTGACGGAGATTTCATCTACGCCCTGGGCTCGGATGGCGATCTCGCCTGCCTCGAAGCCAGGAGCGGCAAGGTTCGATGGCAGAAGAACCTCCGTAAAGAGTTCGGCGGCCAACCTCACGAATGGGCCTATGCAGAGTCTCCGTTGGTTGACGGCGCCGTCCTTGTC
This sequence comes from Blastocatellia bacterium, assembly GCA_035714085.1. Classification (GTDB taxonomy): domain Bacteria; phylum Acidobacteriota; class Blastocatellia; order RBC074; family RBC074; genus JAJVID01. The sequence goes on from DASTMP010000196.1 coordinate 19,924, forward strand.
GTAACCCCCGGTGGCGCCGAGGCCACGTTGGTGGCGCTCAACAAAAAGACGGGCGCGGTTATCTGGAAATCGGCGGTTCCGGGCGCCGATCCCGCGGGTTATGCGTCAGCGATTGTCGTGCAAGCGGGCGGGCGCAAACAATATGTACAGTTTTTGAGCAAAGGCATCGTCGGAGTTGATGCGAAGACGGGCGCCTTCCTCTGGCGCTACAAGGAAGTGGTCAAGGGCCCGGCGCAGGCTTTCACGCCGGTCGCGCGTGGCGGCTATGTGTACGGCGGGGCGCTTAGTATCGGGGGTGGTCTCGTCCGCTTAAAGCCGGACAATGGCGGAGTCGCCGCAGAGCAAGTCTACTTCGAGCGCGGGCTTCCGAACGGCTTTGGCGGGGCGGTGTTGGTCGGCGACTATCTTTACGGGACGCAAACCGCCAGGCAAGGGCTGGTCGCGGTTGAGTTCACGACGGGGAAGGTGAAATGGAAGGCCGAGAATTTTGGCATGAGTTCGGTCGCCTACGCGGATGGGCATTTATACCTTCACGACGAGAATGGAGACTTGGTGTTGGTGGAGGCGACTCCTGAAGGCTATCGCGAGAAAGGCCGATTCACTCCGCCGAATAAGCCGAAGAAAAAACAGGCGGGGCAGATGAAGGAGGGGGCGTTTGCGTATCCGGTCATTGCGAACGGGAGGCTTTACATTCGCGATCTCGAGACGTTGTGGGCCTACGACATCAAGGCGAGCCGTTAGGCGCTTATCCGGGCTGGAATCGAACCTCGCCGCCGGGGTCTGTTCGAAAAGCGTATCGCTACGGAAAACGGCTGACCTCGTTCCCGCATCCGCTGATTCATCGCCATATCAAAATGAACAAAGTCGAGCTTAGGTAAAAATTGTGAAGCGCTTCGGCAAACTCTGTTACGATCTATACGGGAGGCGAAAAAAACAATGAATGATCAGATTCTTGTCCGCATCGTTCTGGCGAGCCGCCCGGAAGGCGCGCCGATCGCTGAAAACTTCCGCATCGAGCGATCGGCCATCCCAACTCCGGCGGACGGCGAGGTGTTGCTCAAGGTCCGCTACCTTTCACTGGATCCCTACATGCGCGGGCGTATGAGCGAGGCAAAATCCTATGCGGCGCCGGTCGAGATCGGCGGAGTGATGGAAGGCGGCACAGTGGCGGAAGTGATCGACAGCCGTAGCCCCGATTTTGCGGCCGGGGACATCGTTCTTTCCCACTCGGGTTGGCAGACCCATGCGCTGTCGAATGGCGAAGGGCTGAGAAAGCTCGATCCAGCCGCCGCGCCTGTCTCGACGGCTCTGGGCGTGTTGGGCATGCCCGGGTTCACCGCCTGGGCTGGCTTGCTGAATATCGGCAAGCCGCGGCCGGGCGAGACCGTCGTAGTGGCCGCGGCCAGTGGGCCTGTCGGCTCGGCGGTGGGCCAGATCGCCATGATCAAGGGCGCGCGGGCGGTGGGGATTGCCGGCGGCGCGAGTAAGTGCGCGTACGTGCGCGATGAACTGGGCTTCGACAAGGTCGTCGATCATCGAGCGCCCGACTTCGCCGAGCAACTGGCCGACGCATGCCCGAACGGCATCGACGTCTATTTTGAAAACGTCGGCGGCGCGGTGTGGGACGCGGTCTTTCCACTTCTCAATCCGTTCGCGCGCATCCCTGTTTGCGGTCTGATCGCGCAATACAACAGCGCAGGCCCGTTCGAAAGACCCGATCGTCTGCCTGTTGTCATGAGGGACGTCCTGACGAAAAGCCTCACGATACGCGGCTTCATCCAGCGCGAATTCGCCGATCAGCGACCGGCTTTTTACCATGAGATGGCCGGATGGATCGAAAGTAGCCTGGTCAAATACCGCGAGGACGTGGTCGAGGGCCTGGAGAACGCTCCACAAGCGCTGATCGGCCTATTGGAAGGGCGCAACTTCGGCAAGCTGTTGATCAAGGTTTCATAGGCGGCGGCTTATTAAAACTAGATTCTGAGTGATCGCGAATTACGAGCGCGAAAAATCTTCCCGTCGGTCATGTGAGCGAAAAATCTTCCCAGTGGATCGTGTAAGAATTGCCCGGAATGTCCGATCTAGATCGCGCTCGGGAATCTCGAAAACCGCTGGAATGCCTGATTCTATTGAGTTTTTGCGATTTACGTCATGGCGGTAATCGATGGCGCCCTCCTTGCAATAGACAAAGTGGGGCAACGAGATACCATGTGGTTAATTCCACTCAACGGTGTCGGGCGGCTGCCAAGGTGAGGAAGGTAGCCGCCAAATTTCAAGCGCTTGCAGTTATCCCACGACTGCAGGCGTTTTTTATTTTTGTCTGGTCATTTCCGGGAATGCGCTTGCCGAAGAAGGAGGTTCAGTTAAACTCTCGAAATGCGCGCGCTTCTTTACGACTCTTTTGGCGCCCTACCGCGGGTCGCGAATGTTCCGGACCCCACCGTCCCGCGGGACGGAGTAATAGTCGAGGTGAAAGCGTCGGGCCTGTGCAGGAGTGACTGGCACGGCTGGCAGGGACATGACGCCGATATCCGAACCCTCCCGCATATTCCCGGCCATGAGTTCGCCGGGATGATTGCCGAGGTCGGTCCAGACGTGAGGCGATGGCGAACCGGGGACAGGGTGACCACTCCCTTCGCGCTCGGCTGCGGCGCCTGTGTTTACTGTCTCGCGGGGGACCAGCAGGTCTGCGAGAAACAGTTTCAACCGGGATTCTCCGGCCCCGGCTCGTTCGCCGAATATGTCGCCTTACCATTCGCTGACATCAACCTCGTGCGACTTCCCGACGAGATGGAATTCGTCGATGCCGCGTCGCTCGGCTGCCGCTTTGTGACGGCGTTTCGCGGCATCGTGAAGCAGGCGCGGCTACGGGCCGGCGAATGGGTCGCGGTGTATGGATGTGGTGGTGTCGGTCTTTCGGCGGTGATGATTGCGCGCGCGCTCGGCGCGAACGTCATCGGCGTCGACATTGCGGACGAGAAACTCGCTCTCGCCAAGGAGGCCGGAGCAGCGCGCACGTTTAATGCGGCCGCTGTCTCCGACGTCCCGGAAGCCATTCTCGAGCTCACAGCGGGCGGAGTTCACGTCTCCGTCGACGCGTTCGGTAGTGCGGCCGCCTGTAGAAATTCGATCCTCTCACTCCGGCGGCGCGGCCGACACGTACAGATCGGATTGCTCCTCGGAGATCAAGCAGAGCCAGCGCTCCCGATGGGAAAAGTGATTGCGCACGAACTGGAGATATTCGGCAGCCACGGCATGCAGGCGCATGCCTATCCGGAGCTTCTCGACATGATCGCCGCAGGAAAATTGCCGCTCGGGAAATTGATCGGACGGCGCATCTCCCTCGACGACGCCGGCCCGGCCCTCGCGAGCCTCAATTCTTCCCCAGGCAAAGGGATCACAGTGATCGATCGCTTCGCCGCCTGATCGACAATATTGCTACTTAAGGAAATAGACAGGATTTACAGGATTTTTCAGGATTGTTCTAAATTCACCACATCCTGAAAAATCCTGTAAATCCTGTCTATTTTTATTCGCAAAATCCCGGCTCGGCCTCATCCGTCAAACCGGCAAGCAACGCCTCCATATGCTGGCGCGCCTTCCATGCGCCAGTGCGATTGGCCGCCTCAATGCCTTCCATCCATACGCGCCGCGCTTCTTCATGCCCCTCATGCTTGACTAGCGCGGCGCCGAGCATTTGATAGGCCGAAGTGTAATCGGGTTTGATGCGGATAACGTTGCGGAGCGCGTCAATGGCCGCAGGCCAGTTCTCCAGCTTCATGTGCTCGTTCGCCAGCCCGTACCAGATCATTTCGTTATCAGGCTGATCCTTCAGCATCGCGGTGAAAGCGTCAATTCTCGATTGTGTCATCCTTTGATCTCCGTCGATTTGTTATATATCCCGTGAGAGAATATCGCCATGAACGACGACGTCAAGCGCCTTCGGTCGGGCGCCATCGGCCGCCGCATCGGCGCCGGAATGAAGGCGCTGTTCGCCTTAATTCCGCTCATCCTTGCCTTGATCTGGGCCTTGATCGGGGTGATATCCCCGCTCAAACCGGCTCCGGCGCAGGGCGCTGCGTCTAAGATAGTTCCGGCGAATCATATCGGAGTGGACAGCAACAGCTACAGGTCGCCGGTTCATTTATGCAATCTTGAAAACCAATCCGTCAAGGAGAGTAGCGGGATCGCCGCCTCTCGACGCAATACGGGCATTTTCTGGACTCATAATGACAGCGGCGATGGGCCGTTCATCTACGCTTTCGATCGCCAGGGAAAACATCGCGGCGTCTGGCGAGTCGTCGGCGCGGGAGCGGTAGATTGGGAAGACCTGGCTATCGGACCGGGACCCAGGCGAGACCTGTCTTACCTGTACATCGGAGACATCGGCGACAATTCTAAAAAGCGCAGCCAGATTGCTGTTTACCGGGTAGCCGAACCTCGGATTACTCCCAATGACACGTCTTCTACAGTCCGAAACCCTCGCGAGACAGGCGTCGCAGACGTAATTCGATTGAAATATCCCGATGGCAAGTACGATGCGGAAACACTCTTAATTCATCCTCTCACGGGCGACCTCTACATCATCACCAAATTGAGAGGCGCGGCCGCCAGAGTGTACAAATTGAGAGCGCCGGCGTCAAAATCAGGAGTGTCGACCCTCTCTTACGTCGGAGAGTTTCGATTCCCGAATCCGTTTCTGGGTTTCGTTACCGGCGGGGCGATTTCCCCTGACGGACATCGGGTCGCAATCAGCGATTACCTTGGGGCTTGCGAACTCATTCTGCCAAACAGGCGGGGGATAGCCTTTGATGAGATCTGGAAACAATCGCCTATTCCAGTCGATATAGGAGGCTTTCCAGGAGTTCGCCGGCAGGGGGAAGCAATCTGTTACAGCGCCGACGGATTGGCTTTATTGGCGACCAGTGAAGGGCTTCCTTGTCCGTTAATTGAAGCTGCTCGAAGCGATCCAAATCGTTGAGGGAATTATGAAGCGACTAAGTATTATCACGTTTTGTCTATTCGTATGCGTCGGCGCAAGTTCCGAAATCTTCGCGCAACGCAGAGCCGTCAGCGGCGCCGAAGTGACGGAAACGTTTCGCTCCTATTACACAGGTAAGTTCAAAGGTTCGTACAACGAAATTTTGATTCAAGCGCTGGGAGGCAATAAATTGAAAATCGAAATGAAGTTAGTTTATCCGTATCAAGTAACTGAACAAATATCAGTCAACGTCGGCTCGGCGAGCGGCGCAGCCGTGATTCAAGGCGACACGGCTGTTTTCACGCCGGAAGAAGCTACGGGCTCATCATGCAAAATCACGCTCAAATTTTCCAAACCCGGAACGCTCATTGTCACGACGGAAAACAACATTGAGTGTGGTTTTGGCCATAACGTTTCCGCCGATGGAACGTATAAAAAAACGAGCGGCGCCAAACCGAAATTCGGCGTAAGTTAAATGCGGCCGGTGGAAATGAATTACTGGTTTGATGATGTGTGATCGTGGATGATTTTCCACCCTTGTTTGAACCTGCGGAAGATGAGCGTATAAAGCCCGCCGGGTTTCTTGCCGTCGGACATTGTTAATTCCCAACGCCCACGCACGACTGCTGCGTTCGGCCCCAGTTGTTGAATATCGAGATCGAAAAAGACCAGTTTGCCCATCTCTCTGCCTTCGGCCTGATAGGTTTTGCGATAGCGTTCGATGGTCGCGTCCCAGCCCGACAGTTTGCGGCCTCCCGAGAAGAATGTAAGATCGGGCGACCGCCAGTATCCGTCCATGAATTCTTCCAGCTTGCCGGCGTTCCAGGCGGCGACCTGAGCGTCGAGCGTGGCGCGGATTTCGGCGGCGGCGGATTTCGGCTGACTGGACTTGTCTTGTTTCACGGCTTGTTTGGGATGGGCTTCTTGCGCGATCGCTTGCGCCACAGAGCCACAGAGCCACAGAAAGAGGAAGAGGAAGAGAAAAGGGGACAAGGGGACAAGGGGACAGGGCGAAAAGTAAAAAACGCCTTGTCTCCCTTTCCCCCCTTCTCCTTGTCCTCTTCTCTCTGCGCCTCTGTGTCTCTTCGGCAAATTCAGGAGCGGCAGGAGCGGTGATAAAAATTTGTGATTCACGTCATCTCTCCTTTGGGCTAGATATAGCCTTATCGGTCTTATCGGTCTTTTGGTATAATTAGCGCGTTATGTCTGATAACTACTTCTTGACTCCGGATCACGAGCCGGATGGCTCTGACGAAAAATCCCCCTTAATGGCGTTGCCCTATAAGCTAACAGAAAAGGTGGCGAGATTGGAAGATTTCTTCCGCGTCTCGACGACCTGGGCGTTGATGTCGCTGGCCCTGATCGCCGGCGGAATGACCGGTCTGGTGTTCACTTATCAGATGAGCCTTTCTCAGTACGCGGACGACGTGGACGGGCTGGCCAATTACAAGCCCCCTCAAGTCACGAAGGTTTTCGCGGATGACGGCAAGACTCCGATCGGCGAGTTGTCGCTCGAACGGCGCATCCCGCTTGAATACAAGGATATTCCCGAGCGGATGAAGCAGGCGATCCTGGCGATCGAAGACACGCGATTTTACGACCACCTCGGCATCGACCCGGTGCGGCTGGCCGGCGCGGTGCTGGAGAGCGTCTTGCGTAACCGGCGCGCCCGAGGCACCTCGACGCTGACACAGCAGCTCGCGCGCGGCCTCTTCCTGAGCCGCGAGAGGACTTCCGCGCGCAAGCTCAAAGAAGCGCTCTATGCGTTGCAGATAGAGCGCGTCTACACGAAAGAGCAGATCATAACGCTCTACTGCAACCAGATTTTTCTTGGCGGAGGCGCATACGGGTTCCAGGCCGCGGCCAATTACTACTTCTCCAAAGATCTCAAAGACCTGAACCTGGAGCAATACGCGCTGCTGGCGGCGCTGCCGAAAGGGCCGCAGCAGTTCTCGCCGACTAATAACCCGAAGGCGGCCAGGGACCGCCGCAATCTTGTGTTGCAATCAATGGCTGACGCCGGATTCATCTCAGAGCAAGATGCGGAGACGGCCAAAGCCAAGCCGCTCGGCCTCCAAGTGGAAGACCCGCGCGGCAAGAACGATCGTTCGCCTTACGCCTATTTCGTAGAAGAGGTGCGCCAGGAGTTGCAGCGCATTATGACCGAGACCCCTGAGGCGGACGCCATGGACGTCTACAAGGCCGGGCTGAGCGTTTACACGACGATCGACGCGCAGGCGCAGAAATGGGCCGTAGACGCCGTCCGCAAAGGCGCCCGGATGTACGAGCGCCGCCATGGTTGGAAAGTAAAATTCGACAATGTGGTTGAGAAAGGTGGCGTCTCGGTCGAAGATTATCGCGATCCTTCGTGGATCGCCGTGCCGGAAGCCGGCGACATCATAACCGGCATGATCAAGGACGTGAGCGAGCGCGGCGCGCAAGTGTCGTTCGGTTTGTATTCGGCCTTCATCACAGTAGAGAATACCGAGGCGCTAGGCAAGCCGCCCTCGAAGCTTTTCATACGCGGCGATCTGGCGCAGTTCAAGATCGAATCTGTAGACCGGGCGAAAAGGATTTTGTCGGTCACGCTCGATCCCGAGCCGGACGTTCAGGCCGCGCTGGTGTTGCTGGACGAGAAGACCGGCGAGATCAAGGCCATGGTCGGCGGTTATAACTTCGCCACCAGCAAATTCAATCACGCGACGCAGGCCAACCGCCAGACGGGGTCGACCTTCAAGCCATTCATTTACGCGACGGCCATAGAGCAAGGGCTCAAGCCAGACGACGTTGTCGACGACTCGCCGTTCCAGCGCGGCAGTTGGGCGCCGCACAATTACGATGAATCATTCATGGGCGAGATGCCCCTGCGAAGGGCGCTCGCCCTTTCACGCAACATACCTGCGGTGCGCGTTCTGGATGAGGTCGGCGTGCAGAACGCCGCCAATCTGGTCAAGCGATTGGGGCTGCCCAATCCGATGGCGCCATTCCTGCCCTCGGCCCTGGGCGCGACCGAAGAGCCGCTGCTGGCGATGGTTTCGGCCTATTCGACTTTCCCAAACGGCGGAGTGCGCGTCGAGCCGGTTCGCATCCGTAAGGTCGTCGATCGCGACGGCAAAGTGCAGTATCAGGCCGCGCCTAAGTCTTACAAGGTCCTCTCCGATTATGTCGCCGCGCAGATGGTAGACATGATGCGCGGCACGGTGCAATTCGGAACCGCGACGGCGGCCCAATCGATCGGTCACGAACTGGCGGGAAAGACGGGAACAATGGACAATTTCACCGACGCATGGTTCATCGGCTACACGCCGAAGGTCGTCTGCGGAGTCTGGATCGGTTACAGCGACAGGAAGAAGTCGCTCGGCAAAGGCGAGTCGGGCGCCACGGCTGCGCTGCCTTTCTGGATAGACTTCATGCAAAATTACCTGAAGTACAAGCCTAGAGATAGATTCGGCAAGATTCCCGACCTGCCTGATGACCTCAGACTGGTTCAGGCGAACCGCGCCCGTGAGCACGCCAAGGAACTCGCGCGCATCGCCGCCCGCGAAGGCGATATTCTGCCAGGCTCTGACGAAGTGCCGAACCCTGATCCTCTGGCGGGCAGACCCTCGACTCGCGAAAAAGCCCCGACGCCGCTGGTCAGACCCGCGCCTCCCATACGCGAAGAGCGGATCGAAGCCCCGCGGCCGGAGCAACAGAAAATAATCAGACCCCCAGTCGACCCCAAGCCTCAGACGCCTGACGAACCTGCCAGGAAAGGCAAGAAGGGGAAAGCCGGGAACCCGTTATGACTTGACAAAGACGGCGCTCACGAAAATAATGCCAGCCCCCACGAGTTGACTGGATAATATCTGCGCTCGGCAATCACAAAATCAGTTGGCATCTCTGCAAACTCTGCCCGCTGTAATCATAAATTTGCATCGTGTTTTGCCTGGAGGTGATTTCAGCGCCGCGAGCGATAACGAGCGGATCTGGCGATTGAACCAACGCTCGCTACCACTCGCGCTACTGACTCGAGGAGAGAAGCGCCAGTGTCGTCATCGATCATCACGCCGAATATGCTTTCGCAAGAGCTTGAGAACGAGCGGATATCGGACTTGCCTTTCCTGCGAAGCGGCAAGGCGCGCGACATCTATGAGGTTGACGACGAACGTTTGTTGATCGTCGCAACCGACCGCATCTCGGCGTTCGATTGCGTGCTGCCAAGCGCCATACCGCATAAGGGCCGTGCGCTCACTCAACTCTCTAGATTCTGGTTCGAACGTTTCTCGACCCTCGTCCCGAATCATATGATCGCGGCCGACCTGAACGAGTTTCCGGCGGAACTATTGAAGTCGTTGTCGGACGAATCGAAATCGCTGCTCGCTGGACGTTCGATGCTCGTGCGCCGCGCCGAAGTGATCCCATTTGAATGCGTAGTTCGCGGTTATCTGGCGGGATCTGGCTGGAAGGACTACCGGCGGACAGGCGCCATCTGCGGCCACAGTCTGCCTGAAGGCTTGGTTGAATCGGCCGAACTGCCCCGCCCGATCTTTACCCCGGCGACCAAGGCCGAAGAAGGACACGACATCAATGTCACCATAGATGATATGTCCCGGTCGCTCGGCGAGAATCTGACCGGGCGGCTCGAAGAAATCAGCTTGAAGATTTACACCGAGGCCGCGCAATACGCAGAGACCCGCAGCGTCATCATTTGCGACACCAAGTTCGAATTCGGCTTGATAAATGGACAATTGACGCTTGTGGATGAAGTGTTGACCCCTGATTCATCCAGGTTCTGGCCGCGGGACGCCTACGCGCAGGGAAGACCGCAGCCTTCTTTTGATAAGCAATTTGTGCGTGATTACCTTGAGACACTAGATTGGGACAAGCGACCTCCCGCCCCATCGCTTCCCCCTGAAATTACGAGAATAACCAGCGAGAAGTATCTCGAAGCATATCGTCTGCTCACAGGCCATGATCTTGAGGATCGAGGATCGAGGATCGAGGATCGAGAATAGAGAATTGCGTCCACAGCCGAAAGGCGATCCTCTATCCTCTATCTGCAATCCTCTATCTTCGAATCTTTCTTCGGAGGTTGCCTATGAAAATGGAACTTGAAGCGATTATTGATCATATGATCACTCACGGTATTCTCTTTGACGAGGCCGTGAAGGAGTTTGAAAAGAACTTCATTCTTAAAGTTCTCGACCGCCATAACAACAATCTTTCCAAGGCCGCCGAAGCTCTGGGCATACATCGCAATACCCTCAGCAAACGCATTCTTGAATACACCAATGGCGTTAACGGGAATGGTCACAGGAATGGACACAAACGCGCACAGCCGAAACGAAGAGGTTCGAAGTTCGAAGTTCGAAGATCGCCCTAAAAACGATGACGCGATTCTCGATCTTCAATCTTCGATCCTCGGCCATCGGTCCTCGGTCCTCAATCTTCAATTTGACTCCCGATTTTTTACTTGGGTTATTGACAGGGCCACAGCTGGTTCATATACTTAGCGCTCCCAGACGGAGAGTGCTAATACCAAACAGCTTGATAGATAGTTGGCTATAAAACTTGAGTATTAGAGGCTCAAGAAGATCAATCTGCGTTTGGGATAGGCCAAAACATCAATCACAACCAAACAGTGAAAGGAGTATTTCAATGGCAGTAAGTATTCGTCCACTCAACGACCGCATCATTGTGCGCCGACTGGAGGAGCAAGAGCAGATGCGCGGCGGTCTGTACATTCCTGACACGGCGAAAGAGAAGCCGCAGGAAGGCGAGGTTCTAGCGGTAGGCAATGGCAAGCTGCTCGACAATGGCCAGCGCATCGCGATCGACCTCAAAGCCGGCGACCGCATTCTGTTCGGCAAGTACGCTGGGACCGAGATCAAGCTCGATGGCTATGAGTACCTGATCCTGCGCGAGGACGACGTCCTCGGCGTGGTCGAGACAGTGGCCAAGGGCAAGAGCGCGAAGTAAACAAATACAATCGAGAGGAACCTAGAAGTTATGGCAAAGCAAGTAGTTCATGGAGAAGATTCACGCCAGGCGATTTTGCGCGGCGTCAATCAACTGGCCGACGCGGTCGCGATCACGCTCGGCCCCAAAGGGCGCAACGTGGTCATCGATAAGAAATTCGGTTCGCCGGCGATCACCAAGGACGGCGTGACAGTGGCCAAGGAGATCGAGCTGAAAGAGCCGCTCGAGAACATGGGCGCGCAGATGGTCCGCGAAGTGGCGTCGAAGACCTCGGACGTGGCCGGCGACGGCACGACAACCGCGACCGTTCTGGCCCGCCAGATTTTCAAAGAGGGCGTCAAGACAGTGGCCGCCGGCGCCAATCCGATGGCCTTGAAACGCGGCATCGAGAAGGCCGTCGAGAGGGCCGTCGAGGCGATCAGGGATCAATCCAAGCCGGTCAAAGGCGACGCCATCGCTCAGGTCGGCACGGTCTCGGCCAACGGGGATCAGACCATCGGCGGGATCATCGCCGAGGCGATGAAGAAGGTCGGCAAAGACGGCGTCATCACGGTCGAGGAATCGAAATCGCTGGACACGCTGCTCGAAGTGGTCGAAGGCATGCAGTTCGACCGCGGCTATCTGTCGGCCTATTTCGTGACCGACCCTGAGCGCATGGAGGCGACGCTCGAGAACGCGCTGATCCTGCTCAACGAGAAGAAGATCAGCTCGATGAAGGATCTGCTGCCGCTGCTCGAGCAGGTGGCCAAATTGGGCAAGCCGCTGTTGATTGTCGCGGAAGATGTCGAGGGAGAAGCTTTGGCGACGTTGGTCGTCAACAAGCTGCGCGGCACGCTGCAAGTTTGCGCCGTCAAGGCGCCGGGCTTCGGCGACCGCCGCAAAGCTATGCTCGAAGACATCGCCATCCTGACCGGCGGCAAGGTGATCAGCGAAGACCTGGGGATCAGGCTCGAGAACGTCAAGCTCGAGGACCTGGGCAAGGCCAAGAAGATCACCGTTGACAAGGACAACACCACGATCGTCGAGGGCGCGGGCAAGGCCGCCGACATTCAGGGCCGCGTCGCCACCATCCGCCGCCAGATCGAAGAGACCACGTCGGATTACGACCGCGAGAAATTGCAGGAGCGACTGGCCAAGCTGGTCGGCGGCGTCGCTGTGATCAAGGTGGGCGCGGCCACCGAGACCGAGCTGAAGGAGAAGAAGGCTCGCGTCGAGGACGCCATGCACGCCACGCGCGCGGCGGTCGAAGAGGGGATAGTCCCGGGCGGCGGCGTCACGCTGGTCCGGGCCGCGAAGGCTCTCGACAGCCTCAAGCTCAAGGATGAGGACGAGCAGATCGGCGTCAACATCGTCAAGCGCGCGCTCGAAGAGCCGCTCCGCAAGATCGCCGAGAACGCCGGCCACGAAGGCGCGGTGATCGTCGAACGCGTCAAGGCCGAGAAGAGCGACAACATGGGCTTCAACGCCGAATCGGAGCAGTTCGAGGACCTGGTCAAAGCCGGAGTCATCGACCCTGCGAAAGTTGCGCGCACTGCGCTGCAGAATGCGGCTTCAATCGCCGCGCTGATGCTCACGACCGAGGCTCTGGTCTCCGAGATTCCCGAGGAGAAGAGGGCCCCGGCCATGCCCGGCGGTGGAATGGGCGAGTTCTAGAACCCGCTCGATCACTGAGCTGTTTGATCCACAAGAGAGGCGGTGGCGCTGATTGCGCTACCGCCTCTTTTTTTTCACGGCGATAGCTTCAGAGTGATACGAAAAAATGGATAAAAATCCATAGTTTCGCAGATTTCTCGTCCGAAGATACTCAAGAGCGCAAGGCTAAATACTTGAAGCGGAGCGGCTAAGCCGAGGCGCATACAAATAAATATTTGCGGCGCCAAAGTTGCTCAATCATACAGCGTTCGACCGACATCCAACGGTCAGCTCTCATAAGATTTCAGATTTAAATTCATCAGTAAGAAGTTGAGCGGCGTAACGCTCTATGGTCTTTTGAGTTTTCATCCCAGCAAAGCCCTCGGCGCGGTGGGGTTCGCGAGAACCTCACCGCCATTTTTTTGATTGGTCATTTTAGTTTTAGTTGAAGCTTAGTGGAAGCGCTGCTGTAGGGCTAAAAGACGATCTTGATCTTGAGAGCCTACAGGACTTTAAACCAATGCGTGTGGCGATTGTCTATTGCCACAAATCATAAACTTCAAGTGGGAGTGTGCTATGCGAAAGAAAATTTTCTTTGTCGTGTTGTTATTATCGATTTGGTCAATCGGAAAACAGACCTCATTCGCTCAGGCTACAGCGAGCGCGACCCTGGAAGGGACGGTTACGGATAAAGCGCAGGCTGTGATAAAAGGCGCGACAGTGACGGTTAGCAACAAGGCTACCGGCGTGACGCGCACAACCTCAACCAACGATGCGGGCGTCTACCGCTTTGAACTGTTGGCGGCTGGTAAGTATGACATCAGAGTCAGCGCTAGCGGCTTTGCGAGCGCCGTGACCGAAAGCGCGGAACTGCTGGTCGGACGCGCCACAACGCTCGATTACAACCTCAATCCAGGCGCAGCCGCCGAGACCGTGACGGTCACCGCGGAAACGCCGATCGTGGACACTCAAAAGACCGACGTCGGGTTGAACATCACGCCGCAGCAGTTGAACGACCTGCCGCTGAATGGGCGCGATTTCGCCAACCTGGCCATCCTCGCGCCTGGCGCGAAACCGGTTGACTCTTATGACCCGACCAAGAACCGCATCGCCGTCTTTGGCATCAACGGCTCCAGCGGTCGGAACGTCAACGTCACCGTCAACGGCGTTGACAACAAGGACAACACTGTCGGCGGCCCGGTCATGCAACTCCCGCTCGGCGCCGTGCAGGAGTACGTCATCAGCACGCAGCGCTTTTCAGCGGCGAACGGGCGGAGTGAAGGCGCGGCGGTCAATGTGGTGTCCAAGTCAGGCTCGAACGCGTTCCACGGCGGGGCCTATGTCTATGAGCGCAATGAGCGCTTCAACGCCACTGAAGTTGATCCAATCACTGGAGAGACGCGCCTGAGCAAATCGCCCTACAGCCGGCAACAGTACGGCGGTTCGATCGGCGGGCCGGTATACAAGGACAAGACCTTCTTCTTCTTCGCATTCGAAAAGGCGCGCGAGATAACCAATATTATCGTCAACTCGGACGCATTGGCCGAGTTGAACTTGGTCAAGAGCCTCGGCGCGCAACCGGCGGCCAATATCCCAACGCCCTATCGCGACACGCGCTACAACGGACGGCTCGATTATCGATTCAACGAGAAGCACAACGCCTTCCTGAGTTACACCGCGCAGTCGAACAAGGGCGAGAACGATCAGTCTGGCGCGACCAACGACCTGACGGGCGGCAACTTCACCAAGAACGAGCTGCAGATCGCCAACGCGACGCTCGTTTCGACCCTGACGTCGAACATCGTCAACTCGTTCACTACCGGCTTCCAGTATTGGAACAACCTGATTGACAGCGCTCAGAAAGTCCCGAATGTGACCTTTCCGGGCAGCATATTCTTCGGAACTAACGTCAACGTGCCGCAGCAATCCTATCAGCGCAAGTGGCAATTCCGCGACGACATCTCGATCATCAAGGGCAGGCATTCATTCAAGACCGGCTTCGACTTCGTGTGGGAGCCGCAACTGGGCGGCTTCTTCGAATTCAACCCGACGCCTGAATTCGATTTTCTTGAGAAGCCCAGCGCGATTCTCGCCAATACCGCCAAATACCCGCAGGGCCTCGCCTCGCCAGGCGCGCTCAAAGGCATGACTGCGACGGCCGGCGACCCTTATTTCAACCTGCCGGGCGGCGCCAAGATGTTCGGCGTCTATTTTCAGGATGATTGGAAATTCTCGTCACGCCTGACGCTCAATCTCGGCGTGCGCTACGACAGAGATTCCAACCTGCTTGCGGGGGATACCGTTCAATCGGCCAGCCGCACTTATCAAGCGCTCAAAGCGATCAACAGCCCCTACGCCGCCGACCTGCCTCACGACGATGGCCGCAACATCAGCCCGCGCATCGGCTTCGCTTACGATATTTTTGGCAACAGCAAGCATGTACTGCGCGGCGGCTATGGCTTATACTATGGTCAGACGTTCCTAAATATCCCGCTGTTCATGATTCAGCAGACCAACCCGACGCTCTTCGCCACGGTTTTCTCGATCACCAGCACGGGTCCGGGCGACCCGAAAGCCGGTATCGTGCCTGGGACGAACATCAAACTGTCGGACTACCGCTTCGGCGTTGACCCACTGCCGACGATTCCGGCCGCGCCGGCTCAATTATCCGCCGGTAACGTGGGACGCTTGATAGATCCGAACTATCGCAATCCGTACACCCAGCAATTCAACGTCGGTTACTCCTATGAACTGACGCCCACTTCGGCCATCGAGGTCGAATACACGCACGTGCTGGGCTTGCGCGAATCGAAGACGATCAATATCAACCCGCAACGCGTCGCGTTGCTCCCGCCCGGTTCAACCGACACGCCGCCGCGCGAACTGGACGCAGCCTTTGTCGCTGCCGGCCTGCCCAAGCTCGGCCGCATCGACGTGGAGTCATCGGTCGGTCGCGCGCGCTACGACGGGTTGAACCTTTCGTATCGCCGCCGGCTGAGCAATCGCTTCAGCGTCAACGCCAGCTATGTGCTGTCGCGGGCGGTGGCTTACAACGGCGCCTCGGCTGCCTTCCGCAACCGCGCGACCGATGTGGACGACATTTTCGCCGGGCATGACTTCGGCCCCACTCCGAACGACGAGCGTCATCGCTTTGTGGTGAGCGGTCTTGTCGATCTGCCGAAGGGCATTCAGTTCGCGCCGATTATGCAAATCGCTTCGGCTCGCCCCTACAATTCATCAATGGACATCAGCGACCTTTTCAGTTTCGGCAGCGGCGTGGGCGCCATTCACGCCATAGTCAACACTTCGGCGCCGGATGACCTGTTGGCCAACAAGGACAAAAGCGCGGCCGATCTGGTCAATTGCCTGGCGGCTGGTAGTTGCGTCCAAGCGCCTTTTGACAACCTGCGCGGGCAGGCCTTCTTCCAGTTGGACGCTCGCGTCAGCAAGGACATCAAGTTAAGCGAGCGAGCCAAGCTGAAGTTGATCTTCCAGGCTTTCGATCTGACCAACCGCGCCAACTTCGGCAACAGCTTCGACGGGAACGTCAACAGTTCAACTTTCCGTAAACCGCTCGGCTTCATCACGCCCAGTGGCGTGTTTGTGCCGCGTTCGTTCTCCGGCGAGTTCGGAGCGCAGTTCATCTTCTAACGCGTATACACGATCACCCTGGCTCTTCATCACGGCAAGCTCCTCGTTCGTGATGAAGAGCCGATTTTGTTTGTTCGAGGAGACTGAGTTGTCACGAATCTATGCCGGCGTCGACCCGCCGGAGCGCCGCTTCTTTCGCGTGATCGAGAAGCTGGGAATGAAGTTCAACCGAAAGACTGCCGTCAATGGAGTGAAAGCCCTCCACTACGTGATGAGCAGCGACGATTACAAAATTCATTTAGAGCTTGACAGTAAATTGGACGTTGAGTAGTATGCGCGCCGTGTTTGTCACCGCGCCGATTCTGGCGCAGCCCAATGCACAATTAGAACGCTTAGGATAACGATAGTAAACGACAGTATTGTTGTGGACACCCAAAGTTTTATCAGAGTAAAAGCCGCACACGAAGCCGCAGTTCCCACCGTCTCGGTTTCGGTCGCGGTTTTTTTGCTTTGAGTGGTTGCCCCGCGGATTCAGGCATCGGCTTTTCCCAGAGGTCCGGCCAGAAGTTTAGCCGAAGACTTCAGAGCTGCGGATTACTGAGCGAGCGGGACGTGAAGTTAACCTGACGAGGCCCGGCGCGGGCGCGAACCCCGGAGTCGAGATTCGTCGTTCAATGATCCCCAGGAGGTAGTTTCACCATGGCAGAGAAGAAATTAGGCAAAGTCAAATGGTTCAACAGCGCCAAAGGCTACGGTTTTATCGAACAGCCTGAAGGCGGTGGAGATGTTTTCGTCCACTATTCCTCGATCCAGATGGATGGCTTCAAGACCCTGGATGAAGGGCAGGAAGTGGAATATGAACTGGTGCAGGGGCCAAAGGGCAAACAAGCCGAAAAAGTGATCATGGTTCGATAACACGACCCTCTCAGCAACGCCGATGCCTTGCTCGCGAAAACGGGCAAGGCATTTTTTGTCGGCCGCCTCAGCAGTGTTCCCATCATCGCGCCGAATTGTTGATGCGTGGAATCCAGCGAGGCGTAGTGGCGAGGTAATCCGAATACGATTCGCCGAATTTCCGCTTCAGGGCAGGCTCTTCGTAAAACACGACGAAGAGATGCTGCCAGGTAAAGGCGGTCACGGCGTATACGAGCAGCGCGCCTGATCTGAAGAGCCAGGCTTCTCCGAACAGCGCCAGCAGAACCCCAACGTACATCGGGTTTCTGACGAACCGGTAAAGTCCCCGGGCGACCAGGCGCTTCGGCGGGTCAATCGGCGCGGGCGTCCCTTTGCCTGTTGAGGCGAAATCCCACGCGCATCGGAAATAGATCGCCGCGCCGACCGCCATCGGAATCAGGCCGAAAAGCTGAAACAGCCCCGTGCGCGCGCCGATATCCGTGAATGCTGACGAGCTCCTCGACAGAAGCAAATACGGGATCAGCGCGACTACCGCGCCCGGCGCGATGATCGTGAAGATCAATGTCTTGAGCCAGACCATATGAACCTCCGCATAGGCAAAAGCGGGAGTCGCGCAAACGCCGGCGCCCGCTTTCCTCATTTCACAAAATGCTCACTTGACGGGAACCGGAGTCTGTTCGCCTTCGCCTTTGGCCAGTTGTTGTTGGCGCATCGCCGCCGCGCCCAGCAAACCTCCCATCCCCATCGATTCGACGGCCGTGCTCGGCACGATCATCATCGCGCCCTTCTCTTTCAGCCCTTCGTAGAGCATGTTCATCGCGCGCAGGTGGAGCGCCGTCGGGTTTTCGTGATATGCCGCTGCGGCCTGCTCGAAGAGTTTCGCGATCTCGACCTCGGCCTGGCCGAGGATGATGCGGGCCTGTTTTTCGCGCGAGGCCTGGGCTTCGCGCGACATCGCGTCCTGCAACGCGTCGGGGATCACCACGTCGCGCATCTCGACCGACTGAACCGTCACGCCCCAGGGCGTGGTGCGCTCGTCGATCAACCTTTGCAACTCGTCTTCGATCTTTTCGCGACCGCGCAGCAGATCGGTCAGCGCGGTTCTGCCGATGATGTCGCGGAGCGCCGTCTGCGCCGCCCAACTCACTGCCTGGCCGTAATCCTGCACCTCCAGCGCGGCCTTCTCGGGGTCGTAAACCATCCAGAAGAGCACCGCGTCAACGTTCACGGGCACGGTGTCGGCGGTCAGCGTCTCTTCGGCTGCGAAGTTGGTCGTGATGATTCGCTGATCGATGTAAGTCGAAACCGAATCGATCAGCGGCATGACCCAGAACAGCCCGGGGCCGCGCAAGCCTGTGTAACGCCCTAATCGCAGCACTACCGCTTTTTCCCATTGCTTCGCCACGCGCGGGGACAGCGCCGCGATCACTCCCACCAACGCCCCGAGTATCACGCCGAGTGGATTATTTGTCAGAACGCTGGCCAATACTCCCAGACCTAACGAGCCGACCAGCGTCAACCCCGAAACCACGTTCGGCCGCGGAGGGTTGGGAACAGGAGTCTCCTTTCTTTTCTCTCTGATGATAGACATTGTAGGCATTTTCAATCTCCTTTTTTGCGCCTGCCCGTGAGGTGTTCGATCACCTCGTCGAGGGAGAAGCTGAGGTTGTGAGCCTCGGCCAGAATCCGATCCGCGAACGCGCGCAACTCCCGTTCGCGGCTCTGTTTGCTCGCGCGCTTCAAAATCCCGTCCTGGCGCGCGCTCACGAACGTCCCGACGCCCCGCCGCGTTTCCAAAATCCCCACGCGCTCGAGCTCCGCGTAAACCTTCGCCACAGTGTTGGCGTTAATCTTCAAATCGACAGCCAACTGCCGCACGGTCGGCAGCTGTTCGCCGACGCGCAACCGGTCGGTGGCGATGGCGAAGCGGATCGCCCGCTCGAGCTGCGCGTAGATCGGCGTCGGGTCTGCAGCGTTGATGTGAAACCGGTCTTCCATCGCTCAAATTTCGCCCAGGCTTGCTTGCCACATTGTACTACGACAATAGTACAAGTCGAGTTTCGTAATTTTCAACCCGCGCCGAATCAAATTTGGAGACTATTTGCCACCGCAGCCACCGCAGCCACAGAGAAAGCGAGGCGGAGAGAGGGACCGCAAACGCCGCTTTGCTTTTCTAGCTCTCCTTCTCTGTGTCTGCGGCGCCTATGAAACCGCTGTAATGAATTTGGCTGACGCCCAAGATGATGTTATGATCCGGCGCGGACCTACCACATAGAGTGTTTCTGAAGATGTTGACGGTAATGTCAATTGCGGGTTTCGATCCATCGGGCGGCGCGGGCGCGTTGGCCGATATAAAGACTTTCGCGGCGATGGGGTGTTTCGGAACCGCGGCCGTCACCTCGCTGACATTTCAAAACACCGTGGCCGTTTACGGCGCCTCGCATCAGACGGCTGAAGCGCTGCGCGCGCAGATCGAACCGGTCATCGACGACTTCAAGATCGCGGCGGTCAAGATTGGGATGACGCCCACGCGTGAGCTGATCGAGGTCGTCGCCGAGATCATCGAAAAAAAACGCCTGCCGAATGTAGTGGTTGATACGGTGATTCGTTCCACCAGCGGATACGATCTGATGGACGCGGAGGCGATTGGATTTTTGATCGAGCGGCTGTTGCCTCTGGCCGACGTGATCACGCCGAATATGGCCGAAGCCGAGCGGCTGACCGGCTCGGAGGTGAAAGACCTGGAAGGAATGAAGAGGGCGGCCGAGCGAATTCACGAGATGAGCGGCGCGCCAAAATCGCGGAGAACGTCGCGGCGCGCTGCGCTGGTCAAAGGCGGGCACCTGAAAGACGAGGCCACTGACATCCTTTTCGACGGACGCGAATTCCACATTTTTAAAGCGCAGAAGATCGAGACGCGCGACGCGCACGGCACTGGTTGCTCGCTCTCGTCGGCGATTGCCGCCCTGCTGGCGCAGGGCTGCGAGATTCCCGAAGCCGTCGCTCGCGCAAAGCAATATCTATCGGAGATATTGCGCTCCGCCCCGGACATAGGTCACGGGGCGCGGCCTTTGAACCATTTCCCGATGATTCGGCAAATGAGCGGGAGATCGGGAGTGGGGAATGGGGAGTAGGGGGAAGTGACTTTTCCATTCCCCGCATCAGTTCGGAGGTCGGAAATTTTCACGCAAATCGGCAAATTTCCCTCTGTTTTGCGTCTTTATCATACATGAACGTGGCAATCCGTATAAATAACCGCCTTCATTCTCATTACTTATGAGCAGCAATCAGGAAAAAGGCATCATCCCGTTGACCGAATCGGAGATGTTCGTGCGGCAATCGGACGAAAACGTCGAGCTATTCGACCCGCAGCGAATAACCGATGCGCTGGTGCGCGAAACCAATCTCGCTTCCGAGACCGCCCACAAGATCGCGCTTGAGGTCAAAGAACAGATCAGGGTTTCCGGCATACGCGCCCTGACCGCGCCGCTGATCCGCGGACTGGTTGACGCGAAGCTGCTCGAGCGCGGATTGATGAACGAGTACCGTTTGCATTCGCGGCTGGGCGTTCCACTCTACGACGTAGACCGCGTCATCCAATCGGTCGCCGGCGAGACGGCCATATCGCATGGCCCCGAAGGCAGCAGCCTGGCGCTGGCCGAAGCCATCAAGCGTGAGTACGCGATCCGCAACATTTTCTCTGACGCCGTGTCGAGCGCTCACCTGGTGGGCGATCTGCACATCGAAAACCTGGGCGAGGTCGACCGCCCGACCACAATGATCGGCTCCGTAGATTTCATAAAACGCCACGGGGTCCGGCTGCCAGGCGGCTTCGCCGGATCGCGCCCCGCCAAACGCGCCGAGGTTCTGGTCCTCCACCTGGTGACTTATACGGCGGCGCTGCAGGGCTATTTCAGCGAGACGCTCGCATGGGATTCGGTCAACTTCGCGCTCGCGCCGATGCTGGTCGGGTTGAATCAGCGCGAGATCAAACAGATCGCGCAGGGACTCCTGTTCGAACTGTCGTCGCCGGCGATTGCGCGCGGAGGGCAGCCGGTGCGATGCGACCTCCACCTGGATTGCGAAGCCCCGGCCTACTTGCGCGACTTGCAGATTGTGGGCGCGGGCGGCGAAAAGTTCAGCTCGACTTACGGCGCGATGGAAGAGACGGCGCGCGACTTCCTCAAAGCGTTGTTCGAGGTTTACCTGGAAGGCGACGGGCAGGGACTGCCCTTTACGGGCCCGCGTCCGATACTGCATTTGACCGAGAGCTTCATCGAGAATCCGTTCAATCGGGGGGCGCTCGACCTGGTCATCCGCGCGGCGACCGAGCGCGGCGGCGTAACGCTGGCGTTCGACCGGCCCGCCGCCAATCCGGCGTCGGAGTCTTTCACCGCGCGCTACGGCGTGGGCGCGGACAGGTTGCAGCGCGTCGGCGAGAGTTGGCAGTGGCGGGCGGCCACGCTCTCTTCCGTGGCGATCAATCTGCCGCGGGTCGGCTATCGCGCCGCCGGCGATCCTCAGGGAGTGGCGAGGATCTTCGATTTGCTCACCGAACTGCTGGAACTGGCCGCCCAGGCTTCGCTCGAAAAACGGATCTTTCTGGAGAAGCTCCTGGCTCGCGGCGAATCGGGCGCGCTGGCGATGTTGGCGATGCGCCCGGGCCAGGAAATCTTCCTGCCGCTCAGTTGGACAGCGCACGCCATTTGTCCAGTCGGGCTGGCCGAATTGGCGCAAATCGCGACAGGAGGCCCTCTCGACCTGTCGCAGGCCGCTCAGGATTTCGCCGCCAGCGTCATCGCGCACCTCAACGCCGAGGCTGAACGGCTCTCGGTCAAACACAAAGTCAGATTCACGCTGGCCGAATCGCGCGACGCCACGGCGCCGCATCGCCTGGCGCGGCTGGACTTGAAATTCGCCAACCACCCGAGCGGACAAATCAATCCCGGCAGCGAAGGCGCCGCCGAAATCTTCTACACCAACTCCGTCAAATTGCCAGTCAAAAGCGGCGCCGGCGCTTTCGATCGGATTCGCATCGAGAGTGAATTGCAGGGTGGAATGATCCGAAACGCCGTCACTGACCTCTGGTTTGGCGCCGCGCTGCCCGCGACTGAAAAACTCGTGGAGCTGATTTCCCAGGCGTTTCATAAAACTCAGGCGTCGGCCATCGCCTTCTCACCCGACTTCACCGTCTGCGACGTGTGTCACATAGTTCTGCGCGGCCTTCTGAGCAACTGCCCTCAGTGCGGATCGATGCGCGTCGACGGCCTCGCCCAGGGGGCCAATCGATACGGCCGAACCTCCACCTGGCCGCGATGGAAACTGGCTGAACTGAACCAGCGCAGGCGCGAAGAGATTTAACCCCCTTCATTTGCCGGATTCATCTCACTGTCAACCGCGCGAATCGCCATGCCACTTTCCGCAATCCCGCCCATGTGTTACCTTCACGGTCTAGAATAAATGTATGGGAAACACAACGGGGCAAAGGGTCAAAGGGTCAGTCAAAGGGTCAGTCAAAGGGTCAAAGGACCAAGGATTGGCTCACAAGGAAACCCTGAGGTCCTTTGACCCTTTGTGTTGAATTTTGGCCTCAAATTTGAAATTCATGGAAAAATGCCCAAACGAACCGATATCAACAAAATCCTCATCATCGGCTCCGGCCCGATAGTCATCGGCCAGGCCTGCGAGTTCGATTATTCAGGCACGCAAGCCGTCAAGGCTCTCAAGCAGGAAGGCTTCGAGGTCGTGCTGGTCAATTCCAACCCGGCGACGATTATGACCGATCCGGAGCTGGCCGACCGGACGTACGTCGAGCCGCTCACGGTCGAAGCCGTCTCCGCGATCATCGAGCGCGAAGTTCCCGACGCGCTGTTGCCGACGGTCGGCGGCCAGACCGCGCTGAATCTGACTGTCAAGTTGGCTGAGAGTGGCGTGTTGGACAAATACGGCGTCGAATTGATCGGCGCGAAACTGAAGGCCATCAAGGTCGCGGAAGACCGTTTGCTCTTCAAACATGCGATGGACGAGATAGGGTTGCAGATGCCGAAGGCGCGCTTCTGCCACACGCAGACCGAGGCGATGGCCGCCGCCGAAGAAATCAATTTCCCGATCATCATTCGACCGTCATTCACGCTCGGCGGCACCGGCGGCGGCATCGCATACAACTATGAAGAGTTCGAAGAGACCGCCGAGCGCGGCCTCTCGGCCAGCCCGATCAGCGAGATACTGGTTGAAGAGTCGATCATCGGCTGGAAGGAGTACGAGCTTGAGGTGATGCGCGACCTGGCCGACAACGTCGTGATCATCTGCTCGATCGAGAATTTCGACGCGATGGGAGTGCACACCGGCGATTCGATCACAGTCGCCCCGGCGCAGACGCTGACCGACCGCGAATACCAGTTGATGCGCGACGCCGCGATCAAGATCATCCGCAAGGTCGGCGTCGAGACCGGCGGGTCGAACATTCAATTCGCGATCAACCCTCGCAACGGCGAGATGCGCGTGATCGAGATGAACCCGCGGGTCTCGCGGTCGTCCGCGCTGGCCTCGAAGGCCACTGGCTTCCCGATCGCCAAGATCGCGGCCAAGCTGGCCGTCGGCTACACTCTCGACGAGATCAAGAACGACATCACCAAGAAGACGCCCGCTTCGTTCGAACCGACGATCGATTACGTCGTGGTCAAGATCCCGAAATGGGCCTTCGAGAAATTCCCCGGCGCGGAAGACTCGCTCGGCACACAGATGAAATCGGTCGGCGAGGCCATGGCCATCGGGCGCACATTCAAAGAGGCGTTCCTGAAAGGCGTGCGCTCTCTCGAACGTCGCGGCTCGCCTTACGTCGGCTACGTCAATGACGAAACGCTGCGCCGCAAACTGATCATCCCGAACTCCGAACGCATCCATTACCTCCACACCGCCTTCGAGCGCGGCTGGACCGTTGATGAAGTCTACGAACTGACGAGCATCGACCCGTGGTTCCTGGCCCAATTGCGACAGATCGTCGACGCGCAAGAGGAGCTGAAGCAGGAAACGCTCGCCTCGCTTTCGACGCGAGGGCTGCGGGCGGCGAAGCGGATGGGCCTTCCCGACGCCCGGATCGCCGAACTGATCAAATGCGACGAAGACGAGGTCCGCGCCCGCCGCAAGGCCGAAGGCATCGTCCCGGTCTACAAGCGGGTGGACACCTGCGGCGCCGAGTTCGAGTCGTACACGCCCTACCTCTATTCGACTTACGAAAGCGAATGCGAAGCCGCGCCAAGCGACCGCAAGAAGATTATGATCCTGGGCTCCGGCCCGAATCGCATCGGGCAGGGTATAGAGTTCGATTACTGCTGCTGCCACGCCTCGTTCGCGCTCAAGGAAGACGGTTATGAGACGATCATGGTCAACTGCAATCCGGAGACCGTCTCGACCGATTACGACACTTCCGACCGCCTCTATTTCGAGCCGCTGACGTTTGAGGACGTGATGAGCATCGTTGAATTGGAGAAGCCGGACGGCGTGATCGTGCAATTCGGCGGTCAGACGCCCCTGAACCTGGCGATGAGATTGCACAAGGCCGGCGTTCCGATCATCGGCACCAGCCCCGAATCAATCGATCTGGCCGAAGACCGCAAGCGGTTCGGCAATCTGCTCGCCGATCTGAATATCCCGCAGCCGGTCAACGGAACGGCCGTCTCTGTAGATGAGGCGAAGCGGGTCGCGGCTTCGATCGGCTATCCAGTGCTCGTGCGCCCGAGTTATGTGCTGGGCGGGCGCGCGATGATGATCGTTTACGACGAGCAGAGCCTGGAAGGCTATATGAAAAACGCCGTCGAAGCATCGCCCGAAAAGCCGGTGCTAATCGACCGCTTTCTGGAAGACGCCTTCGAGGTCGACGTCGACGCGCTGGCCGACGGGGAGAGGTTCGTGATCGCCGGCATTCAGGAGCACATCGAGGAGGCGGGCATTCATTCCGGCGATTCGTCGTGCGTGCTGCCGCCGTATATGGTCAAGCCCGAACACCTCGACACGATGCGCCGTTACACGCGGCAGCTCGCCAAAGCTCTGGAAGTGCGCGGGCTGATGAACATCCAGTTCGCCATCAAAGACGACATCGTATACGTGCTCGAAGTCAACCCGCGCGCCTCGCGCACCGTTCCGTTCGTGTCGAAGGCAACTGGGACTCCGCTTGCCAAGATCGCGGCGCGCGTGATGACGGGGCGGACGCTCTCGGAGTTCAATCTGCCTGACGAGCTGACAGTCACCAGCTTCTTCATCAAGGAGCCTGTCTTCCCGTTCGTCAAATTCCCCGGCGTTGACCCGGTGCTCGGGCCTGAAATGCGCTCAACCGGCGAGGTGATGGGAATGGCCGAGAACTTCGGCATGGCCTTCGCCAAGGCGCAAATGGGCGCCAACGCCAGCCTGCCGCTCGAAGGCACAGCCTTCATCAGCGTCAACGACAACGACAAGAAAAACGCCGTGCGCGTGGCCAGGCGGCTGCGCGATCTCGGGTTCAAGATCATCGCGACGCGGGGCACTGCCGGCTTTCTGAATGAAGCGGGAGTGCCCGCCGAACGAGTCTTCAAAGTCAATGAGGGCCGCCCGAACGTGGTCGACCTGATCAAGAGCGACGAGATCGACCTGATAGTCAACACGCCGCTGGGACGCTCCTCGTTTTACGACGAGCGCGCCATCCGCCGCGCCGCGATGCAATATAACGTCGTGACATTCACCACGCTGACCGGAGCCAACGCCGCGGCCAACGCCATCGCGGCCATGCGACAGGAAGGCAAGCTGAACATCGTCAGCTTGCAGGAACATCACTCTTGATTGCGGATGGCGATCGGTACGGCGCCGGGAGCGGTAGCGACCGGGTTACTGGAGCCCGGTCGCTACCGCTCCCGGTACCGTTATGGGAATCAACGATCCTGAGGTTATCAAACGAATCCTCGACGAGTGCAAAACGATCGCGGTTGTCGGTTTGTCGTCCAACCCGATTCGACCCAGTTTCGGCGTCGCGCGGTATATGCAGCAGCGCGGTTACCGTATCATCCCGGTCAACCCTAACGAGACCGAAGTGCTGGGCGAACCGGCTTACGCTAGCCTGACCGATGCGTCGGAAAAGATCGATTTGGTAGACATTTTTCGCCGCTCTGAAGATGCAGGGGATCACGTCGATGAAGCGATCCGTCTGGGAGCGAGAGCCGTGTGGCTGCAGGAAGAGGTGATTGACGAAGAAGCAGCTAAGCGCGCTTTAGACGCCGGGTTGATGGTCGTTATGGATCGCTGCATTCTGAAAGAGCATATGCGGCGCCAATAATCTTTAAAGAACGACTCCAAATGATTGCAGACCGGACATGAAGTCGTTTTTTCTTAATAGCCAAAGCAATAAGCAAAACCGGCGGAGGCTGACAGCCTGTTACCGCCGGTTTTGAGTTTGCCAGATTGTGTGAGCCGCTCGAGTCAGCCTACTTGTTGATCGAGATGTAACTGAGCGGATTGACCGGGCGGTCGTGCAAGCGGACTTCATAATGGCAATGTGGCGCGGTCGAGCGGCCGGTGCTACCTACTTCTCCGATCGTCTTGCCGCGCGTCACGTGCTGCCCCATACGCACACTAATCGACGCCATGTGACCGTAGCGGGTCGTAATGCCGTAACCGTGATCGATCACCACAATGTTACCGTAACCGCCATACATGCCAGCGAAGATGACTCTTCCGTCTGCCGTGGCCTCGATCGCTGTGCCGTGATTGGTCGCGATGTCCAGGCCGGCGTGGGATTCATACCCACCGCCGCCGAACGGATTGCGGCGCATTCCGAAACCATCAGTGATGTATCCGCGCACAGGCCAACCGTTCGGAGTCGAGGCGAGTTTGATCTGGTTCCGGTCGAAAACGTCTTTGATATAACGTTGCTCGCTCTCCAATGCGGCGAACTTATCCTCCAGATCGCTCAGCTTTGTTTCGCCACTAGGTCCGCCACGGCCGATGTCCTTGCTGACATCGGGGCGGCTGAAGCCTGAGTACTCGGCCAATTTGCGCTGGTTCGTATCGAGCACGGCCAGCCGGCTCTGCAACTGATCGAACTCGCTTTTTGCCTTCTGATTCTCTTCCTTCAATTCGCGGTTATGTCGCTTCAGGCTGTAGTTCTGAGCGACGACAAACCCATGTTGTGTGAGACGGTAAGCTCCCCACGCGACGGTCAGCAATCCAATAATGGCGAATCCCACAATCGCATAGAGAGCTTTGTGATAAACGTTGAATTTCCTGAGAGGAAAGCTGGACGTTGGGGCAAAAACAAACGTGTAAGACCGTTTATCTTGTTTCATCGTGCGTAACTCCTGACTCTGCTGTCCCGATAATTCCGAGAACCGAGCATGGGGAAGCCACACTGCGTCAGGGCATTGGTGATCCAGCGGGCTATTGAGTTGTCAGTTACTACTCTTTTTGGATCGCCGTCAGGACAGTTAATTGGGATGCAAAAACCGACGGCAAGCGCGTTCACGGTTAGGAAGGCTAGCACAATCTTTGTGTTTATTTCAATATGCCTAATCGCCGGCGCCGGGCGTGGTAAAGCTAAGCGCTGAAATACTTTGAGTTAGGCCTCCATTAAAGAGTCAGAAATCCCTTGTCTAATCCGAATTTTCGTAAGGCCTGATTCAAAATTTCGGACTCTTCAGGCTGCGGTGAGCGTCGGTAACTTTTCATCATTTATCCCATTTGCTAGACTGGGCGGGCCAATGATGATCACTGTTCGAACCGATCGCCAAAGTCAGATGAATTGATAGCTTCACCCTCACTATCGGCGCCCGTTGATCAGATGGCGCGAAGATCGAATTGGTCAAATGGCGCGAAGATCGAACCGCGGAAAATAGAGGTACCGCTATGAACGAACAATCCAATACAAATCGGAGTTGGAAATTGAAACTTGCGGTCGCCGTCGCCTTGACGCTCGCGGCCGCTTTTATCGCCAACAGCTTCCTCGTAACTGACCAAACGTTCGCGCAGGCCGGGCGCAAATCTTCCGATAAACAGAAGAAAAACCCAAACGCCAGCGGCGACGCCGATGACCCGCAGAAGCAGCAAACCAAGGTTGAAAAATCCCTTCCCCCATCTTCGATCAACATCAGCACCGACGTGGTCAACGTCGAAGCGGTCGTCTATAACAAAAAGACCGGCGGAGTCATACAGGGGCTGAAGAAAGAACATTTCGAGATTTATGAAGACGGCATAAAGCAGGAGGTCGAAAACTTCTCCACGCCCGAAGCCCCGGTGACGATGGTCCTGCTGCTGGAATACAGCAAGTTGATAGATGTGCTTGGCTCCGGCACGGGCGGAATGTTTGAATATGGCCGCGTTGAAGTCCTCCGCCCGGCTTACGAATTCGTCAACCGCTTCGTCCAGCCGAAAGATTTCATATCGATTGTCGCTTACGATATTCGCCCCACTCCGCTGGTCGATTTCACCGACGACAAGATGAAGCTTATGCAGGCGATCAATCTTCTCATCCGCAACAATCCGGCGTTCAGTGAAAGCAACATGTTCGACGCCCTGAAATTTGTATTGCGCGGCGGCAAAGGAGACGCGGTGGTTCTGGAGGACGGCAAGGACGCCGACAAAAACAACCAGTCGGATTACGCCGGGCTTTACGAAGTCAACTCGCGGACGGCGATCCTCCTCATCGCTTCCGGCCTCGACACGTTCAGCAAGATCAATTTCGACGAAGCGCGAAAGATCGTCGAGAATTCCGGCGTGCCGATCTACGTCCTCGGCACGGGCAATCTGTTCATGAAGAAGTACGACCAGTATATGGACCCGGGGCGCGGGGGCAACATCTACGGCATCCCGTTCGACCGGATGACCATGCTGCAGGCCCAAAACACGCTGAAGACTTTCTGCGACTCGACCGGCGGCAAATACATCCCGATCACCTTCCCAGGCGAAATCCCCGCCGCGCTGCAAACGATCCAGGCGCTGGTGCGGAACGAATACAGCCTGGGTTACACGCCGACCAATTCCAGGCGGGAAGGCAAACGTCGCAAGATCCAGGTCAAGGTCAACCTGGGCGATCAGATCGATCCGAAGCTGATCGTCATTCAGCATCGTCAGAGCTACGTCGAACCTAAGGACAAGAAATAATCTCGAGAAGTCGCCAGGAGGGTCGCCAAGAGTGTCTGAGGATGTGAGGGCGCGGCTGGAAGCGATCAATGGGCGTATAGCGGCGGCGTGCGAGCGCGCCGGCCGCCAGACTTCTGAAATCACGCTCGTCGCCGTCAGCAAGACCGTCACCGTGGCTCGCATCCGCGAGGCTATTGAAGCGGGCGTTTACACTCTCGGCGAAAGCCGCGTCCAGGAGGCCGCTGTCAAGATTTCCGAACTCAAGCCGCTCAGCGACGAGCGAAATGTTCAGTGGCATCTGATCGGACATCTGCAATCGAACAAGGCGCGGCGCGCGGTCGAACTCTTCGACGCCGTGCATTCCGTAGACAATCTCAACCTCGCCGAACGGCTCGACCGTGTCGCGGGCGAAGCCGGCAAGCGCTTGCCGATCTTCATCGAAGTCAACATCGGCGGCGAGGAATCCAAAACAGGCGCCGCGCCCGGCGCAGTCCTTCCGCTCTGCGAACAGATCGGCAAACTCCCAAGGCTGGAACTCAAAGGATTGATGGCCGTGCCGCCGTTCTCCGACAACCCGGAAGACGCGCGGCCTTTCTTTCGACATTTACGCCGCTTGCGCGATGAAGCGCGGCGGGCAGGAACCGGCGGAGCGCGGTTCAACGACCTCTCGATGGGCATGAGCGGCGATTTCGAGATCGCAATCGAGGAGGGCGCGACCTTCGTTCGCATAGGAGCGGCGATCTTCGGCGAGCGCCAATGAGCGGCCGGGGAAAGATTTTGAAGTAACGGTGATCTATGGGAATTTCACTCGGCGATATGTTGAAGATTCTGGCGGACTGGATCAGTTGGGTCGCGGGACGCTTAATCAGCATCACGGTCGGAGCGTTGGTGATACTTCTTCTGCTGCGGTGGGTGTCTGACGCTCTGGGCGCCAACCCTTTCGGCCGCCTCTCTTATTACTTGAGAAAACCGACCAACGACCTGGTCTATTACGTCCGCAGCTCTCAATTCTACTTCCCGCTCAAACAGGCGTTGAGATTCGATCCGACGTACCTGATGGTATTGATCGCCGTTGCGATCGTCTGGTATGTCGCTTTGAGCATACTCGGGTACCTCAACACCGTGCTCAGGGGACTGGGCGGGAGCTTGAATTTGCTTGCCGCCGGTAACGTAACCCGCGGCGTTTATTATTTGATCGGCACGTCGCTGCTCACGGTGATCTTCTTCCTGATGACATTGATGACCATCGTCTTCATCAACTGGATTTCGGGCAGGCTCAACCGCGCGGCCTACTGGTCAATGCATCGCATCAGCCCGCTGCTGAAGATCTTCGAATTCGGCGGCGCGCTCGCCGGATTCTCGTTTCTGATTCTCTGGATCGTGCTCTCACTCGCGGCGAGCGCCGTGACTGCGGTCTTTTTCGGGGTTTGATCAAACTGGCGTCAAAAGATGGCGGAGTGACTTTCGCCGTGCGCGTTCAGCCGCGCGCGTCGAAAAGCGGCGTCGCGGGCGAACTCAACGGCGTTTTGAAGATCCGACTCGCCGCGCCTCCGGTCGAGGGCCAGGCCAACGAAGAATTGACCCGGCTGCTAGCCAAACTCTTCGACGCGCCGCGGCGCCGGATTGCGATTCTCTCAGGCCAGACCTCAAAGAATAAGGTCGTCAGCATAAGCGGGATTTCGATCGATGAGGCCTCGAGAGTTTTGGCGGTAGCATTGAATCAGTACCGCGAGCGGTAGCGAGCGTTGCTATAATGATGAAACCACGCTCGCTACCGCTCGCTGCGCTGATTTAGAGTTCCCGCAGTTTCCCGCCGTGTCCATTCTTTTTAGCGATGTGGTGAATGATGGCGCGCTTCTCGTATTCGCTGGCAAGATTTTCGATCACCCTGGCCACCTCCCGCAGCCGCTCGCCTGTATCGATCATCTCCAACAACTCCTGTTTCTCAGAAAGCTCGATGTCAAGATAGGCCGTCACGATGAACGAAAGCGCTTGAGGGTCGTTCGGCAGGTCCGGGACTTCATCCTCTTCGGACTCGCGGTCTTCCTTGATCTTGCGGTTCGCGGCGAGCAGCCGGTTGAAAGCAGACTTCGCCCGCTCCGCCTCGACCGAAAGATCCTCGAACGTAGGTTCGTCCTCGAAAAAATCTACCTCGGCTTGCAGGTACTGTTCACCCTCGATGTATTGCATCAAGCGAAAACGCGCGCCGCCCACGCAGAGAATGTTCGATCTGCCGTCAGGCAACTCTTGAACCACCGCCACCTCGACCGCGCAACCGACGCTGCCCAGCGGAACCCTGTCTGATGCGGTCGTCAGGTCGCCTTCCTCGGTGGACGGGCGGTAGATGACGCCGAACGTCTTGTCCTTCTCCATCACATCCTTGAGCATCTTGCGATAGCGCGGCTCGAAGATGTGCAGCGGCGTGATCGCGTTCGGGAACTGCACGACCGGCAAAGGGAAGATTGGAATGACGTGATGAGAAGTCATATTGGCGGCATTCTACGCTGATTCCGTCCCGCTGGCCAACGCAACTCCCCTCCTCGCGCCGCCCCGATGGGACCGCCATTCGTGTTCATTGGCGCCTGAAACTCTTTTTCTTAAATGCTATAGAATTGCTCCTGATGGAACCAATCATGCTCTACAACCGCAAAACCGGATCGCTGCAAGAAGAGGCGGTATTTGAAAAAGACGTAATGGAATTTCTCTACGGGTCGCGGCTCGGCTTTTTCATCACCGAGCTCTTGTTCAAACACAGATGGGCCACCGAACTCTACGCCCGGCTGCAACACGGCCCCGGATCGAAATCGAAGATCAGGAAGTTCGTTGATAGTCACGGCGTCAACCTCGACGAACTCGATCGTCCTATTGGATCGTTCAATACATTCAACGAATTCTTCATCAGAAGATTAAAACCTTCGGCGAGGCCGATTGACCGTGCCCCCGCCAGTCTGATCTCGATCGCCGATTGCCGCCTGTCCGTTTATCCGATTCGCGAAGACGCTGTCTACCCCGTGAAAGCCGGATCGTTCACTATCGCGCGACTCCTCGGCGATGAACAGACCGCCGTAGGTTACGCCGCCAATTACGCCGCCAATTACGCTGGAGGACTGTGTCTGATCTTCCGCCTGGCGCCGGTCGATTACCATCGCTTCGGTTATGTTGATGATTGCGATCAATCGCCGGTTGAGTCGATCAACGGCTTCTACCGCAGCGTGCATCCGCTCTCGCTTAGAAGGATGAAAGCCGTCTTCACCGAGAACCGCCGCGAATTTTGCATCCTTAAGACCATGAACTTCGGCGAGGTCCTTCACATCGACGTCGGCGCAACGGGCGTCGGACGTATCGTTCAAAACCACCCCGGCGGAGGGCGCTTCACAAGGGGCGAAGAGAAGGGATATTTCGAATTCGGCGGCTCGACCGTGATTCTGTTGTTGAAGCCCGGCGCAGCGAAGATCGATGATGACATTGCGTCATTCTCTGGCAGAGGGATCGAGACGATCGTAAGGTACGGTGAGAAGATCGGCTGTAGGCCGTTGAAGTAGCCACAGAGCCACAGAGCCACAGAGTGTAAAAAGGAGAAAAACACCTCTCTTCTTATCTTTCTATCTCCACCTCTGTGGCTCTCTGGCTCCGTGGCAAACTTGGCATTCTTCTTGCAGTACAATCACAAGGCGACGAATAATCGGAAAGGGATGCCTACTATTTTGTCGAGACTTAAGGGAGCAATATGGGCGATCGCGATAGTCTTGGTGTCGGCGACTCTCGCCTTGTGGATCGACTGGCGCGTCCTGGGCTTGGAGACAAGCGCGGGGGACTGGTTGATGCGGCAGCGCGGCTTGTTGCGCCCCCCAGACGACATCGTGATCATCGCCATAGACGAGCCAAGTCTCAAACGCTTCGGAGGCTTCCCATGGCCGCGGTCGTTGATGGCGCGAGCTCTCGACTCTTTGAAAAACGCCCAGCCAAAGGCGATCGCGCTCGACGTGCTTTACGTCGACCCGACGACCAAAGCCGATGACGCCGCTTTAGCCTCGGCCATCAAGCGCGCTGGCAACATCGTCGTCGCGGCCCGGTTGACAGCAGGGACGACTAGCGAAGACGCGGTCGAGTGGCTGCGGCCGCTGAAAGACATAGAGTCGAACGCCGCCGGCGTCGGTCACGACGACGTCCATACCGGGTTCGACGGCGTCGCCCGAACGCTGCTGCTGCGCAAAGCCGATGATCAGGGCGTAGCTTTATGGGCGATGGCGGTCGAATTGATTCGGGTCGGCGACGGACTCGCCGCCGACGCCCTTCACGCATTGCCTCAGGCGGTCGCCATCGGTAATCGTATCCTCCCTGTCACTACCGATCTGGACTC
This sequence comes from Blastocatellia bacterium, assembly GCA_035714085.1. Classification (GTDB taxonomy): domain Bacteria; phylum Acidobacteriota; class Blastocatellia; order RBC074; family RBC074; genus JAJVID01. The sequence continues at coordinate 53,463 of DASTMP010000196.1, forward strand.
AGACCTCATCGAATCGACTGGCGCCGGGTCAGAGCGACTGCGCGTGGAGCGATTGCCGTTCGATTACATCGGACCGTCTGGTTCCTTCGCGCCACAGACGATCAGTTTCAGCGAAGTCATAGACGGGAACGTTGATCCGCAGAGGCTGCGTAACAAATATCTGCTGATCGGCGCGACTGCCGCCACGCTCGGTGAAAAAGTGGCGTCTCCGTTCATTCATAGCATGAGCGGCGGACGGTTGCGCAGCGATTTAATGCCCGGGGTCGAAGTGCTGGCGAACGAAGTCAACACTATCCTGCGCGGTAGATTTTATCGCGAGGTTCCTGATTGGCTCACCTTCTTTTATTCTCTATTGGCCGGCGCGGGAGTAATCATTTTTGCCGCGCTTGCGCAGGGAAGTTATGAAATAGCGCGGCAAATTGCCGCGCTTGGGGCTTTGCTGACCTTGATTTTACTGACTTCCTATCTGGCGTTTTCACGATGGCTGATTTTACCGCCGGTCGCGCCTATGATCCTCGCCTTCATGATTGCGACGCCGCTAACCTTATTATGGCGGTCGTTGGTGCTGAGCCGCGAGATTGATTCGAGAATATCGGAGTTGTCAAAGGCCGAACAATCTTTATTGCCGGCTGCGCCTGGTCAGGCTGTTGCGGAGCGATCCGGGGCGCCGGAGTCTGGAGGCAAAGCGGCGACGGGCGAGAGGCGCGTCTTTCCGCGGGGAGCCGAATGGAAGGCTCGCGAGTTGAAGGCCCTCAACCAGCAGTTGTTACAACGCGCCCTGTTCATCGGGCGCGCCCTGTGGTCAATTGAAGACGGCCTGATCGTCGCGGCGACCGACGCCAGAATCATCTTCGCCAATCCTCGCGCGGCGCAAATCCTCGGCGTCCCTGAACGGGCTCTCGCCGGCAGCGATCTCTTCGAGCGTATCAGCGAGGCTGAATTCCTGCGCGCTCAGCAATCTCCGACTATCGTCTCGCGTCTGCAATCGGCGGGGGCGGCGCGCGAGGCGCTGCGGCGACTCCTGGAAGAGCGCGAATCCATAGAGCGCGAAATCACTCTCGGCTCTAACAACGCGCAACACTATTCCCTGCGCGTTTCATCGGTCGCTGACTCGGCCCACGGCGAGGTTTATGGGATTGTCGCGGTCTTTACCGACATTACGAGACATCGTGAATTGCAGCGCACGCAGCGCGACGTCATGGCGCTGGTGACGCACGAATTGAAGACCCCACTCACCGCGATTCAGGGGATGAGTGAGTTGCTATCACAGTTCGAGATGGACGCGGCGCGGCGTCGCGAGATGCATTTGATAATCAACGACGAGGCGAAACGGCTGGCGCGCATGATCGATGAATACCTGGACCTCACGCGTTTGGAATCCGGGGCGCGCCAATTAAGGCTCGCGCCTTTGCGGATCGAACAACTTATGGAAAGGGCGTTGTTGTTGCTCGATCCCGTGGCCGAACGCGCTGGAGTGAAATTAGTTCGCAAACTTTCTCCGGACTTGCCGCCGATCCTGGGCGACGCGGACCTGATCGCCCGCGCCGTGACCAACCTCGTCGACAACGCCATCAAATTCAGCCCCGCCAATTCCATTGTCACGGTCAACGCCCGCGCCGAGGGTTCGGCAGTGTTAATCGAAGTCATTGATCAAGGGTGCGGGGTCGCCCCTGAATTCCTGCCCCATATCTTCGAGAAATTCTACCGCGTGCCTCGCGCCGCGAACGCCGATGTTCCGGGCGCCGGACTGGGATTGGCGCTGGTGCGGGAGGTCGCCGAGCTGCACAACGGGACGGCGACGGTCGAGAGTCAGCCGGGCAAGGGTTCGATATTTTCACTTTATTTGTTGGAGAAAAAGCTCTGACGTAAAAATTCTGATACGTAACCAGAATATGGATATTGCCGCGAAAATTTTTCCCCTTACTATCACTATAAGTAATGAACCGCGATACTCCCCACATATTAATCGCTGATGACGACCGCGCGATCCGGATGACCTTGGAGGCCGGGCTAGCGCTCAACGGCTTTCTTGCGACCGCTGTTGGCTCGGGTCGCGAGGCGATCGAGGCCGCGCGTAAGAAGAATTTCGCGGCGATCGTTTGCGACATCTATATGCCGGACGGCGACGGAATGGAGGTCGTCCGTGAATTGGGCGTTATCCGCCCGCAGACGCCGATCATATTAATTACGGCGCAAGGTTCGATAGACCTGACCGTTCAAGCCCTGTCCGAGGGCGCCAGCGATTTCATCGCCAAGCCGTTCGAGATCGGCGTTCTCGCCGATCTCCTTCGCCGCTATATCGCCGCCCGAACCGAAATCGCCGAGACCGATGAGCATGAGACCGCAGGCTCTCTGCTCTTCAACGACATTTCGCGCACGGGGCTGGTCGGACACAGCCCGGCGATGGTGGCGGTTTACAAACTGATCGCGCAGGCCGCCCGCACGGACGCGACGGCGCTTATAACGGGCGAATCGGGCACGGGAAAAGAGTTGGTGGCGCGGGCGATCCATCAATTCAGCGCCAGGTCGAACAAGCCGTTCATCGCCGTCAATTGTTCGGGCTTGACCGACACGCTCCTGGAATCGGAGCTATTCGGTTACATGAAAGGCGCGTTCACAGGGGCGACCAGTGACCGGCCCGGATTGTTCGAGGCGGCTGACGGGGGCTCGTTGTTTTTGGATGAGCTTGGATCTACCAGTCCGGCGTTTCAAGCCAGTTTGCTGCGCGTCCTGCAATCGGGCGAAGCGCGCAGGGTGGGATCGCCGACTCCGCGCATCGTCAATGTGCGGGTTATAGGCGCGAGCAATGTGTCGTTGCGCGTCATGGCGGGCAACGGAAGTTTCCGTCCTGATCTTTTCTACCGCCTCAGCGTCTTGAGTCTCAACCTCCCGCCGCTGCGGGAGCGCGGCGATGACATCGACCTGCTGGCGTTACATGTCGTTCGCCGGCTTGGCGGCGACGGCCGCCCCACCCTGCGGCTGACGCGCGAGGTCACAGACGCGCTTCGCTCTTATCCGTTCCCGGGCAACGTCCGCGAGTTGGAGAACGCGTTGACGCATGCGGCGGCTCTGGCGTCGAAGGGGCAGATAACGCTTGACTGTTTGCCGGAACACATCGCCGAAGCGGCAAGGGCGATGAAAGAAGAGGCCACGACTGCTCCCCCTAATGACATCATCGCCGATTGGCCGACGATGGAGGAGTTACAGCGACGCTACTTGCAGCTGATGCTCGCGCGCAGCGGCGGCAATCGCAGCCGCGCGGCGTCCTCGCTCGGATTGGACCGCCGGACCGTCCAGCGAATGCTCGCGAAATATCAAATTCCCTCGTCCGATGACGATAACGGCGACACTCACGACGACACACTATGAGGCGTGGGAATATAACAGGAGAAGAAGCGTGCAGCGCTACACCACTTTATTACGTCTGACACTCGTCATATCGTTATTTTTGCTGACGGCGATCGGGGCGTCGGCGCAAGGCGATTTCGTCCGGGCGAGCGTCCGGAGCGTCACAGGGATCGCCATGATATCCGCCGGCCCTCAGTCCGGCGCCTTCGCCCTCAAACGGAACGCTATAATCGAGCCGGGGAACATTATCAAAACTGGACAGAACGGCCGGGTCGTCATCTCGCTCAGCGACGGAGGCGGCCAGATCACTGTCTTGCCGAATTCAAAGGTAGTTCTCAAAAATTTCCGCGACGTGCAGAATGTGCGCGAGTTGCTCGAGATCATGGTTGGGCGCGTGCTCGTGAAGATTCACCACATCGGCGGTAAACCGAACCCTTATCGCCTGAGCAGCCCCGCGGCCTCAATCGCGGTTCGCGGGACCGAATTTATTGTCGATGTGCAATCGGGCGGTGAAACGCTGGTTCTTGTTCGTGAAGGTTTGGTCGAGGTCTGGTCACGCAACAATCCTGACAATAAGCGGCTGGTAACCCCCGGCAGCAGGGTGATTGTCCGGCCAGGGGGCGATATCAGTTTGGCCCTTCCGGGACCGGGAAGCGAATTGAACGGGAGATCCAGACTTAACGGAGGCTTGGGAGAAGATTACCAGCGCTCTGTCGACAGCATGGCGCAAAACAGTAACGAAGTTCCCCCCGTATTTTTCTCCGCGTTTCCCGACCAGCACCTGGACAGCCTCGAAAATCCGGCTTACGCCACCGGGTTCGAGAAAGCCGAGGGGCGCCTATTACTACTGCCCTCGATCAGCATGCCCTATAATTATCATTCGGATGATACAAAAGACCAGCCTCTCTTCAATTACTCCATCTCCCCGCAGTTGACATTTTTCACGCCGATACCAGGCTCACGCCTCGTAGTCGGCGGCGGCGCATCCGCATTCGGCGTTAGGTCGCAGGATTTGTCTGATTACCAGTTTCTCGCTAATACAGGTCATTACCGCGAGGACTTGAGGTTCAACGCTTCCAGCGTCTCCTTCATCGCCGCTTACAGTTTCGGGGATCGTGGCAAAACGAGCGTCGGGATCGGCATTGACAGATTGTCGGGGGACGGAAGCTTTTTTAGCGAAAGCATTTATAGTACGAACACCTTTTATAATGGGTACTTCGACAATTCGAAAGCGCGATTCGCGCGCACGCGACTGACGATCGGATTAGCGCGCCGATTCTCGGGCGGTAAGAACCTCGGACTCTACTATCGTCACGGCATCAACACGTCCGACCAGGAGAATCAATCCCGGCAGGAGTATGACAGCGATTCTCTCCCAAAGACTGTCTCTTTCACAGATGGCAAAACGAATATTTCGAATGTCGCTTCCGAAATTGGGGCGCGTTTCCGCGCCTCATTGACGAGGCGGCTGTTTTATGGGGTCGAGGGGTCGTACCTATACGAACGGATTAACAGCCGGCGTGAGCCGCTGAATTGGACCACGGCTTTCAATCGATATCACTATCTGGCGCGGCGCGCGCGCCTCGGCGCGGGCTTGGGATTCGCCCTCACCTCAAAAATACTCCTCGACTTCGATGCTACGGGCGGCGTCTTCAATAACGGCCGGCCCCCGGAGGAGCCTATCAATTCGAGTGGAAATTTCTTTTCCTACTCCTCGTCTCCGGGTTCGTTGAGAAGTGTGGGAGGAACGTCGATATCCGCTCATGCGGCGGTACAAACAAATCTCTGGCGAGGTCTCTTACTGTCGGCATCGAGCCTAAAGACAGTCCGCAGAGATTTATTTTACGAACAAGTAATTACATACCGCTATCTCTACACATTCAGTGACGGCACACCTGCTTACGAGCCCGTGGAGAGTTACAGGCCTAACAAGGTTACGGATACGAACCGACTAACCAGCATCAGCATAGGCTGGAAGTTCAAACCCAATTTCATCACCGAATATCTGTATTCGTATGATCAGCGCTATCAAGGCGCCAGCCACTCGTTCAACATACGATACACATTCAACCTGGGCATTACCGGCGAGAAGTAACGCCATTCCGCCGCTCCCCCATAGTTATTTTAGCGCCATTTCGCCGCACCTTTCGTCTACCATCAAAGCTATTGCTTAGAGATAAGGCGGGCACGCGCCTTGCTGTATTACGTCGCGCAGGCTCCGACCGTCGTTTCGGAGATGAGTTGGGGGAACAGAAAGACGTATGGGGGAAACATGAAGTCTCTCTATGTTTTCGGCCTCGCGTCTCTTTGTCCGGAATTCGAGGCGATGATCGGAGCCTTTGCTCGTCGCCCCCTGAGCGATTGGCGTCAAGAATTTTGAAAGGAACAGTTATGCCGAATTATAAATCAGCTGTCACATCCTGTATTTTGTTGTTACTTACGTTAGTACTCCATGGATCTGTCAACGCTCAATCGAAACCTGCCAACGCTGAATCCGAAGCGCCGAAGTTCGAATTGGGCGTTCAGTTCTCCGCCTTAGGGCAAAAAAACGACCTACTGACTGGCAATACGACGAATGTCGGAGGAGGAGTCAGGTTAACATACAATTTCAATAGATATATTGCGGTGGAAGGCGAGTTGAATTATTTCCCTTCCACCGGAGTCGATAACGTTGTCAGGGCTCAAGGCCAATTCGGAGTAAAGAGCGGCTTTCGCTTCAACAGACTCGGCGTTTTTGGCAAAGCGAGGCCCGGTTTTATCTACGCCAACCGCGAGCTCTCGAGATCCTGCTTACCGTTTTTCACCTCTGCTGGAACGGTTCCTCCTCTATTCATACCTTGCTCTCTCTTCGCCGACCCGGCGCCCAACGCCCGATTTTCCATGGATGTCGGCGGGGTCCTCGAAATCTACTCTTCAAAACGAGTAATTGTGCGTTTCGATGGCGGCGACACGATCGTCAAAAGCGCAGGGACTCCGCTTTTTATCATCGGCGGTCCGAGCCCTGGTGTCCCGACGCATAACTTGCAGTTGGGCGCAGGCGTAGTGTTCCGGCTCTAAATCAAAACCGACCGACATAGACTCAAATGGTTCGCAGCCGCGGGTGTCGCAACACAGAGAGAATGAAGAGAAAAAGAGCTCCTCTATGGATCTTTATTATTTTCCCTCAGTTGCTGCGGCGCCTGCGGCGCCAGGTCATGCGTCCCAAAGTTTTATGGCAAACGGTATCCCTTCGGCGCGCCGGCTTGAGACACCCCAAAAACATTGTCAAGCCGGCGCGCCGAAGGGATACGAAACACCTGGCCCATATCACGATCTTACGAAGGAAAATCTATGAAGAAACTATTGTTCTTAGCCTCCATGTTAGCCCTCTGTTTGCCGCTAGCGGCTTCAGCGCAGGAGGCGGCCCCCAAAGTCGAGATTTTCGGCGGCTACTCGTATCTACGCGCTGATATCATTGACGGCGTCAACGCGCACGGATTCAACACGTCGCTAGCCGGAAACATCACCAAACACATCGGCATCGTCGGCGAATTCAGCCGGTTCGACACATCGACGTCGATACCCACCCAGGTCCCGAGCCTCAGCGTCCCCGCCAATTCCAACGTGTTAACCTACTTATTCGGTCCGCGCATCGTTCTTCATAGAGGAAAGGCGGAACCGTTTATTCACGCCTTGTTTGGAGGGGCGCGCGAATACTACAAGATACCTACTGCTGAAGTGACGGATAATGCATTCGCATTTGCGCTGGGAGGCGGACTCGATGTCAAGGTGAATAACAATTTCGCCATCCGCGCCGCTCAGGTTGATTACTTGGGATATAAAGTAGATTTCTTGAGAGCCAAATTATATCAGAACAACTTCCGATACTCGGCGGGGATCGTCATCCGTTTGGGTAAGCGGTGATTTCAGAGGATCGCATCAATCATTTGTGAGGCTTCGGCAAGCCGGGTGGCCGAAGCTTCACGTTCGGTTTAACTACAAACGCTTACGAGAGAGTGTTTAGAGTACCGGCTTGCGGCCGGCAGTGTTGGGGATCCAAGCCAGGCCGGCTAAAGCCTGTACTGTGGAACGCTCTCCTTCGAAGGTAATAAAAAAATCGAAAATTTTTGTTAGCAGAGCGCTTACTGGCTGGAATGACGATCGAAAGCGCCCCCGCCTAGCGCCTCGCGCGCTTTACGCACAAGCCCGGCGGCTTCATCCGCGCTATCGGCCATCGCGGTCAGATGGCCCATCTTGCGCCCCGGCTTCGGTTTGAGCTTGCCGTAGAGATGCAGCTTGACCTTCGGAAAGGCCAGGGCGGCGGTCCAGTCGGGTTCGCCGGCCTCTCCGTGAACGGAAGGCCACAAATCGCCGAGCAAATTGGCCATCGCCGCGGGCCGCAGCATCTCAGTCGAGCCTAGCGGCAAAGCGCAGACAGCCCGCAGTTGCTGCTCGAACTGGCTGGTCACGCAGGCGTCGAAGGTCAGGTGGCCGGAGTTATGCGGGCGCGGCGCCAGCTCGTTGATCAATAACTTGCCGTCCGCCGTCAGGAAAAATTCGACGCACAACACGCCGACGACGTCGAGTTGTTCGAGCGCGGCGCGCGCAATGGAGATCGCTTCCCGCGCGATCCCGGGCGGAATGTCGGCGGGGGCGATTGAAACATCCAGAATGTGCTTGCGATGATCGTTTCGAATCACGCCCCAATGCGTGAACGACCCGTCAATACCTCGCGCGCCGATGACGGAAAGCTCGCAGGCGAAATCGACCCAGGCCTCCAGAATCATCTCCTGAAGGCCCGCCGAAGCCAGCGCGGCATCGGCCTGATCCGCGCTCGTGATCTTCGTCTGCCCTTTGCCGTCATAGCCGAACCCGGCGGTTTTCAAAACCGAAGGGCAACCGAATTCGTTCAACCCGGCCTTTAAATCTTCGAGCGAGTTCACGGCTTTAAACGGCGTAATAGGAAAACCGTGATTGCTGAGGAACGTCTTCTCGCGCAGCCGGTTCTGCGTGATGTGTAGAACAGAGCCGCTGGGCCTGATGGGCGCGCATTCAGAGGCGGCCTGCGCGGTCGCCGCCGGAACGTTCTCGAACTCGAACGTCACGACGTCGACATCAGAGGCGAAGCCGCGAACGGCGATCAGGTCGTCGTAGTGCGCCTTGATCTCAACGTCGGCCACCTGCCCCGTGGGTGTGTCGGTTTCTGGCGAGAAGGTATGGACCCGGTAACCCATCCGGCGCGCTGCGATGGCGAACATGCGGCCCAGTTGGCCACTGCCTAAAACACCGATGACAGAACCGGGAAGGATCGGTTGAAATGTGGATTTCACGAATGGATTAAACCATGCTTCGTGGTCGGTGTCTAAACATGCTAGACTCCGCCCTCGCGCCTCGGTTTCAACAATACCGACCTGATGCCAGGACACCTTTGAAACAAGATTTTGGTTTTTGCCGCGCGAGCGGCGGCTGACTTTAGCCCGGGCGTTTCAATGCCGGGAATCAGCTAAAGTCAGCCGCTGCTCACGCGGCGAAAAATGGCGTTTCTCCAAAAAGCAAAAGTGCCCTGACTTCATATTATCGACACGGCTCCCAGCAGAAGGTAATCGCCATGCGGCCTCTCATCCGCTCGTTCATCGTCGTTTGCCTGGCCACGCTCGCCGCCATCACGGCGCAAGCAGAGCAGGGAATCTTGTGGGTCAAAGTCTTGAACCTCAAAGACCGCCCGATCAGCAGAATCAGCGTCGGCACGGAAGGCCCCGGATCCTCCACGCTCACCGATGACCGCGGCCTGGCCAAAATCAAGCTCGCTCCGCAAACCAAACCGGGAACCTGGGTCACGCTGGAAGTGTCGAGCGGCGCCTACACTTTCGTCTCGCCGTGGAACCGCAAAGTCCTGGTTCCACCCTTTGAGAACGAATCGGAGAACTTCGTCACTATCCACCTGACGGCCAGAGGCGACCGGGAGGCTTTGGAGAGCGGCAGGTTCGCCGTGGCGATGGCCGCAAAGTTCAACGCCACGCTCACGCCCAAGTTGAAAGATGAGCGGACTACGGAAGAAGATCGCAAAGCGGCTCTTGCGGAGGTCGCGCGAAGCTTCGGACTGACGCCGGAAGAGGCCGACCGAGCGATCCGCGAATGGAGCAAGAAGGCGGTCGATCCTTACGACAAAGGCGTAATCGCTCTTTATCAGCGGAATTACCCGGAAGCCACGACGCAACTATCCAACTCATACGAGATGCGCAAATCAGCCTACGAGAAGGCGCTGGCTGAAATGGTAGAAGTCACGTTTTCCTTAGGCCAGTCGCTCTATGGACAAGGCAAGTACCGCGAAGCCGTGGAGAAATTCCGAGAGGCTAATATCCTGCGAAATGATGACGTCAATATAATTAATTATCTAGGAATCGCTTTACTTCAAGCCGGACATTACCCCGAAGCTGAGCCACACTTAAACCGCGCCTTGGCCATTCGTGAGAAATCGCTCGGCGCTGATCATCCGGATACCGCCACAAGCCTCAACAATTTGGCAGAACTTTGCAAATTACAAGGCAAGTACGCCGAGGCCGAGCCGCTTCTCAAGCGCGCTCTGGCCATTCTTGAGAAATCGCTCGGCGCTGATCATCCATCTACCGCCACAAGCCTCATCAATCTGGGATTACTCTACAAATTACAAGGCAAGTACACCGAGGCCGAGCCGCTTTACAAGCGCGCTCTGGCCATCCGCGAGGAATCGCTCGGCGCCGATCATCCATCTACCGCCGTGAGTCTCAACAATCTTGCGGCGCTCTATGACTCACAAGGCAAATACGCGGAGGCCGAGCCGCTTTACAAGCGCGCTCTGGCCATCCGCGAGAAATCGCTCGGCGTTGATCATCCGGATATCGCCGCGAGTCTCAACAATCTCGGATTACTCTACGACTCACAAGGCAAATACGCCGAGGCAGAGCCGCTTCTCAAACGCGCCCTGGCCATCAGCGAGAAGGCGCTCGGCGCTGATCATCCGGATACCGCCAAAAGTCTCGGCAATATGGCGCATCTCTACAACTCACAAGGCAGGTACGAGGAGGCCGAGCCACTCTACAAACGCGCCCTGGCCGTCTGCGAGAAATCGTTCGGCGCTGATCATCCAAATACCGCCACAAGTCTCAACAATCTGGCAGGACTCTACGACTCACAAGGCAAATACGCGGAGGCCGAGCCGCTCCTCAAACGCGCTCTGGCCATCCGCGAGAAATCGCTCGGCGTTGATCATCCGGATACCGCCGCAAGCCTCAACAATCTGGCAGGACTCTACGAATCACAGGGCAAGTATGCCGATGCCGAGCCGCTCTTCGAACGCGCCCTGGCCATCCGCGAGAAGGCCCTCGGCGCTGATCATCCGGATACCGCCGCAAGCCTCGGCAATCTGGCATTACTCTACTATTCACAAGGCAGGCGCGCCGAGGCCGAGCCGCTCCTCAAACGCGCCCTGGCCATCAGCGAGAAAGCGCTAGGCGCTGATCATCGGTTGACTGCCGCAAGCCTCGGCAATCTGGCAGAACTCTACAAATCACAAGGCAAGTATGCGGAGGCCGAGCCGCTTTACAAACGCGCCCTGGCCATTCTTGAGAAGTCGCTCGGCGCCAATCATCCATCTACCGCCGTGAGTCTCAACAATCTTGCGGCGCTCTACGACTCACAAGGCAAGTACGCCGAGGCAGAGCCACTCTACAAACGCGCCCTGGCCATCAGCGAGAAGTCCCTCGGCTCTGATCATCAAAATACCGCCACGAGTCTCAACAATCTGGCGCATCTCTACGACTCACAAGGCAGGTACGCGGAGGCCGAGCCGCTTCTCAAGCGCGCCCTGGTCATCGGCGAGAAGTCCCTCGGCGCTGATCATCCAAAGACTGCCGGGAGTCTCAACGATCTGGCATTACTCTACTATTCGCAGGGCAGGTACGCCGAGGCCGAGCCGCTCTACAAACGCGCCATCGCAATTCGGGAGAAAGCGCTAGGCGTTGATCATCCGGATACCGCCGCAAGCCTCAACAATCTGGCAGGACTCTACGAATCACAAGGCAAGTACGCGGAGGCCGAGCCGCTATTCATACGCGCCCTGGCCATTCTTGAGAAGTCGCTCGGCGCTGATCATCCGGATACCGCCACAAGCCTCATCAATCTGGCGCTACTCTACGACTCACAAGGCAAATACGCAGAGGCCGAACCGCTCTTCAAACGCGCTCTGGGAATTTTTGAGAAAGCGCTTGGCACTGGACATCCTAACGTCGCCAAGGTTTTGGAGAACTACGCTGGTCTATTGCGGAAAATGAATCGTGAGGCTGAGGCTGTAGAATTGGAAGCTCGCGCGAAAGAGATCCGCGCAAAGACCGGTAAGAAGTGATCCAGATCAGCCGAGCGAGTCATTCATCACCTTCGCCGTCTGATCTTCCCTGAATTTCCGCAGCTTCTCGCGCAGCTCAGGCCTCGTGTTCGCAAGCATCGCCACGGCCAACAGAGCCGCGTTGATCGCGCCCGCCTTGCCGATGGCCAGCGTCCCGACGGGAATCCCGCCCGGCATTTGCACAATCGAGAGCAGCGAATCCATCCCCTTCAGCGAGTGACTCTCAACCGGCACGCCTAGCACCGGGATCAAGGTCTGCGCCGCGACCATTCCGGGCAGATGAGCCGCGCCGCCCGCCCCGGCGATTATCACCTCAATACCGCGCGACTCCGCCGCGGCCGCGAATTCGGCCATCAGCGCGGGCGTACGGTGAGCCGAAATGATGCGGCATTCATGCGGAACGTCGAATCGCGTCAGGATTTCATCGGCGTGGCGCATGGTCTCCCAATCGGACTTGCTGCCCATAATCACGGCGACCAGCGGTTCTTCCTGAATGCTCATCGTTTGCACCCTCATTTGCAGGCCTTAAATAGATTTGGCGTAAACAGCCTCGCCCCATTATCGCTTTTGTGGTGGTGGAAGCAAAAAAGGCAAGTGGAAAAATTTCGACTTCTGCGGATGAGATCATTTCGTGTAAGTATTGCATGCGCCTCAAGGCGTCTTCATAAGCGGCATTGAATGACTCCGTGGAAAGCCACACCGCGGCATGTGTGTCAGCAACAGTCGCGGCCCCGGGAAAGCGCTCATTCGACCGCAGACATTCGACCGTAATGGCGCCGCAAACGACCGAAGCCAGTCACGGCGCGCACGCCACATCTCCTCCCGCATAATCACCCGCGTCGAGAAGGACAGGGAGGTCAAGATCGAAATCGCCCCAAGGTTCACCGTTATGAAATGGACGCTCAATCAAATCAAGCCGGTTCCGATCCTTGCGCCGGCCGCGGCGTTTCTGAAGTCCCACAACCGCTCCCTGATTGCGCTCGCGTCGCTGATTGCAATCGCCGTTCTGATTGTCGGCCCGATCGCTGGATGGATGGTCAAACGCAGGGCCGATCGCGAATTCGAAGCGGCTCGCGCGTTGTCGGAGGGGCGGGCGTTCGCGCCGTTCGAGAAGGATGCGCGGCGGGCGTTCGCCGGCGGCGGGGTCGAGCTGATTCAGAGCAGCCTCGCCACTCGCGGCCTCGCGCAATTCAACGGCTCGGTCTTCGCCGCGACCGGCGGCGGATTGGTCGAGTTCGACGAGGAGGGGAAGACAAAGCGGCGCTATACCACGCTCGACGGACTCCCGGAGAGCGACCTGACCTCGATCGCCGTCTTCAACTCCAAACTCTTTATCGGCTCCGGCTCGCAAGGATTGATCGTCTTCGATGGAAAACGTTTCGAGCGATACCGGTGGACCGATCGCAACGCGCAGGCCGTGACCGTCCTGCTCGAAGATCGCGGGCGGTTGCTGATAGGAACCTTCGCGGGCGGATTGCTCGAATTCGACGGCGGGCGGTTCAGGGAGATCAAAGCCGGATCCATGCAGGATGGGCGGGACGGGCAGGATGGGCAAGAGGGCCAAAGCCGCTTGGCCGGAATCGATTGTCTGATCGCCGATGGCGGGCGACTGTTCGTCGGGACTTTCGCCGACGGGCTATGGGTCAACGATTCTGACCACTGGTCTCATTTCACGGTCGCCGATGGACTGCCGTCAAATCGTGTCGTCGGAATCGTGGCTGACGGCGATCAACTGATCGTCGCTTCTGATTTCGGCATTGCCATCGACGACTCCAACTCTTTGCAAAGGCGCTTTCAGACGATAGCGACTCTGCCTGAACTTTCGAGCGCGACTGGATACGGCGGCGACATTTTGCTCTGCAAAGACGACGGCGAGCTGTTCCGGCTCAGCTCGGACAAACGAAATTCAAATCGCATTCAACTCTCTCCCGTGGATTGGAAGCGTCCCGAAAGCCTTTCGTCCTGCCAACTGGCCGCCTTCGCAAAAGGCAAGAAGCCGATGGGGGAAACGCTCTGGTTAATGAGCGGCGAAGGCATGTGGCGTCTTGGTTGGCAGGGCGAAGGGCTTTCGGGATCGCCGCGGGTTTCACGATTCGGCGAAACGCCGAATCGCGCCCCGAGCGCGTTGAAGAGCAATGTGATCTCGGCTCTCGCCATCGACGATCTGGGGCGTCTATGGGCGGGAAGCTTCAGAGACGGCATTGACGTCATCGCGCCCGACGGCGCCCACGTTACGCATCTGGAATCGGAGACGGTCCGCGAAATTAACGCGCTGGTCTGGGACGGGAGATCGAAGCGAATGCTGGCGGCCACCGCGCAAGGATTGATCCGCTTCGACGGATCGTTCGGCTCTGAGCGGCTGAGCAGGGCTGACGGATTGCTCAGCGATTCAGTTTTGAGCGCCGCCGTGATTCAAGGCGGAGACCGCGAGAGCCTGGCGCTCGCCACGAGCCGAGGCCTCAGCTTCGGCGACGCGAAGCGATTTCGCGGCCTGACCACGGTTCAGGGGTTGCCTGACAACGGCGTCTATTCAGTCCTCAGCCATCGTGAATTCATCTACGCCGGGACGCGCGGCGGGCTTGCGCAGATCGCCGGAGGACGCGTCGTCCGGGTCTTCAAGGATTCGAACTCCAAATTGTCGCACAACTGGACCCCGGCGCTTTGCGCGGTCGGCCCTCGATTGTTTATCGGCACGTATGGCGGCGGAGTCTTTGAACTGACCGCGGCGGGAGAATTGGTCAGCTTCGCCTCGGAGATTGGCCGTCAAACAGTTAATCAGAACGCGATGGCGAGCGACGGCCAAGCGTTGTACGTCGGCGCTCTCGACGGCGCGTGGGTGTTGGACCCGCGCTCGCAAAAGTGGGTGCGATTGAAAGATGAACTGCCGTCGAGCGTCGTGTTGAGCGTAGCGGTTGACGCTCAGCGCGTCTATTTCGGCGGGACGGGCGGAATAGCGCGAATCGAGAAAGCTTATCTGGAAAAAAGATTCGGAAATATGAAGACGTAGAGGATGAGAAAGAAGAGCAGAATTCCCAACGCGACCGCAGTCATGAACAGGAGGTCATTCAATGACCAATCGGGCGCGAAAGGCTCGTGCGAGTCGATCCTCTCTTCGATTCGAGCCAGTTGGTCGAGCAACTCCGCGATCTCGGTCTGCTGCTTTGCGATTAGCTCGGCCGCTTCCGGGCTTGGCTCTGAACGCTCGATCTCGTCGAGATCGGCGCTGAGTTCGCGCAGTTTCTTGCGCAGGCTATCCGCCTCCCGCCGCCATTTGTTCAGCTCGCGTTTACTGACGCTCAATCTCGAAGCTCCTGCGGTCGCGCCGCGATTTCCATTCTTTCAAGAGGCGCCAAATGAATAACACGACACACCATCAAAGTCTACGAATGATTGTTTTCGCGCTGGCCGGCGTATCGCTCGCCTTCGTGGCCCTTTTGCGTCATTCCAGCGCCCAATCCGGCGCGCTCATCCCCGTCTCGGTCAAGAACGAGCCGGACTCTTCGATCCTCTCCCTTCAGGTGATGAAAGTCGACGTGGCGATCGACAACCAGCATGCGCGAGTCAAGGTCTTGCAGATTTTCGACAGCCATACGAATCAAGTTCTGGAAGGCAAATACCTGTTTGCTCTGCCGCCGCAATCGTCCATCGCCGATTTCGCCGTGTGGGACGGCGATCTGCGTTTGCCCGGGGTGATTCTGGAGAAGCGCCGCGCCAATCGAATCTATTCCGAGATCAAAAGCCAGTTGACCGATCCGGGTCTGCTCCAACAGGACGACGAGCGAGGCGGGACTTCCGCGTTCTCGGCCAAGGTTTTCCCGATCCCGGCTTACGGCTCGAAGCGCGTGGAGCTGGAGTACACCGAGATGGCGCCTGTCGAAAACCTGACATCGCGTTTCAGCTTTCCGCTGAGGTCATCCTTCGGCCAGCCTCAGCGCGTCGGGGAGTTGCAGATCAATGTGCAAGCGCTTAGCGACTCCCCGATCTCGCCTCTCAGCTTCCGTTCGACGGCCTACGCGATGAAGGCCGTCAAAACCGGGCCGAACGAGCAGCGATACGAATTCAGCGCGCGGAACGTCGAACTGAAAGAAGATCTCGCATTCGATTACACGATCAACGTCCCCCAGAGCGCGCTTTCGTGGATCGCTCACCGAGCGCCCGAACGGATCACGGCTTACGACCTTCGCGATCCCGCGGGGGCCGAGACAAATTTGGCCAATATAGATGGATATTTCCAGGCGCGCGCGGTCTTCAACGAGCGGTTCGACGCCGCAAGTGGCGGCGAGGGCTCGCCGCGCAACGTCCTGCTCCTGCTCGACACGTCGCTCTCGATGAGCGGCGAGAAGCTCGCGCGCGCCGTCGAAGCGATTGACTTCTTCCTGCACAGTTTGCAACCGCGCGATCAATTTAACCTGATCCTCTTCAACGATCGCATCGAGCCGCTCGCGCCAAACCCACTGCCCGCAACCGCAGAGAACGTCGAACGCGCCCTGGGCTTCGTCAAAGGTTCGACTCTCGGCGGCGGGACGGATTTGAATCAGGCTTTGTTGAAAGCCGTCGAGCTTGCCGGCGCTTTCCCGCCGGGCGAACGCAGCCTCGCGCTGATCTCAGACGCCAACCCGACGCTGAAGACCGTCAGCGTCAAACGGATCGCCCAGGCTTTCGATCAGGCGAACTTTTCAGACGCGCAGCCTAAGACCCGACTCTTCGCCCTGGCCGTCGGCGCCGACGCCAATCACACATTGCTCGAAGAGCTGACGCGCAAATGCAAAGGCTATTTCGCCGAGGCCCGCGAAACCGAAGACATTTCGACTCAGCTCAAGATCATCTTCGCGCGAATGGGGAGTCCGAGCATCGACGGATTGCAATTTGTCGCGTCTGATCCAAAGAATTTCTCTCAGATCTACGCGCTGCAATCGTCGCACGGCTTCGACGGCTCCAGCGCGGCCTTCGTGGGGCGCTACAAAAAGCCTACGCCGAATTTGGCGCCGAATTTAGAAGTGAAAGTCGAAGGCGTCGCGGACAATCGGCCGGTCGTCGTTTCGCGCCGGGTTTCATTGCCCGAACTCGAAGCGGCCCACGACTACTTGCCGCGCTTGTGGGCGCGCGCGCGCGTCGACGCGCTGATATACGAGATGAACCTGAACGGCGAACGTGAGGATTACATCTCGGAGATCATTCGATTGTCGCAGAAATACAGATTCGTCACGCCCTACACGGCCTTCCTCGCCGCGCCCCGCTCCCTGTTGCGTCCGCGCGTGATTCAGCCCGGCGACCCGGTGATCCGGGTCAAGACCGACCCTTCGATCAAATCTGTCTTCGCCGTGCTGCCCTTCGGCGAAACGCTGCAGCTGAAGCGCGTCGCGGTTGATGGGGTCTGGGAAGTCAGATTCTTCGCGCCCGCCTGGATGCCCGACGGGACTTACCGCTGCCGCTTGCTGATGACCGACAAACAGGGCAACGGTTACCAGGAAGAGAAGAGCTTCGTCGTCGACAGCCGCGCTCCCAAGCTTGGCTTCGTATCGCAACCGCAGACCGTTGGGGCCGGCGATGAACTGCTGGTGCGCGTAAACTCCGACCGCGACGCGATGCGAATCGTGGCCAGGATGTACGGCGCCGCGCCAGTCCAACTCGCGTGGTCTGAAAAAGAGAAAGCGAACATCGGGCGGTTGCGCGTGCCCGCCGGATTGGCTTCTGGGCAATACACGCTGACCGTCTCGGCGGAAGATTTCGCTCACAACCAGTCCAGCGTCGAGGCGCAGGTTTCAGTGATCGGGCGTTGAACCCTGGGAGAGGTTCGTTATGAAAAACCGTAGATTGAAGCTTGGAAAAGCCTCTGCGTTTGCGATGGTTGCTTCGTGTTTGTGTTTAACGATCATTATACAGCATCGCGCGATTGGAACCGCAGCCGCAAAGGCGGTGGCTGAAGAGCGCGCCGCGCAAATCGAATCCGCTCTATTCACTCGCGAGGAGTTTTTCGGCGCTCGGGCGATCATCCCATATCCCACCGGCGAAGCCCGCGCCCGGTTGGCCGAAGTCCGGAAGCTATATCCGCAGGATTCCGAGATCGAGTTGAAGCTGGCCGAGCTTGACGAAAAGCTGGGCGACGATGAGCAGTCGCGCGCTGAGATGCTGCGCTATGTCGAACTCGAAAAAGACAGCCTGGCGGCGCTCGAAAGGCTGGCCAACTTCCACCACCGCCGCGCGCGGTTCGCCGATGAGGCTGCCGCGCGGGAACGGATGATCGCCGCGGCTCCGAGAAACGAACGCGCGCCGATACTGCGGGAGCTGATCGAAATGGCTCGCCGGCATCGACTGGAGAAATATCAACGGCCAGATTTTTTCCGCGGCCTGATCGCATCCGATCCCGGCTCATTCGAGGTCGTCAAGGAGTTCGTTGATCACTTGATTGAGAAGGAAAATTACAAGGAGGCGCTCAGCGCAGTACGCCAGCACAAGTCGTCTTTCCCCGACGAGAAAAGCTACTTCCTCGAGAAGGAGGTTGACGTTCTCCTTAAACTCAAACGAGGCCGCGATGCCGAGGCGCTCTATGTCCGTTCGTTCGACCCATTCTGGAGTGACGAACAGTCGGGACGCTTCTACCACGAGTTTCTGAGCGAGCGGGACCGGCTGCGCGCCTACGGACGCGAGATTAAAGAGTCGTTCCGTCGCAACCCGGCGAACTTCGACGTGGCGGTCAGGCTCTTCCACTACAAGAAATACGAGTACAGCGAAAATGAAGCGACGGCTGTGAACATCTTCGCGCGACTCGAACAGGCTCGCGCGGCGCGAGGCGCGAAATGGACGGCCGACGAGCTTGCCACAGTTTCACGTTTGCTGATCGCCAACGCAAAGTTGGATGAGGCTTCGCGGTTTCTTTACACGCTCAACCAGCAAGGCGGGTTGCGGCGCGGCGCCGAGCTGCGCGCTAAGGTTCTCTACGAACTGTTCAGGTTGCTGACCAACGCCGGGGACGATCGCACGCCGCTCACCGCCGGCGATCTGAAATTTTACGAGGACGTGGCAAAGGCCGACCGGCGCCCGGGAATGCTGGGCGGCGTGCTTTCGCTGATACTCGCCGATTCAAATCCTCAGGGCGCCTTTATCGCAGAAGAGAACGCGGCGGTCGAGCATTTCAACCGCGCCGCCGCTTATCGGCTGTTCAATGAATACAAGCAGGAATATCCGACCTCGCCCGAACTGGCGCAGATGTACCTCGATCTGATCCGACATTACTCGACCACGAGCGAGGCGAATGTCGCGGCTTCGCTGCTGGTCGAATTCGAGAAGCGATACGACGACGCGCCGCAATACGCCGAGGTCGCGTTGAAGCTCGCCGATTGCTACATCAATTACGGCAAATACGCCGAAGAGCGCGCTCTCTACCAGCGCGTGATGGATCATCTGGGCGAACGCCGTGGGAAGGACAAGCCTCAAAGAAATTTGGCGCCGGTATTGGAAGCCGGCGGCATTGATGATTTGACCTCGCATCGCCCGATGACGATTACGTATCCGCCGACCGAGGACGGCGCCGATGCGGAGTGGCAAGGAACTTCGCGCGTGATGCGGATCAGCGCGGTCCCATTGAAGCTCAGGAAGAAGGCCGAGGAAGATCACATCAGTTATGCGCTCGTGCTATCGCGCTACGTCGCCTCGCTGGCGCGCGAAAACCGCACGGCCGAGATACTGGCGCTCTATTCGAGCGAGATCAACAAATATCCCGATGAGCAGGGCCTCTACGAACAGAGGTTGCAATGGCTCGGCCAGACGAATCTGGTCGAGGAGCAGTTGCGCGTTTATCAGGAGGCGATCAATCGCTTCAAAACCAACGTCTGGACCGACCGGCTGGCGCGATGGTATCTACGGCGCGAACGGAAGGTCGAGTTCGAGCGGTTTTCGCGCGATCTGATCGAAAAGATGAACGACGGCGAGACCGAGACCTGGCTCGCCAAATTCGTCAATTCAGGGTCGAGCGCCAGGGCTTCCGAATTCGACGCCAATCTTTACTTGAGCCTTTACACTCGCGCACACGAGCGATTCCCGCACGATCTGAGCTTCGTCGAAGGGCTGCTTAACTATTACGCCGCGCGCAACCGCTGGGACGATTGGCGGCGGTTGATGGCCGAATATTACTTCGAGTCGAAGTCGATCCGCGATCGCTTGCTGCCCTATCTGTCTAGAGAAGGGAAGCTGCGCGAACACGCCGAGGCGGCGCGCGAAAAGATTACGGCCGCGACCGGATCGCTCGCCTACAAGCTTTTCCGCGCGGACGCCGCCGCCTGGCTCTGTAATTACGAAGAGGCGGTTGACGCATACCGCGAACTCGACCGCCTCTATCCGAACACGCCTGAGTTCGCTGATCGGCTCCTGGCTTTCACTCGATCATTCGGACAGAAAGATCAACGGTCGTTGGAAGAGGCTGCGAAGATCGGGCAGAAGGTGGCCGACTCCCAGCCTGCGTCCGAGGCCTACCGCACGCAAGCCGGAGAGATTTACGCCGAGCTCGGCGATTACAAACGCGCGAGCCGCGAATGGGAGCGATTGATTCCGCTCAGGCCGGGCGACGAAGAGATATACCTGGACACGGCCACTGTCTATTGGGATTACTTTCAATACGACGACGCGATTCGCACGCTTGCCTCTATGCGACGCCGGATGAACGACCAGGCGCTTTATGCCTTTCAGATGGCGGCGCTGCTCGAAGCCAAACATCGGACGAACGAGGCGATCGGCGAATACGTAAAGGCGTTGGATCGAGACTCCGAAGATCATTGGCGCGCGCGGCGGCGTCTGAAGACTCTCTATGCGCGCAAGGGGATTCCGCAACAGCTTCGCGCAGCATTTCAACGCGAGTTGGGCAGGACGAAAGACCGCGAATCGCTCCTTCTTGGTTACGTCAACCTGCTCGCAGAATTGAATAAGTGGGACGAGACCGCCGCACTGCTAAAGCGGGAAGTCGCGCGCAGCCGCTCTCAGAATTTTCTCGATGAAGCGCGCGGGCTGTTCGGCAGTCACAAGGACGCGGCGGGCGAACTGGCGACGCTTCGCCGGCTTGTAGTGGCCGCGAAGAATATGCGCTTTGCGATTTCCTACCAATTGCAATTGGCCGAAAGCGCCGCGGCCAAAGGGCGGAAGGGCGCGGCTTCGGCGATGCTCGCGAACCTGGTCAAAAAGTATCCGACCAATTACGGCGTATTGACCGAAGCCTCCGATTTCAACTGGCGGATGGGTAGGCGCGACAACGCGATCAGGTTGCTTCAGCAGGCTTCGCAGCGCAGCCGGGGACGGTTCCATTACATCTTCGCGCGCAAGTTGGCCGCTCGTCTGATCGAACGCGGCCGGCTGTCGGCGGCTGAAACCGCGCTCAAGAAACTTTACGACGAAAATCCGCGCAACCTGGACGTGTTCAAGGAACTTTCGCGAGTTTACGTCCGCAGGTCGCGTCCGGACGCGCTTCGCGAGCGCTACCGCGAGACCATCCACGCGATCAGGCAGTCGGACATGGATCGTTACGAAATCCGCGATTTGATCGAGCATCTGCGCGACGGCGTGATTGAGTCGTTCACCCAGCTCAGGGATTACAAGTCGGCCGTCGAACAGCACATCGAGATCATCAACCGCGATCCCGATGACGAAGAGAAGGTCAAGGCCGCGATCCAGTACGTCAAGCGCTACGGCGGAGGCGACACGCTGATCGAGTATTACAGTAAGACTTCAGAGCAGGCATTCAAAGACTATCGCTGGAACCTGGTGCTGGCGCGGATTTACGAAGCGAAGGGCGATTGGGCTAATTCGACGGCCAATCTGCGAAAGGCTATCGTCAATCAGCCGGAGATGATTGAATTGCGCGCTGAGTTAGCCGACGTCTGTCTGAAAGCGAAGGATTACAAATCGGCGATTGACGCGCTCGACCGCGCCCGCGAACTGTCGAACGACGATCCGAAATATTTGCGACGCCTGGTTGACGCTTACGAAAAGGCCGGGCGCAAGAGCGAAGCCGACGCCGCGCGCGTAAAGCTCCCCGTCGAAAAACCGAAAACGAAGACGCTCGGCGAACAGTTCGCCGAAGCCTCAGCGCTGCGAGGCAAAGAGCGCGCGAAAGCCGTTGAGGCTTACCGCAAGGCTTTCGACGCGTGGACGTCTGATGTCTACAAGCGCGATCTCTTTTCGTCTGAGCTGGCTGGTTACGTCGAGGCGCTGCGCGACGAAGAGCCGCTAGGCCAAATCCTGAGCCGGTTGTGGGATGTGCGGACTCGAATCAAGCGCGACGCGGCGAGCAAGGATAATCTGCTGGCGGGCAAAGCTCGCGCGCTGGTCGAGATGTTCGACCGCTCGCTGCCCGAAGCCGTCGGGCGCGTCGCGGCGGAATACGCCACAGGCGACGAACTGGCCGCGATTGACCGCGACGTTCGCGTGTGGATGGCCGAAGCGAAGGGGGCGGCGGATGAAGACGGAACGCTGGTCGCGCTGCTCAATCTGAGCCAGCGCGCAGGGCTGGGCCAATTGGCCGAGCGGATTCTGATCGCGCGCAAAGACGTCGCGCTGGCGATTGATAAAAACGAGCCGGGTTACCACGAACGTTTGATGTCGCTGGTCAATTTCTACTCCGAGCGCGGAGCCTACTCGCGCGCAGTCAAATTGCTCGAACAGGAGCGATCGCGCGATCAGTGGCGTGACAAATTCGGCTACCGTTCGATGATCGCCGAATACGCGCGGCTCGGCGGCGGCCACGACGCCGAGTTGAGAGTTCTGCGCGAAGAGTTTGCGGCGAACATGGGTAAACAGGCGGCCACGACGAACCCGATGATCGAGCGATATTTCGAGGCGCTGCTCGAACAGGGCGACGCCGGGCGAGAGGAACTGCGACGATGCGCTCAAAGTCAAACCTCGCATCGCTTCCAGCTCATCGGCTTTCTACTCAGAAACAATGAGCTGAAGCTGGCGCGCGAAGCCGTCGAGGCCTCCCAGCAATCGGCGGCCTGGAAATCGTCGCGCCAGGCCGAGATCAGCCTCGCCGCGCGCGACCTCAACCGCGACAACGAAGCCTTTTTCCTCCGCGCTTTGAATTGGAAAACCATCGGCGAGATGGTCGCAAGCAAGCCAGATCAAACGCAACACCTGAATGGCGACAACTGGTTCTATCTGGCCGAAGGTTATGGGCGATGGCTGGCGGCGTCCGAAAAGGCGAAGCAGACGTCGAAGGCGACAAGCGCGGCCTTCCTGCCCGCCTTGATTGAAGATCGCCCGAAGGACTCGGGCGCGCAAAGACGGCTGGCGCTCTGGTACGCCGATCAGGGCGAGCATCGACTCTCGCTCGAACACTTTCTCCTCGCGTTAGAGATGAATCCTGGAGACCAGCAGACCATCGCCGACATCGGCTCGGCTTACTTCAAGCTCGGCAAGCGCCAGGAGGCCGATGAATATTGGTCGAAAATCATTGCCGGCGATAAGCCAGGGATCGAATCGCTCACGCTCTACCTGCGGACGCTCGCGGGCCACGGCCTGGCTTCCGTCGCTCGCGAGAGATTGAAGCCGCTGATCCTCAAAAGCTTCAAGGAAGCGGAACGTTTAGGCGAAGAGGCGGAATCGCTCAAGCCTTTGGTCCGGGCGCTGGCCAGATCCTTTGGGAAAGAGGGCTCCGAAGAGGGCCCTAAAGGGGGCGAGGACGGCGTCGAGGCGTCTCCGAAAGGCGAGGCGGAGAAGGCGGCGTACCTGCGCGCGCTCTGCGATTCGGCGCCGAGCGATCTTTCTCTGGCGGAGATGGCGGTCAACGAACCGCTCGTCAAACGCGAACATTTCGCGCCCTTCTACGAAAAGCTTATCCGAGACGCCGAAGGCATACCACGCTACGAATCCGACGCGGATTTCGTTGACCGCCTGCGAAGTCGAACATCGTGGAGTCTGGACGAGGTTGAAGAGTCGCTCGATCACGAAAGGGCGGCGCAATCGGCGGCGCAAATCCACGCGCAAGATTCGCAGCAGCTCGGAGCGCGAATAGGCTGGTACCAGAAGTACCTCGACTTCCTGATCGCGGAGCGCAGGAACGTCGAGGCGCTCGGCCTGATTCCGAGGATCGAGCGGGAGTTCAAAGGTCGCTACGCGCGCCCCGAATGGCTGCGATTGGCGAAGCTGCGGCTGGGTGTTCGTCAGGGGCGCGTCGAGCAGGCGGTCGCCGGACTCAAGCGCTTCGCCGGCATTGAAGCCAGCCCGAAGCTCGAGAGCGTCGCGGCGCCGAACATCGAGCGACTGAACACGGCGGCGGCGACGCTCCGCGCCGAGAAACATGGCGCTGAAGCCAATCGATTGTTGCAAGCCGCATACGAACGCGGCCTCGCGCTAGAACAGCTTCAGGCGTCGTCATTCGCTGGGCTGGCGCGGCTGGCCTTTGAAAGAGGCGACGCCGAACGCGGATCGAAGATGTTGAAGCTGATGGTCGAACTCGGCGATTCGGAGACGCGCGAAACCGCCGCGGCCGAAGTCGCCGCGCTCGATTGGGTCAAGGCGCGGGCCGGCGCCGCCGAATGGATCGAGCGTCCGCAGCCATCGAATCAGATCCAGTTGGCCGAGGCGCTGCGCATCGCAGCTGAAACTGCCTCCGAGTTCGATCAATTCGCCGTCGCGATTGAATACCGCCGACGATTGTCGGCTCTATCGCCGGAAGAGAGCGTGAACAGGCTGGAATTGGCGCGCGCGCTGGCGGCGGGCGGAAAGACCGACGAGGCGTCGAATCAACTTGCGTCATTGATTTCGGATCGCCGCGTCCCGCGGCGGATCCGATGGACCGCTGTGTGGATCGCGCCGGAGGTCGTCAAATCAGAAGGTGGGACGAATGGCTGGTCGCCTCTCGATCAACAGGTTCGCGCGATCAAGGACCAGGAGATGGCCGCAGCCGTAGAAGCGCAATCAATGCTCAGTCGCGGGCAGCCTGACGGCGCGAACAAACGCCTCGACGACGCCGTGACGAGCAGTCCGGGAGCTCAACTTAAGTTCTTCCGCGCGCTGTCGCAAAAAAACACCGGGCGGGAGAGCGATGCTTTAAGTTCTTTGCTCGATTCGATGATCGCTTTCGGCGACGAGTCGGTCGCCGCGCCCTTCGGCGCGACCGAAGACGAGCAGCGATGGCAAGTCGTCAGGCTCTGCGCGAAGCAGGGATGGCATCGCGCGGCGTTGAGGCTGGCCGGCGCCGACGAGCGGTTGAAAGGCCAATCGGCTGCCAATCAACCGGCGGGCCCAGCGGGTATGGATGATGAGCGGGTCGAAAGAGCGAAGACAGGGTTGATCAGCCTGTCGGAGCGTTCAAGCCGCCGGCTGTCTCAATCGCAGCTCGAATTGCTCGGACTGCTTTCGATCTCCTCCGAACAGATCGGCGAGCTGGAGAATGCTATTGAGTTTGAGACTGCGAAGTTGAATATGTCGCCGGATTCGGCCGAACGGCGCAAATCGGAGTCGCGAATCGAGCAGTTGAAAGCGAAACAGAAAGAACGCAGGCGCAAAACGCCGTTGTCAATCGAGTTCAACGAGAATGCGGTTACGCGAAGTTAGTCATGGTTCATAGCGACGTCTTCGGGCGGATGGGCGCGATAAATGATCGCTTTCCGCCTGAAGGCGGCGCTACGAACAGGAGGCGGAAATGTTTTCAAACACGGATTATCGGCAAATCATCAGGCGTTCTCTCATCACTGCGGCGCTGATCGCGACGCTGATCTGCATCGGCGTCGCGATCAACGCGGTGTCGGCGGGCCGCGCGTCGAGCGGCTTCGAGCTGGCGAACGATTTCCCGCGCGGGGCGGTTGTTTACGCGCAGTTCCGAGACCTGCCGGCGGCTGTCAAACAGTGGGACGAGTCGGCGTTAAAAGAGCGTTATCTGAAGAGTGTCAATTACCAGAAGCTGTGGAGCCGCCACTTAGCCAACAAGCTCTTTTCGCGGTGGGAGGAGTTCAACACGGCCGCGGGCTTTTCGCTCGGCCTGCCGGCGTTCAGCGCCGCAGCCTCCAACCGCGCCGCCATCGCCGTATACGACATCGGGCGTTTGGACTTGGTCGTGATCGCGCCGCTCGGCGACGCTAAGTTCGCGGCCACGCAGTTCTTTCAACACAAGGATAACTTCGAAGAGGTCGAAGCGCCCGGCGGGACGGTCTATTATCTAAGCGACGTCGAGGCGGACAAGGGGCGTCAGAAGCAGCAGATCGGATTCGCGCAGTTAAAAGGCAGATTCGTTCTCGCCACCAGCGAAAGGCTGCTGCTACGGACAATCGCCAATATTAGCGCAGGTATTGGCAGGCAGACGAAGAAGGATCGGATGACAGACGAGCCTTCGTTTCAAACGCTCAGTAAAACCATGACGCCGCATTTCATGACGGTCTGGGTCAACCAAACTCAGCTCAACGATGATTGGTATTTCAAGCGCTACTGGGCGGTGGGCGCCGCGGAAGACATGAGAAACATGCGCTCGGGAATATTCGACCTGGAGTTGCAAAATAACCGTTGGGTCGAACAGCGCGAATTTCTGATCGACGGTCGCGCGCCGAGCCCCGGCGCGGCTTTGTCGGAAAAGTCGCTGCAACAGATCGAGCGGATCATCCCCGCTGACGCCCCTTTCGCGCAGATACGCGCCGTCGGCGGCGATCTGAGCCCGAGCCTCGTAATGATCCGCGACGCGCTCTTCGACGGGAAGGTCGAGGCTGCTAAGAGCGGGCGAGATTGGAGTTGGAGGCGCTACGACGACAGCGATTTCGAGGTCGCTGGTGAAAACGAAGATTCTGATGGCGGCAGCCGTTATTCATATTTAAGCGACAGATACAACCTCGATGTCAACGACCCTGAAGACGCGGGCGAGCGCGGCGCGGGCGAAGTCGACGACGCTGCGATCAGACTAAAAGACGAACAGAGGCTCTCTGACGCGTTGCGTTCGGCGCTTCAGCCGGCGAAGCCGTCAGTGGCTGCAAAGATCGCCAAGCCCCGCGCGGTCGAAGGTCCGCTCTTCGCCGAGTTCCGCCGGGCCGCGATAGTCGCGCTGGATAACCCGGCGGCGCTCGAACGGGCGGCGCTCGAACGCGCGATAACGGGGCTGGCCACGAGCCGCCTTGTGATCGCCGGAGCGTCGGCTTCGTTCGAGTGGAACAGCCGAAGCGCGAATGGGGCGGAGTGGCGCGAGATGCGATTGCCTATGCTGGGCCGGGCGATCGGCTACGGGTTGCGCGGACGGCATCTGATCGTATCGAACAACACGGAGTTGCTCGCGTCATTAATGACAGACGTTCAATCGAAGCGCGAAATACATATCCAAACGCATGTTCACGAACTGACTGTGATCCGATTTAGTGAACGCAGGGCGGCCTTCGATCAGATCTTTGCGAAGCTGGACGAGCCGCGGATCAAAGCCTACTGGAAAGAGCGTCGCGGAGAAGAGATCAAACAGCTCGGCCCGAACGAACCGTCAATGGAGTTCTTCTCCGGCGAGGTCGCGGGCCTGCTCGACGTGGCCGCGCCAGTTGAACAGGTTTGCATTCAACGGAGCTATGCGGGCGGCAGGCTGCATGAAGAAGTGACGGCGGTTCTTAAGTAATGTTCAAATATCTTTCTGACATTAATGTTGATTGTCGTGGTTATGATGACAATTTTGTCCAATAGGCCAGGAAGTCGAAGGCCTATTTTTACAGCCACGCGACGCCCCTCCCCGCCGCATAGCTTCAAACCCTTGTCATTACCCAAATTTTTACACGAAGCGCGTATATCGTATTTTAGCCCGCGAACGCGGGCGTCAGAGTAGCGCCTGGGGTGTAGCGTTAGCGGAACCCCAGGAATATGGTCTAAGCGCACATCAAGCCCGCGAAGCGGGCGGCAGCTTTTCGTCATTCGCCATTTCATCATCATTGAGACTAGGCCAATCGCTGTCGCCCGCTCCGCGGGCTAGGGCGATAAATCCTGGGTCCCTGGGGTTGCGGCTTCGGCTCCACTCCGGGCTCTATTCTGCCGCCCGCTCCGCAGGCTGAAAATGTGAACATCCATTCCGCGCAAAAGTTTTGGTAATGATGAGGGTGAACAGTCCAGCATATTTCGCTGGCGGGATTTCGCCTTCAGCTTCAGTCCTGAGCATTACAAAAATGTGAGCTCTCTTGGCATAAGCTACACTTTTGTCTAACTCGACCGGATTTTTCGACAGCCGCCGAAACGGTCTGAACGCGGCAAAAGCCAATAAACACAGGCATTGCAGCGGCTTTACCTTACCTTCTCTCCTTTGGCGCCCAGCTTGCGTAACCTCAGCGCAGGCGGCGCAAATGAGATGCAGATTGATCTGGCCACAATTCAGCGTCACGCGGGCGAGAAGCTGCGTAAGATTGAGAATCAGCCGAATCCGGCGCAACGTCTCGTCGCGCTCAAAAAATTCCTGAAGATAGAGACACAGCGATTGAGCCTGCGCCACCGATTCGGAATAGGTGGAGAGCAGATAGTTCAGGCGAGGAGTCTGATTGTCGATTTGTTGATCGAACGCATCGCCCGCGCGGCGGTCGAAGAAAAATTCGGCGCCAATTTCGGCGACGTCGCCGACGGCGGGCAATTCGCGATCATCGCCCTCGGCGGATACGGGCGGCGTGAACTCGCCCCGTATTCGGACATCGACATTATGTTTCTGCACCGGAATCGCAAGGACGCCGCGTTCGCCGCGAAGTTGAGCGAAGCGGTTCTCTACCT
Organism: Blastocatellia bacterium; assembly: GCA_035714085.1. Taxonomy (GTDB): domain Bacteria; phylum Acidobacteriota; class Blastocatellia; order RBC074; family RBC074; genus JAJVID01. The sequence continues at coordinate 81,859 of DASTMP010000196.1, forward strand.
GCTCTGGGACGCAGGTTTCAACATTGGGCACAGCGTGCGCAGCCTGGGCGACTGCGTCTCGATGGCCAGGGAGGACGTCGTTTCGCGCAACTCGATGATCGACGCGCGGCTGCTGTGGGGCGACGCGAAATTGTTCGAGCAGCTTGTCGACCGGCTGGAAGAAGAGGTCTTTGAAAAACAGAAGGCGGCTTTGCTGGGTGAGTTGATGAAGGAGCGCGACGCGCGCTACGCTAAATTCGGGGGCGCGGCGCTCATGCAGGAGCCGAACATCAAGGAGAGCGCCGGAGGTTTGCGCGATCTGCATGAGCTGCTCTGGGCCTCGCGCATTGCATACGGGCGGGCGACGCTCGCAGGCCTCGTCGATGCGGGGGTCATTCCTGAAAGGGACGCCAAGGCCGTCAGCTCGGCTTACGACTTTCTGCTGCGCGTGCGCAACGAATTGCACTTTATGACGTCGCGCCGCACGGACGCTCTCTCGCTCGATCTGCAACAGGAGGTGGCGCGCAATCTGCGCTACGCCGATTCGGTAAAGCAGCGGGCGTCGGAGATTTTCATGCGCGATTACTACTTGCACGCGCGGCGTTTGCATCGTTTGTGCGAATCTCATCTGCGGCGCGCCGTGGCCGGGCGGCAGAAGAAGATCTGGTTCGCGCGCTCCCGCTCGACGGCGGCGATCGGGGGGTTCGTTATGAGCGATGGGACGCTCGATCTGGTCGAATCCAATGCGGAATTCGCTGGCGGCGAACTCGCCGGCGGGAGGGCCGGTCAGACGGGGCTCGATGGTCAAAGAATAATGATGGCGTTTTCCTACGCGCAGGCTACCGGCGCCGGCTTCAGCGTGAAGTTACAGGACGCGATTCAATCGAGTCTGCCAGTCGTGAATCGCGCGTTCCGCTCTTCCGCTGAAGCGGCGCAGGCGTTTTTGAAGATGTTGCGGGTCAAAGGGCGAGTGGCGGCGGCGCTGCGGCTGATGCACGAACTGGATTTTCTGGGAAAGTTTCTGCCCGAATTCGGACGCGTCACGTGTCTGGTTCAACACGATCTTTATCATCGCTACACCGTGGATGAGCACACTCTGCGGGCGATCGGGGCGTTGGACGATCTGACCCTCTCACGCGGCAAAGAGACGGAGCGTTATCGAAATCTCTACGGCGAGATCAGCGACCCGGCCCCGCTGCATTTGGGCTTATTGATGCATGATATCGGCAAGGGATTGGGCGGGAATCATACAGAGAAGGGGATTAGGCTGGCTGAGCGGGCTCTCGCTCGACTCAACCCGGAACCGCGAATGACTGATCAGGTTCTTTTCCTGATTCGCCATCACCTGACGATGTCGCAGATCGCGCAGCGGCGCGATCTGTCGGACATGAAAGTGGTCAACGATTTCGCGGAGCGGGTCGGGACGCTCGACAACCTGAACATGCTCACACTGCTGACATACGGCGACATCCACGGCGTGGGTCCAGGCGTCTGGAACGAATGGAAAGACGCGCTGCTCTGGGAGCTGTACACGAAAGCCCGTGCGATTCTTGCGCCGGACCTTCAACCGGGGCGCGTCCTCGAGGAATTGCGCGATCGCGTGGCGCGGATGCTGGCGAGCGAGATCGACGTCGACGAGACGCGAAGGCACTTCGACCTGTTGCCCGAAGACTATGCGCGGTCGGCGCCGGCGCAAACGATCATTGAGCACGTCCGCCTGGCGCACGCGCTCAATTCGCGCCCGGTCAAGACCGGTTGGCGCATCGACACGCATGCGCGGTGCGCCGATCTGCACTTGTGCGCGCCGAACCGTCACGGGCTTTTCGCCTGCGTCACGGGGACCTTGACGGCCCAGGGCGTCAACATTCTCAGCGTTCAGCTCCATACCCGCGCCGATGGGATCGCGATCGATTCGTTCAAGGTGCGCGACGCCGCCGGAGAACCGATCACAGACCCCACAAGGTGGGAACAGATAGACGACGCGATCCGCCGCGCCCTCTGCGGCGAGCTTGACGTGGCGGCGGCGGTCGAAAAGAGGTTGCGCTCGCAAACCGTCTCGCGCTTTCAAAGGCGAAAGGCGATCGCGCCGAGCGCCACAAGAATAAGCTGGGATAATCAATCATCAGACAAGAGCACTATACTCGAACTACGAACAGGCGACCGGCTCGGACTGGCCTACAAGATCGCAAACACTCTTTCGTCTCTCGACCTGGACATAGTCTTCGCAAAGGTCGCGACCGAGAAGAACCTGGCGCTCGACATCTTCTACGTAACCAAAGCCGCGGGCGAGAAACTGGCGGACGGCGAGCTGGCGGCGATTGAAGACGCGATTCTTGACGCGCTCGGGGAAAGACAGAGTTAATGTAGTATCTATCAACCTTATAAATTGAGGAAACCAGCTATGAGAACAAAGACTCTTTTGTTCAGGGCGATCTTTGCCCTGACAGGATGTTTGACAATTGTGTCTGCCGTATATGGCCAGACGGTCGAAGAGCGGTTGGCGAAGGCCGAATCCGCAGTCGCCGGCGCTCAAACCGCTGGCGATAACGCCTGGATGTTGGCCTCTTCGGCGCTGGTATTGTTGATGACCGGCCCCGGACTGGCGCTCTTTTACGGCGGACTGGTTCGCAAAAAGAACGTGCTGGCAACGATGATGCAGAGCTTCATCCTGATGGCCGTCGTCACGGCGATCTGGGCGATCTTCGGTTACAGTCTCTCATTCGCCAAGGGCAGTCCGTTCATCGGCGGATTGAGCTACCTGTTCCTGAAAGACGTCGGCGCCGCGCCGTCGGTCTACGCCGGCACAATACCGCATCAGACCTACATGGTCTTCCAACTGATGTTTGCGATTATCACGCCGGCGCTGATCACGGGAGCCTTCGCCGAGAGAATGAAGTTTTCGGCGATGCTGCTCTTCTGCTCGCTGTGGGTGGTGGTCGTCTACTTCCCGATGGCTCACATGGTCTGGGGCGACGGCGGATTTCTGAACGCGTTTTTGGGCGGAAGGGTTCCGGCGCTAGATTTCGCGGGCGGCACGGTGGTGCATATGTCGTCGGGGTTCTCGGCGCTGATCTGCGCGCTCTATCTGGGCAAACGCCTGGGCTATCCGAAGACCCCGATTGCGCCGCACAACTTAGTGATCAGCGTGATCGGCGCGTCTCTACTGTGGGTCGGCTGGTTCGGGTTCAACGCGGGCAGCGCGGTGAATGCAAGCGGCCTGGCCTCGAGCGCGTTCGTCGCGACGCATTTCGGCGCGGCTTCGGCGGTCATCGGCTGGCTGGTGATCGAATGGATTCGTCAGGGCAAACCTACGGTGCTCGGCGGCATTTCGGGCGCGGTGGCGGGACTGGTCGCCATCACTCCGGCGTCCGGATTCGTCACGCCGATGGGGGCCTTGGCCATCGGCTTTATCGCCGGCGTTGTGTGTTACTTCGCCGTGACCAGCTTGAAGAAGGCGATCGGTTATGACGATTCGCTCGACGCGTTCGGCGTCCATGGCATTGGCGGTTTCACCGGCGCGATTCTGACCGGAGTTTTCGCCAACAGCGCCGTCAACATCGTCTTCAAAGACGCCCAGGGGAAAACCCTGCCGAGCGGATTGATCGAAGGCAATTCGAAACAGGTCCTCAACCAGTTGATCGCTTCGTTGATTTCGATCTCGCTGGCCGTGGTCGGATCGTTCATCATTCTTAAAGTCGTCGACCTGATTGTCGGCGTACGAGTGACTGGCGAAGACGAAGTGACGGGGTTGGACTTGTCGCAGCACGGCGAGGAGGGGTACAACCTGGACCTCGACGTGCTTTCATCCTCGCAACCGGGCGTCGGTTACGCCGAAGCGTCGTTCGCGGCGGCGGCCAATCCGGTTCGAGAGTAAAGCGGTTCAACTTGAATTTCGTTTCAGGAAGAGAGGCCAAGCTATGAAAAAGATTGAAGCGATCATCCGTCCCCATCTGCTCGAGAGCGTCAAGGACGCCTTGCAGACGCTCGGCGTGCAGGGAATGACGATCAGCGAAGTAAAGGGCTTCGGGCGGCAGAAAGGCCATACCGAGGTCTATCGCGGCAGTGAATACAAGGTCGAATTCGTCCCCAAGCTGAAGATCGAAGTCGTTGTTGAAGAAGAGATCGTCGAAAATGCGATTGATGCGATCATCAAGACCGCCCGCACGGGCAAATTCGGCGACGGCAAAATCTTCATCTTCCCCGTAGAAGAGGCGGTACGCATTCGCACTGGCGAACATGGAGTGAACGCAGTTTGAAAAAGCGTCGCCACAGAGACACAGAGCCACAGATGGTTTTCCCTCTCTGTCTCTGTGTCTCTGTGGCTAATGCCGTTACTGACTTACTTATTGATTACGACGATCCATCGATTGAACTTAGCATCAGCCTGTAGCAAGTGGCAAATGTCGCGTCCCCGGGTCTCTAGCCGTTGCCTGTTGAAGACGCGCTTAACGTACGCACGATAAAGGAGCATAAAATGAAAAGAGCACGAGCTATCAGGTTGTTATTTGCTTTGTTGTTTTCCCTCGCCATCTGGCAGGGGGCGAGCTTCGCGATTTCGGCGCAAACTCCCGCGCCTCCTGCGGCCGACCCTAACGGCAGCGCAACGGGAACCGCCAGCGATGTGCCTCTCAAAGAGCCTGGCAAGGCGGCCTTGATTGACGCGTTGGAAGCGGTAGGGCACAGCAAGATCGCTCTCAACATAGTATGGACGCTGATCACGGGCTTCCTGGTCATGTTCATGCAAGCGGGCTTTGCGATGGTGGAGACCGGGTTCTGTAGGGCGAAGAACGCCGCGCACACGATGTCCATGAATTTCATGGTCTACGCCATCGGCATGTTGGGCTTCTGGATCTGCGGATACGCCTTGCAGATGGGAGGGGTCGGAGCGGTGGCCACACTGGGCGGCACGCCGCCACTCAATCATGAATTCGCGATAACGCTCTTTGGCAAGACCTTCGGGTTGTTCGGGCTGCATGGTTTCTTCCTGAGCTTCGGCTCTTACGACGTGGGCGTGTTCGCGCTGTTTCTCTTCCAGATGGTCTTCATGGATACGGCGGCGACCATCCCGACCGGCGCGATGGCCGAACGCTGGAAGTTCTTCTCGTTCGTCCTCTTCGGATTCTTCATGTCTATGTTCATCTATCCGTTGTTCGCCAACTGGGTGTGGGGTGGCGGATGGCTTGCGACCCTTGGCTCCAACTTCGGTCTTGGCCACGGGCACGTGGATTTTGCCGGCTCATCGGTGGTGCATATGGTGGGTGGCGTGGCGGGGCTTGCCGGCGCGATGGTGATCGGGCCGCGAATCGGCAAGTTCACCAAAGAAGGTAAGCCTGTAGCCATTCCTGGCCACCACATCCCGATGGCGATCGTCGGGACCTTCATCCTGGCTTTCGGCTGGTTCGGGTTCAACCCCGGCTCGACGCTTTCGGGCAATGACCTGCGCATCGCGGTCGTCGCCGTCAACACGATGCTCGCTTCGGCGGCGGGAGCCTTCTCGGCGATGCTCTATATGTGGCTGCGATACGGCAAGCCCGATCCGAGCATGCTGGCCAACGGGATGCTCGCCGGGCTGGTGGCCATCACCGCGCCGTGCGCCTTCGTCAATTCGGTGTCGGCGGTCATCATCGGTTTGATCGCAGGCGTGCTCGTCGTGTGGTCGGTCTTCTTCGTCGAGCGCAAGATGAAGATTGACGACCCCGTAGGCGCCATCTCCGTTCACGGGACCTGCGGCGCCTGGGGCGTGCTCTCGTTGGGGCTTTTTGCCGACGGCGTGTATGGCGATGGATGGAACGGCGTGCCGGGAGCGGTTCGAGGGCTCTTCTACGGCGATGCGAAGCAGTTTCTGGCCGAAGTCATTGGCATGGTCACTTGTTTCGTGTTCGTCTTCACGGCGTTCTATGTCTTCTTCAAGGCATGTAACGCGCTGTTCGGGATCCGCGTCTCGGCTGAAGATGAGATCGCGGGCCTCGACTTGCCGGAGATGGGCGCGCTGGCATATCCCGAATTCCAGATCTCGTCGGGTAGTCTGGTAGGCGGCTATGCCGCCCCTACGGACACCGTGAAGGCCAAAGAGCCTGGTCTGGTCGGAGAAACTGTGTTCAATGAAGCAGGATAAAAGATGGTTTTAGACGTGAAGTGAGAACGGCGCCGAGCGGCCGCTTCGCCCGGCGCCACGCAAATGCAGAGGGGCGATTCGCCTTGTTTGATGATGCGGCAACATCATCGCGAAACGCCCCTTACAGTAACCGCACTGGCAACTGACTGTAGCTACCGGCGCGATCGCTTATGAGTGTAAGACTCGGCCTCAAGAGTGGCAAGCGCTCATCAGTGATTCTCTCGCCGGAGCTAAATCGGAACAATCGAGAGTGGAACAGACTTATGGTCTTTGGAAAATTAAATGCAGCAACGTAGGGGCGGGTTTTCCCCGCCCAATCGCCTCGATCGCAAACCAGGGAGGGTAAACCCTCCCCTACGTTGGATTTCGTGGTTACGTTTAATTTTCAAAGTCCGTCAGTCCGTCCCACTTTCCATTATGAGGGAGAAAGTCACTATGACGCTGAAACCACGCTTCACCCATCCCGGAATAGTTTTGTTAATCGCGCTCGTCGCGATATGCGCCGACAAGGCGCTCGCCCAATCAACCATCTTCAACATTCCTTCGACCGACGTCGTGGCGAAGAAGAAGGTCTATTTTGAATTCGATCTCATCACTCATCTTGAAAGCCACGACAACGGCGGCTTTCAATCCTACGTCCCGCGCGTGGTCGTGGGAGTGGGCAAGGGCGTCGAGATCGGATTGAACGTCTCCACGACCGATTCGGCGGCGCCGACGGTCGTTTACGCGCAGCCGAATATCAAGTGGCAGGCCTGGGCGAGCGAGGAAAAAGGCGCGGCGATGACATTCGGCGCGATCGCTTACACGCCGCTCAGAAACCGCAGCGACAACGACACCTTCGGACTTTTTTACGGCAATATGAGTAAGAAGTTCAAAGGCGATTACGGCCCGCGCTTCACAGTCGGCGGTTATGGCCTCGGCGGATTGGACATTGCCGGCGTGGATAAAGGCGGCGCGATGGTCGGCTACGAACAGCCGCTGGCGAAGAGGGTCAGCTTTGTCGCCGACTGGTTCAGCGGCAAGAACGCCTTCGGTTATGTCACGCCGGGCTTCTCCTTCGCATTGCCGAAGTCGAGCCTCCTAAATATTGGCTACAGCATCGGCAATTCGGGCAGAAAGAATAACGGACTATTCGTCTATTACGGAATTACATTCTAGTTGGAACTGTTCGCGCGCGACTGCCACGCGGTCGCGAACGGGGTTAACCGCCTGCTTAGGCGCGCAGCGCTTTTAAGTCCCGGGCTGGTTTTGCTGGGGTCAAATTGAAATAAAAAGCCGACGTCATTGGTCGGCGAAGATTTTAACGAGTTACTTCCGTAGCTGGTGCTTAGTTGATGGACTCCTTGACGCGGCGGGTCGCGAGACCCGCCGCATTTTTTCGCCATTGAAGCGCGGGCTCATGCTGGAAAATGAAACTGCGCTATCGTCCTTTTATCTTTTGCTCAATCGTTTGGCTGTCGAATTCAGCTTCTTCAATTCCGGCTATGGATTCGTAAACGTCGGCGCGCTCCTCGACCACGCGCGGGAAGACCAGCCGGAGCAACAGCGGCGTGATCATGGTCGTCACCAGGACCATAATTACCATGATCGAGAAAATCTCCTTGTCGATTACCCCGCTCGCCAATCCAACGCCGGCGACGATCAACCCGACCTCGCCGCGCGAGATCATTCCGACGCCGACGCGCAAAGATTCCTGACGGTTGAAGCCGCACAAACGCGCCGCAGCGCCACAGCCTAAGACCTTGCCGGCGACGGCGACGGTCAGAATCAGGGCCATCAGCCACAGCTTCGCCGAATCGCCAGCGAGCGCGCGCCCGTCGGCTTCGAGGCCGATCGAGATGAAGAAGACCGGGACGAGGATGCTGTAGGTCAATGGGTGAATGCCTTCGTCTATCTCGCGTTTGAACCGCGTGCGCGTAAAGAGTACGCCCGCGATGTATGAGCCGGTGATCGCCGCCACCTGGCCGACGTACTGGGCGAAAAAGGCGTAAATAAACGCGACGCCGACAGAGAAGGCCAGCAGCGCCTGACTTGCCGGGACTGTCATTGCGCGCGCAAGCAGCCGGTCGAAGAACTTTAGCCCGAGCCAGATCGAAATCGCGAAGAAGAGCGCCATCAGCGCGACCACGAACAGAATCTCAGCGACCTTGGCGCCGCCCGCGAGCGCGCCCGCGAGCAGCATGGGGAGCGTCGCTTCGGAGCTTACGTGATCGCCGACCGTCGAGCCGCCGACCGTCGAGAACGCCACGACGAGTGACAGTACGATGATGCCCATCACGTCGTCGATGACCGCCGCGCCGAGGATTGTCATGCCCTCTTTCGAGCGCAATTGTTTCAACTCCATCAGCGTTTGGGCCGAGATGGAAACGCTCGTAGCCGTCAGCACCGCGCCGATGAAGATCGCTTCCCGCCATCCGTAGCCGAAGGCGCGCGCCGTCGCCGCCCCCCCCGCCATCGGCAGAACGACGCCCCCCGCCGCCGCCCAGAAAGCGACGCGCCCCACACGTTTCATCTCGTCCAGATCGGTTTCCAGACCGGCCACGAACATCAACAGTATGACCCCGATCTCGGAAAAATCTTTGACGGCGTTCCCAAGCGAATCGTGCGCGGAGGCGAACGGCCACAGTCGCAGCAGGTCGATCACAGTGGGGCCGAGTAGAAGCCCGATCAGGATTTCGCCGAAGACCGCGGGCTGGCCGAAGCGCACACTCAGCGCCCCGGCGGCTTTCGCCGCGAAGACGATGATCACGAGCAGCAACAGAAGCTGTAATAAGTGGGGCATGTCACGGCATAGAGATGGTCAGGTCTTTGCCGAAGTTGAACTGGATGCGCTTGCGAGTCCGCATGGCTTTCGAGGCGGTTTGCGATAGGGATGTTACAAGCATGGGCATGGCAATAGTCGCGTCGCACCGCACCGTGACCGAGCGGGCGTTCTTGGCTAGCCTGCCGAATGATTGCGCCTGATCGAAATCGGAGCCCGAATACCCGCCGTAATCGGCCGAATCGGTTACGACCTGCACGGCGAATTTGTGGCCGCGGACGGTGTTGTGCAGCATGGCGGCGGCGGTCTCGCTTTGCTGGATGAAAGATTTGGCCACGCCGCCGGCGAAGTAGACCACGCCGGTCGAACGGGACTTGGAGACGATCTGAGCCATCTCGACCACGTCCTGAATCACGTCGAATTGGAATTGGTTCTTCTTCTCGATGCGGCTGATGCCGATGGCCACCCCGAACGCGCTGTCGGTGATGGCGGGGCAGAAGACGGGCACGCGTGATTTGAACGCCGAGGTCAGAATGCCGTCTTCGGTGGCGATCTCACTCAACTCGCGCCCCAGCAGGTGCAGAAATTCGCGAGTCGAATAGGAGTGCGAACTGTCGAGTTGCGCGGCGAACCCGCCGATCCATTCGTACGCTTCGCGGAACTCCTCCTCCGAAGCGAACGTGTCGTAGATGCGGTCGACCTTCTCTTCGAGCAACTCGGCGTCGGGGGCTTTAGGATCGCCGAGGTAATGATGTCGGCCGAGCGTTTCGTGCAGATCGTGGAAGATGTTCGCCCCGGTGGCGACCAGCACGTCGATGCACCGGTTCTTGATCAGGTAAGCGATCAGCCGGCGCATCCCGGACGGCACCAGAGCGCCGCCCACGCCCATCAATACGACGGCGTTCTCCTGCAACATCTGGAGCCAGATTTGATGGGCCAGCGCCAGATTGCGTCCCTGGAAAGATATCTTTTCCATCTTGTCCAGCAGTCCGGGCACGCTGCGGTCACGGTCGATTTGTAGGGGGTCAGTCGGTTTTACCAGGTATTTAGCGCCTTTTATTCTTCGGATCATTACTTTTTCAAATGACTGACTGGTTGTAGTGGTTCGTGGTTCGTGGTTAGTGGCATGCATAATCCAAACACTATACACTGCCCACTACCCACTAACCACTGTTACCTGTGTCCGTTGCCGGCGAGATACGTGTAGCCGTGGTAATGGCTTTCGTAATCGTCGGCTAAGCCGGTCGCCTGTTCCTCAGTCAGCTTTCCTTTCTTGATCTGTCTATTAAGCAAATTACGGAAACCGTCTTGCAAGAATTCTTTTTCGTATTTGGCGAAAGAGACCATGTCTCCCACTGTCGAGCCGGGGATGACGCGGCTGATGTGGTATTCGCCGTCGCCTGAAACAATGACGTGGGCTTCATTGGTCGTGCCGAAGAGGTTGTGGAAATTCCCCATCACCTCCTGATAAGCGCCGATCAGCATCATCGCCAGGAAATAGGGCTCGCCGGGCTGAAGGTCGTGGACCTCCAGAACTTCCTTCACGTCGTGCAGGTCCACGAACTTGTCCACCACGCCGTCGGAATCGCATGTGATGTCGCACAAAGTGGCGGTGTCTTTGGGCGGCTCATTGAGCTTGTGGATGGGAATGATCGGAAAGAGCTGGTCTATCGCCCAATGATCCGGCACTGATCGGAAGACCGAAAAATTGCAGAGGTATTTCGCGGACAGCAGCTTTCTCAGGTCGTCGAACTCTTCCGACTTGATCTGTGTCTGCTTGGCGAAATTGTTGGCCTCGTCACAAACTTCCCAGAAGAGCACCTCGCCTTTCGCGCGGTCCTCGAGCGAGATGAAGCCGAGGTCGAAGAGCGTGCAGAGTTCTTCCTTGTGTTCGAGCGCGTCGTGGTAATACTCGAGGAAGTTTTTGGCGTTCATCGTCTTGTACAGGTCGTACAATTCGTTGATCACCTGAGCCTCGTTGCCGGTGATCGTGATGTTGTGGATGCCCTGCACGGTCTCGATCTCGTCAATGATATTGGTGACGAGCATCGCGTGATAGGCGACCAGCACGCGCCCCGACTCTGTGATCACGTTCGGTTCGGGCACGTTCTCTTCCTCGCAGACGCCCTTGATCGTGTAGATGACGTCGTTGGCGAACTCCTGCATGGTGTAATTGACCGACGATTCGAAGCTGGTCTTGCTGCCGTCGTAATCGACGCCCGCGCCGCCCCCCACGTTCAGATGGTCGACGTCGACGCCCATCTTTCGGATCTTGGCGTAAACGCGCGCGGCCTCTTTAACGCCCGCCTTGACGCGTTTGATCTGCGTGATCTGCGACCCGATGTGGAAATGAAGCACGCGCAGCATGTCGGTCAACCCGGCGTCGCTGAGCATTTTGATAGCCTGCAACAGCTCGGTCGTGGTCAACCCGAATTTCGACTGTTCGCCGCCGGATTTCTCCCACCGCCCAGATCCGCGCGTGTAAAGTCGCACGCGCATTCCGACCATCGGGCGGACGCCGGTTTCGAGGACGCGGTCCACCACTTTGCCCAGTTCGTTGAGTTTTTCAATGACGATTATGACGTTCTTTCCTGCCTGAGCGCCGACGAAGGCAAGATCGATGAAGCTGTCGTCCTTGAACCCGTTGCAGACCAGCAGCGAGTCCGGGGACTGATCCATGGCGATGGCCGCGTAAAGCTCGGGCTTACTTCCGGCTTCCAGCCCGTAATTGTATTTGGAGGCTTCTTCGAGGTAGGCCTCGATCACCTGCTTGCGCTGGTTAACCTTCAACGGGAAGACGGCGCGATGCTCGCCTTTATAATCGAATTCTTTCATCGCCGAGCGGAAGGATTGGTTCATCTTCCGAACCTGGCTGGCGAAGATTTGGGGGAATCTTATAAGGACCGGCAATTTGACGCGCCGGGAAATCAGATCATCGACGATTCGTTTGACATCCACGCTGCGGGGGTCCCCCTCAACCGGACGGACAATCAGATTGCCTCGCGAATTGATGTCAAAATAACCCGCGCCCCAATTCTCAATGCCGTAGGTCTGAGCAACCTCAGCGATGGCTGATTTCATTTTTGATTGTTCTCTGACCTCCCCGAAGTGGATTTTTCAAGATGAAAGGGAACCTGACCGCCGTTAATAAGCACACTCTGACCCATCGCCGCGCTTGTCAATCTGCCAGCAGGAGGCCTTATCCAGACAACTTCAGGCAAGTATTGGCGGAATCGGAACTTATTTAACGAGAGGCGGACTGTAACAAATTGACCGCAGGGCTGTCAAAAACTATTTTTGGGACGGTTATCTTATTGTGGCGAAAGGCTTTTTGCTGAATTAGGGGAGGCGCCGCTCGATTCGTTAGACCTCGATACATCCAGGTCTAGGCTGTTAGGACTGATTGGCGGACTATTGGCGCACCGATTTTTTAACTCAAGTTTTCTGTGTAGAAGGGGCATTCAGCGGCAAGCCGCTGAGACTTAGGAGCTACTTTTTACGTCGCCATTCACACTTGTCCGCACGGTCGATGTATCCGCCGAGAAACAATACCTCGTCAACTGCGGCGGCTTTGCAAGAGAACTCTTTTTGTATAAATCGGAGCCATGAACGATGACGATGTCCTAAACGGACGCGCAAAATCGGCTCAGCGCGCGGCGCGCCTGCGGGCGCGCAGATAAACGCGAACGTCGTCGTTGCGCGGGTTGACTACGTAAACAGAAACGCGGCCGTCGGGCAGGGGTTGGATCACTCCTGGCGAGGCCAGGGCCGTCAAACGCCATCCCGCAGGCAATACCACAGTGTTTCGGAGTCTTCCGAAGGTCCGATCCCAGACCAGTTCTTCGCCATCCATGTAATAACTTTTCGGATCGGAGTAAGTCTCCTTGAGTCGCAGCCGCGTGGAGGAGCCTTTGGCGACGGGTTGCGCCAGGTAAGTGACGACCACTTCGGCGTCGTCCTTAACGTCCGTCAGAGGCAACTTGCGTTCTCTTACCTGCTTGCCTGAAAGAGTCTCCCATTTGAGATTGGCGCCGGTGTCCAGATCGATGCTTTCGGGGTCAGAGACGTGGCTGCCGGCGCGTACGATGTTGAAATAGTGGCTCGCGCCTTCTTTTCGCTCTGTGTAATCGTGCGTGATTCGGAAGGCGTGCGATTGCGGATCCTGCAATTCATACAGAATCTCCCGATCCTGGTAGGCGCGTTCCGAAAGCGCGGCGTCCTGTCGCGCCGCGGTCGTTCCGGCCAATTGCGGCACAACGGCCGCCGAACAAAGCGCGATGAGCGCGAAACCGGCGTTGAAGGATTTGGCGATAGAGGTCATGGCTTGTCCGATCCTTTCCCTGCGGGCGCGATCCGCCGCGCCCGTATCGTCACTTCAAGCTGGCCGCCGCTGCCCGGATTCACAAACGCCAGTTTCAACCGCCCGTCCGGTTGAGATATCACTTGCGCGGCGACCGAGCTTGAAACTATCTCATAACCTGCCGGCAACACCACGCTGTTGCGCGGGATTCCGAGCGGACGTTTAAATACCAGAAGGTCGCCTTCGGCGTAATAGCTTTTTTCGTCCTTGTACGTCTTATCAATGCGCAGCCGGTATTCGCCGCGAGCGGGCACGGGATGCGCCAGGTGGACTTTGATGTAATTGGTGGCAGGATCGAAATTCCCGTCGGGCGAATCGACTTTGGCCTGCGCTCCGTTGACGACTTCAAACTTGAGTTGTTTACCCGTGGCCAGATCGTAAATCTCTTCGTCCGAAGCCTCGCTGCCCGGTCGGATGGGGTTAAAGTGAAAACGCGCCTCCGGCTTTGTCTCAGTCACTTCATAATAAATTCGAAATTGATGCGTCTCGGGCGCGAGCAGTTCGTAGCGCGTATAGGTGTCGGCGGAGATGTATTGCGCGGGCGCGCCAATGCCCGCCATTAACAGCATCGCCGCAAGGCAAATCAATTTTCGCCTCATTGCTCGTCCTCCTGATTGTTCTTTCTGATTGTTCTTTTCCGGCTTTAGTCGTCTGCCTCTTGCCGTTCCAATTCACGCCACCGCCGCCTGATCTCCAGGACTTCGGGGGCGAGCGCGTCCAACTTCTCTTTGATCCTGTCTCCGTTTTCCAAGGCGTTTGGACGCGGATAGCGGCGCGGCAGCGCGAGCGGGCGGACGGGTTCGCGCGCCGGCGTCGGGACGCGCGTGATCAGCTCATAGATATGGAATTCCGCCGCCCCGAATTCAGTCTTGACCCATTTCAACGCGCGCGCCGCTTCGGCGTCGCATTCCGAAATGGCGTTGAGCAAAGCCCCGCAAACAAAGGTCGCGCAGAAGACGGTCTTGCCACGCCTGTTGTTCGGGTCGCAGCCCTGGGCCCCCATCACGCGGCAACTGGCCGGACAACAGCCCGTGCCCTGCTCGTGGCAACGCCTGCAGATGTCGAAGGCGCCGCTTGACGCGAAGAACCGGTCGAGCGCCGCAATCATTTCTCCGCGCGTCAATCTGCTGTCAGGGCCGTTGTCAGGGCCGCCGTCGTGATCAGTCCTGGCGTTCAGACGGCCCCGTTCGGCGCGGGCGCACCGCGCGCAGAGCTGAAATTCACGCCCGGCGCCCGGCTCGCCGAATTTGCCGAGGCCGATCAGTTGGTAACGGCGCGAGTTCCTTGCGCCACACGATTGGCAATTTGTATCTGTCATTTCTATCGCGTCGAGTCGCTTTTTGCGGCTGCCTCGAGGCTTTCAGTATAGGTTACGATTTCATGGGACTCCAGCCGCATCCCGGCGATGACCGCAATCCGTCCGTTAGTCGCAACCACCGGGTAAGCGACGCCTTCGTGTCGCTCACTTCTACGCTGCATGCCCTTTTGCGTATCCAGAACGCCCCAGGCGCTGAATAGCTTTTCGTCCGTGTCGTCCCAGGCGATGAAGATTGAGCCCTCCGCGAAGCCGGCGGTCTGCGCGCGCTTTCCGATTTTTTGCTGCGGATCGAGCAATCGGCGCGGAGCGAAAGTCTTTCCGCTGTCGGTCGAGGTCGCGTAGTAAAGACCGGGGCGTTCGCCTCCACCCATAAACCAGACCACCATAATGGCGCCTCGATTGTCCAAGCTGAAACTCGGCCCGGCGACCGGACAGCCGTTGACCTCCCATTTGTCTTTGCTGACCACGGTCTGCGCGAAAGTCCGCCCGCCGTCCTGGGAGCGGGCGATGATGATGTCGCGGTACATAGGCCCCGAGCGCGGCACGACGCGATAAGTGAGATATAGATTACCCGCCGCGTCAATTTGCAGATTCGTCCGGCAGCACTCGCAAACGTCGCTCAGAATGCGCCGGTCGCGCGAAAACGTTTTGCCGCGATCCGTCGAAACGGCCATCCAGATTTCGGCGCCGCGATCTTCTTTCCGCTTGTCGCGCTCGTCAATCCAGGCGACGTAGACGCGCCCCCGCTTGTCCACGGCGACGGATTGAAAGGCGTGGCCGGCAGGTTCGCCAGCGCTGTCGGAGTTGACGGTTATGGCGGGCGAGAAGGTCTTGCCGCCGTCGGCCGAGCTCGCGAAGCGAATGTCGCCTTTCCATTTGCCGCGCTCGCTCGCCCAGCAGACGTAAACCTCGCCCTGCGCGCTGGCGGCCACCTTC
>DASTMP010000197.1:0-20303 GCA_035714085.1 Blastocatellia bacterium
TCAAGCTTTTAATTTCAAATAAAGTGAGCGGTTAACTCCAGGTTAAGCGGCGCCTTTCGGCGCTTGATATTTTTCAATGTCATTATTGGGTTGTGACAGCGAAAAATGGCGCTGACTTTGTCCAGATTGTGGGGCCGGCGCAAGCGCCGGCCCCACAATCTGGACAAAGTCGAGCTAAGAAGCTGATTCTGAATTGACCCAGCGTGGCGATTGCGCTATGAATTAGCGTGGTCACGCAATAATCCAATCATTCCGAGCATCAGGGCAAAAAACAATGCGCAAGAAATCACGACGCGACTTTTTAGAAGCGAGTCTGGTCGCCGCCGGTTCATTGGCGATAGCCGAGACCGGCGCAACCGCTTCGATCGTCGCCGACAAGATTGTTAATCCCGCGCTGGGCGGCGGCGGATTCAAGCTGGGACTTGTGTCCTACAATTTGGCCAAGGACTGGGACATCCCGACAATCATCAAGAATTGCGAGGAGACGGGGTTCGAAGCTGTCGAATTGCGAACCACGCACAAACATGGGGTCGAGCCGACTTTGAGCAAAGAGCGGCGGGCTGAAACCAAAAGCCTTTTTGCCGGGACGAAAGTTCGATTGCTAAGCCTCGGCTCAGTTTGTGAATTTCACTCGCCCGATCAATCAATCGTTCGCAACAACATTGACGACTGTAAGCGTTTTATCGAGTTGACCCACGACATCGGCGCGATCGGCGTGAAAGTACGCCCAAACGGGATACCTAGAGAGGTTCCTGAAGAGAAAACGATCGCGCAGATCGGCGCGGCGTTGCGTGAATGTGGCGAGTTCGCAAAAGGCGCGGGCGTCGAAGTCTGGGTCGAAGTTCATGGGCGCGAATCGAGCCAGCCAGAGCGAATAGCTAAAATGATGCAGGCCGCAAATCATCCCCAGGTCGCCATCTGCTGGAACTCGAATCAAGAGGACGTAGCGGACGGCTCGGTCAAACAGAGCTTCGCTCTGCTGAAACCATGGCTTCGCAGCGCTCACATCAATGAACTGTGGAAACCGGAATACCCGTGGCGTGAATTATTCGGTTTGATGAAGGCGGCTGGTTACAATCGTTACTGCTTAGCCGAAATCCCTGAGGCGCCAGATCCGATAAGGTTGATGCGATATTATCGCGCTCTCTGGATGGAGCTTCGACGGTAAGAGATCGGAACAACCTCGAGGCGATAACCGCATCTCCGTCACAACCCTGGAAGACATTTCTGGCTGATATCGAGATCAAATTTACGGGGCGGAACCCGTTCACATTGCCGTTGCGCCCTTAGATCAGTAACAAGGCTATCGTTAGGAGGATTATGAATCTAATAACATTACCACTCTCTATCGCCCTATTCGCCGTGGTATCGGTCGTCGCTCAGGTTCGCCAACAACATCCGACACCGGCCCAGTCTATCAACGGTAATTTCGTCTCGATCAATCGCCGAGTGCTTGAAATGGCCCGAGATTTTCCGGAGGATAAGTACAATTACAGGCCTAACAAAGATGTCCGATCCTTCGCGGAAGTAATCGTGCATATCATTTCCGGCAATGTCTACGCATCCAAAGCCGGGCGCGGCAATCAAGTCCCCTGGGACGAACTCGATCCCAAGAATTACAAGACGAAGGCTGAGATTGTCACCGCGCTTGAGAAATCTATTGAAGAGGCTACCAGCGCCTTGAACACCGTCCCGGAAGAACACTTCACGAAAACGCTGGCTCCCTGGATGGATGTCATTGAACATGCGGCAGAACACTACGGTCAGTTGGTCGTCTATTACCGCGCTAACGGGCTGACGCCGCCCGCCTCACGCCCGAAGAGCAAACCCTGACTTTATGTAGAGTGAGGAGATCGCGGACGAATTCCTGCTCTTTGCAATCTAGAGCGGATTGCTTAAGCAATGCGCCAATAGCTTTCCCGATCCGCGCGTTTGGGCCAAGAGATTGAAACAGAAATGCGTGGCGGGGATACCGCAACCCCGCCGACGCAGCTTTTCCGACATACTATTACGGCTTGTAGTTAATGGTTACTGTCGGGCTCCAGCTTCCGCCAGGGCCGTTGTCGCTGGCGCTGGTCCAGTGGAACCTTACATTGAGAGGATACGTGGTGTTCGTGGTCGTGAAGCCAGGCGCTGCCGGAGGATTGCCCGTCCCGGCGCTTACTCCCAACGCGCTGAAGTAGGAGCTCCTCGCAACACCCCCACTGCAAATGGTGGCCGTCGTGGAGCCCTGGTAAACCAGTGGATTCTTCTGGTTGGGTGATGGGAACCAGGAGCCGTCGTTGGCTGGGATCGAATAGGTCTGGTCCGGGAGCGGAATTGTGAGGGTATAGGAACTGCCATCCGAACAGGAAACGTCCGTCTGCACGTTCCCGCCCGCCAGCGATACTGTCGTATCCGGGTGGCTGTCGGGCATCGACAAAGCATAGCCTGCCAAAACGGTGGCGCCAGAATCGATGCCAATAGGACGGTTCATTGACATAATGACCGAACCGTCTCCCGGGTTCCAATTGTTCGGGAATTTTGGATCCTGTTTTCCCCACCAGGCTGTCCACCGGCTGTAATCGAGCGTCGGATATGGATTGACCTCAACATTCGTATTGGCCGTCAAGGCGCCGAGCAGGAATTTGTCAACAAAGGCTGCTATGGCAGGAGCCTCGGCCGGCAGTGTTGCACAGTGTCCGTGTCCGCCATCGATATAGAACCCAAACCTGTCTCCGATTCCAAATGTGTTATAGACCTGCTGCGTTGCTCGCGCCGAGATATAGTTGGATCGATTGGATAGCCAGTAGAAATCGGTGTTGCCGGTTTCCAGTAGGGCCCTGGGCGCTACCATGGCCATCAATTCGTGATGATCCGTCGGGAGTTTGTAACCGTTGTCGCCGGAGAACTGCTTCATTTGTCCGGCGAACCACTCATAGCTTGTACGCTGTATATCTTCCGACGCGCCATAGGCCTCGACCTCATGCGTGACACGCCAGGCTGGCGCGCCACCACCTCCGCTTTCCTGGGGAATCGTTAGAGCAATCCGCTCGTCGAACGCCCCGGCAAAGAGCGCCATCTTCCCGGCATAGGAGCATCCGGTCACTGCCAGGTGTTTCATATCGATGGGTAGCGGGTTAACTGCCTGATGGGTCGCGATCTCCATGCCATCGATGAGACGGCTCACGCCCCAGGACCAGGCGGCGTATTGCCCCGAATTGCTAACATTCCCATTGCATGTTCCGGCGCAAAGTTCAGGGTAAAGCTGGTAGAACGGATCCGAGGAATGGTTAGCGACTCCGAACGAAAGGGAGGTTACCTGGTTATGGACGAAGTCGACGGTTGCGATCGGGCGGCTCACAAAAACGCTGGATGGGAGACTGCCATAATTGCCTCCTGAGCCGAACGAAAAGAACGTCATCGGGATCAATGCCGGAAACGGGCCGCTGCCCATCCCCTGTGGAATGTAAACGTTCGAAGCCAAAGTAAGCGACTTCCCATTCCTGGTAACTGCCACTCTCAGTGAACCCCTGGCTGATCCTGGCGCTGGCGGCGTATAGGTGGCAGTAATGGCGCAGTCCGAACAATCTGGTTTTGGGCCAATCTCATATTTTTCGATCGCAGCCTTGATCTCGCTGCGCCGGCGCTCCCAGCTTGCGAACGAGGTGTCGCGAGTTCCGTCGGCAAACCGAAACGGGTCTGTCAAAGGTCGAATGATTGGAAGCTGATTGAAAGTTGGGAAGGCAGGCGGCGCGTAGTTCGCAGCCGTGTTCTCAACGCTATAGACTAAGGGAAGGCTCGAACTCTCCTGAGCAAATGCTCCTATTGTTGCAACCGACGCAATCAATAGAAACGCTAGTGAAAGAGATGCTTTGGCAAGACTGAAATTGTTGTGAAACTTCGGCATGGCGATTCTCCTTCTTTTAGTTGTTCTCTCTTGTCGTCGTTCTGTTTGGACCTGAAGATTCGCTGGCGCGATCGACATCAAGCGAAGACACTTCATAAATTGCTCCCTCTGGCGCGGGAAGAGGTTTTTTCCCGCTGGCCCAACTTAGCGGCGAGACGAGTTCAGCGCGCCCCGCCAGGTTAGTGCGCCGTCACCGCTCCGGTTGCGGCGAAGATGGTAGCGTTGGAAGAATCTTTGGCGACCAACATCGCATGGCATTAGTTCGCGTCTAAAACTATATGCGGCGGCGTCATCCATATAGAGACTCCTCCCGCAGATCGGTTAGCTGCGAAACGTGCTCAGCGCGTCTCGCCAGGTTAGTGCACCGTCACCTTATGTCAGAGCTGGTTGTGTTGGGAAAAGCTTTGCGGCAGCGGATTTCTCCCGCTTGCCCGGTTAGTGGCGAAACGCGCTCAGCGCGCCTCGCTAGGTTAGTGCGCCATCACCACTGCTTGCGGCGGAGATGGTCGCCTTAGCTTTGAGAACTGGATCGTCCCCTTAGTTCACGCCGCAAACTATATGCAGGTGATCTTTTTCTGTCAAGAGCATCTCCTCGCCTGGCACAACCTGAAGGTCGGGCTTAGGTTGTTGGAGTATGTGGAGGCAAGTGAGGGGCTTATGACGCCCGAGCAGGTTCTTATCCGCCTTGTAGAGCATTACAAAGCATGGGCTGTGAACGGGCCGGGCGGTCACCGGTCGTCCAACACATAGCAGTAAACAGCAAAGCCGGACGCCACGTTGCTGACGACGTCCGGCTTATGCGGTTAGTGATGAGCTTCGTTTCCTCAGCCCGTCGGCGGTTTTCTCTGCAAAAATGCCGCCAGTTGCGCGCATTATGCGTTTATCAGTTCAGCGCGTCGAGGTACTCGAAGGGTGGGCGTTTAGGGCCACAAACACGGAGCCGGGTTAGTCGCCCGGCTTTCTATTCCCCACAAAGCTTCGTAACTCCGGCGATAGCCATCCATACGCCGAACGCCGGAATCACGGCGACCAGTACCGCACGTTTATATGCGGGCGTTTAATTCTTGCCCGTTTTGATGAACTGCTCTGGGTCGCGCTCAAAATCGCTTTTACACTCCTGCCTGCAGAAGTAATATGTTTTCCCCTTATAGTCCGCCTTAAACGCCGTCTTCTTGCTGACTTGCATGTTACAGACCAGGTCGTCAACCTCTTCATCAGGGGGATTCGTAGCCTTCGGCGCGGCGGCGCCCGATTGCTCCCCTGCCGACGAATGCGCTTCCGCAGCATCGCGGCTCTCCTGCGCTTTGAGGTATCCCGGATTTAGCGTGCCCTTTTCCTTCGCGACGGCGAAAACAGTCGGGTAAAACTGCGCAAAAGAGTTTTCGACGGCGGCGTTCGCGCTGTGACAGGTGAAGCATGACTCCGTCTTCGGGAAGGCCCTTGCGGACTCGGCGCTTCTTCCGAGCCCGAAATAGGCCCACTTTTCGGGAAAACGGCTTTCGTCTTTGACCGCCGCCTCCATTGTCACCATCTCACCTTGATAACGTCCACCCTGGGCGAAAGTGCCTTTATCCATCGAACGTCGGATCTCCAGAACGAAGATCGTTTTGTCGGGCCATTTGCCGGATTTCATGAATTCTCTGTACGCCGACGGATTGACGTATACGTTTTCAAACGCCGGATCGGCCGGGTTGGCGCCTGGCCCGTATTGGAGCCCGAGACTACTGGTCAGATAGATCCAGTTGCGATAGTTCACTGGGCGCACTAACCGGTTATCGCTCGTATATTGCGGTCCGTCATTTGGCTCCTGTTTTGCGGTCTGCGAACCGCCACCCAGGTTCAGGATCAGGGTGAAAGCGGCCACTGCTGTGGACACGATCATCTTCGTTTTCATTGCAATCTCCTTTGATTGGAAGAAACACGTATAGCGGTTGAAGCCCTCTACACTGTTTATTTGGACTGTCATTCCCGACTATCAAAGCTAAACGCGCTTTGTTTTTTTATTTCGCAACCTCGAGGACCAGCGCCATTGGTCGCGATTCCGCCGCTACATCATCCATCAACAAATCACATTGGAAGCCCTCTTTTAAGATGAGGCGCCCGCGTCAGGTTCATTCGGACTTCAAGACGACGCTCGGCTCAATCCGAATGGCTCTGGCCGCTGGTATGTAGCAGGCGACCAACCCGGCCAGCGCCAGCAAGGACGAAACCATCCAGAAGGTTAACGGATCGGTAGGGGTGACCTCGTAGAGGAGTTCACGCAAGGCGCTGGTTAGCAACCCGGCTCCGACCCAACCCAAGACAATGCCGATCAGGACCTGGATCATTCCCTGGCGAAGGATCAAACCGACTACATTTGAAGCGCTCGCCCCCAACGCCCTTCGGATCGCGATCTCGCGCACGCGGTGGCTCACAGATAAAGAAAGCATGCCGCTGACTCCAGAGACGGCGATCACCAGCGCCAGTATCGCAAAGAGCGAGAGCAAGTGAGTGGCCATCTTGTTTAGAGAGAGAGAGTCGCTACTCGTCTGGTTTAATGTTTCGACCCGTGTAATCGCGATTTCCGGATCGACATCGCGGATCGCCCGGCGGACAGCCTTTATCGCTGCGGCCGGGTCGCCGGCGGAGCGAACGATGACGGCCCCTACATTTCCCGGATGCTGTGCGATAGTGGCGTATACCTCGTCCGGAGTATCGCTGTTAAGGCCGAACTCCTTAACGTCGCCGACCACCCCGACGATCCTCGCGGTTTCCTGACCATCCCGACGAGAAATGATCTTGCCAATCGCATTCTCTTCTCCCCAATGCCGCCGTGCGAAAGACAGACTCACGACAGCCACAGGGGGGCCACTTTCATTATCAGAACCTTCAAAACCTCTTCCCATCAGAATCGGGATGCCAAGAGTCTCGAAATACTCCGGCGTGACAATCCGCACCGCGGCCGAGACGCCTGGCCGCCCTCCGCCGGCGTCGAATTGCTCGATCCAGGGTCTGTAGGCCACGGAGTCGGGATCAAGGGGAAAACTGGATGACACGGCGGCGCTCAGGAGTTCGGGCTGTGAACGTAATTTGTCAAGCAAGCGCGATCCCACATTTCGCCAATCCTCCTCCGTAACGTAACGGGCCCAGTTTAGATCGACATTCGCGGCGATTACGTTCTGCCGGACAAAGCCGGGATCGACCATCCAAAGGTTGATCAGACTTCGAGTAAGGAGCCCCGCTCCAATCAAGAGCATGAATGAGAACGCCACCTGGCAAACTACCAATACGGGTTGCAGAGAGAGAGATCTTGATCGCCAGGCGACATACCCACCGCCGTCCTTGAGTCCCCTGCTGAGATCTCTGCGCGAAGAAAGGGCGGCGAGCGATCCGAAAATTATGCTGACCAATGCGGCCCCCGCGAACGCAAAAAGGAAGGCGGACCGGTCAAGGCTGATCTCCCTCGCACGCGGCGTCAGCCGCGCGGCGAGTTCCCGCAATAACTCCATGCCGCCGGAGGCTAGCAACACGCCTAATCCCGCCGCCAGCCCCGCCACAATCAAGCTCTCGGTGACCAGCTGGCGGAATAGACGACTGCTTGAGGCGCCGATCGCCGAACGTACGAGAAACTCCCGTTCGCGTCGGACCAGACGGGACAGCGTCAGATTCGCCACATTCGCGCAGGCGATCAGAAAGACGAAAGTCGCGGCGCCCATCAGTAGCCATAACATCGGGCGCGCCTTGCGCGTAACATCTTCCTTTAATGTCGTGGAGATGACCTCATAACCTCTCTCGGCGGGATACGCCTCGGGATACTCTTGCGCGAGTTGTCGGGCGATTCCGGCCAGATCCGCCTGCGCCTGTTCGGGCGTGACGCCGGGTTTCAGCCGCCCGAAAAGTTTCATCATTCGGCCTTCCCTGTTGCTGACGAATCTCGGCGCCGAATGAAAGGGGCACGCGGCCGTAGTCATGAACACATCGTTTTCATTCGGGTATTGCGGCATCGGCGGCAGCACCCCTATCACCGTGTGCTCGTGGTCGTTCATCCGAAAGACTTTGCCGATGATGTCGGGATCACTTCCCTTTCTCTGCCAGTACTCATGACTCATCAACAATACTGGCGGCGAGTTCGACTGCTCGTCCGAGGCTCGAAAATCCCGGCCGAGCGCAGGCGTCACTCCGAACATCCTGAAGAAACCGGCGGAAACCACGCCGGTACGCACGCGCTCGGTATCGCCCTGGCCGAAAAGCGTAAAGACCATGCTGTGGTACTCGGCGAGTTCCTCAAAAGTACGGTTCCGCCGACGGTAGTCGTCGATCTCTGGAACCGAGAACTGCATCTCGGAGATCGTCGCTTTCGGAGCGATCTGTTGGACCTGCAGCAGTTTTTCCCCATGCGCGTATGGCAGAGGGCGCGCCAGGACGGCGTTAAGGACACTGAAGATCGCAGTGTTCGCCCCGATTCCGAGCGCGAGAATGATCACTGCGATCGCCACGTAGCCCGGCTCTTTGACCATGCGGCGGAGCGCGTAGCGCGCATCCTGCTGAAGAATCGCAAAATGCTCTTGCGGAGCCGTCCGGAAAATTCCCAAAATAGTCTCCGACCAGAGCCCAAGGAGGCCGGCGAAGCCGCGCCTATGTAAAGCTTCGGCCCGTTGACCCCGGAACACCTCTTCCATCTCTCCCCCGAAGTCGCCCCGGAACTCGAAAGGCAACATGCGCAGCAACAGCCGATAGGCGCGTCCGGAGAAAGATTTATCCTGTGAATTCATCGGAGAAGTCCTTATACGAGTCGGGGCTTCCTCACGAGCTTCCTATCGTGAGCTCGGGCGACCAATCTTTCCATTCGCTCCACTTCCGCCGCTGCGACCGCGCGGCCCTTCGAGGTGAGCCGATAATAACGCCGCCGCTGATCGTCATCCTCCGCCCGTGGCCGATTTCTGGGTTCCACAATTAGCCCCTCCGCGAGCAGCCGCTTGATGATCGCGTAGAGAGTGCCCGTATTTAGCCGAACCTCGCCGCCGCTGTGCTCTTCGACGTCCTTAAGGATCGCGTATCCGTGCTTATCGCCGTCCGCCAGCGACAGCAGCACTTGAAACACCGGGGGTGTGAGCGGTTGGTTGTATTCCACTGCCGGTTCTTGTGATTTCATCATCTGGCTCCGGAGCGCGTTTCTTACTACTTACAACGGGAGACGGGCCACTCCGGCCAACTCCCGACTATATCATTTACAACTATAGTTAACTATGCGCTATATGTCAACTATAGGGAAGAACAATAGAGCGCTGATCAATATATTGCATGCAACCATAGTTAAAAAGGAAGGCGCCGAAGTCCGTTGAGTCGCGAGAGAATCCTCGCCCTTGAAGACATCGACTGCTACCTGCCCGGACGCCACGGTTGGAGAAATCAAGTTGCGCCGGAACTGATTGACTGAATATCACCTACAATCTTTCGGCGGGGTTATAATTGCTGCGGCCTGACGTCTTCCATATGCCGGGTCTGGTAAGCTTCTTCGATCGGCCCCGGAGCGCTGGAGTTTGGATCATTACCGGTAGAGGTATTCTATCTGTTCACGGGAGGTTGACTTGAGCATGTCCTTCGCCGACGCCGGGCGTCGCGCAATGCGACCCCTATCTGTTTCGCTTTTCGTGATATTGTGTGTTACGAGCGCGGCCCGGACGGCGCCGACGCAGACTGAGGCGAGCGCTGCGGCGCCGCTCGACCTTTCAGGATATGACCTGCGCCTCTTTTACGAAAACGACTTCAGCCGGCCGCAAAAGATCGCCCGCGAAGAGGACCTGATTGAACAGGCCGGCGCTGTGTGGCGGCGCAAAGCCAGCCCCTCGCCCGATGCGGAGTGGATCGCCGAGGGCTGGGGCGGCGTGGAAGTTCGCGACGGCAGGCTGCTTGTGTCCCCGTCGCCGTTCGATGAGGCCGGTAGACCCCGGCCTGTCGAGTCGGGCCGGCGGTCACATATGGTGATCTGGAACCATCGCGTCTTTCCAGCGGACTTCCTGCTCGAATTCGAGATGAGCCCCTGCGGCTCCACCAACGGGCTAACCATTGTCTTCTTCTGCGCCGCCGGACGGAACGGCGCCGACATATTCGACCTGTCCTTGCCGCCGCGCCGGGCCGAATACCAGGCCTATCACAGCGGCGCTGTGGCCAACTACACCGATTCCTACTGGAGCCGGAACAATGAGGCGGAGAGCCTCTCGAACCGCCTCCGCAAGAATCCGGGTTTCAAACAGGTGGCCGAAGGCCCGAGCCTGACCACCGGCTCGACCGATGTCACACATCACCTTCGTATTTTGAAGATCGGCCGGCGCATCGAAGCTGAGGTCAACGGCAAGCGCGTCATCAAGTGGGACGACCCCGAACGCCCGCACGGGGCGGGGCGGATCGGGCTGCGTTCGATGGAAGGCGTGACCATGGTAGCTTACGACAACTTCAAAGTGTGGCAGGTTACTGCCATACGAATCCGATAGCCCGGTGAGGAACGCTATGAAAACGAGATCGACCCTGAATGCTTTCACAAACCAGCTTTGTAAACAGACCGCCTCGCTTACGCTGCTGACCCTGCTGGTCGCGCGCTGCGCCTTACCCGTCGCCGCGCAATCCTCTTCATTCGTCGAATTGAAATGGCTGGGAGATACGCCGCCAGCGGCGCCTATGGGCGTTAGTTGGGGCGTGCCGTGGCCGCAGGGCAAAGTCCGGAAAGACCAGGCATTCACCCTGACCACGGTCGACGGGAAGAGTCTACCGCTGCAATCGTGGCCTCTTGCCTGGTGGCCGGATGGCTCAATCAAGTGGTCCGGCTTCGCCACTGTGGCCGGCCCGGAGACCACAGGTTCACTCAGGCTCTCCCCGAGCAATACGGCGCCCACCTCAGGCCCGGTCGTGCAAGTCAGACAGAGCGACACAACCTTTGAAATAGATACCGGACGGTTGAAGGCGCGTATTCCGAGATGGGGCGCCAGTCTCATTGACTCTATGGCTATTGATGGTCGTGAGGTGGCGCGAGACGGGCGGCTCGTCTGCATCTTGCAGGACGGCCCCGACGGCGATGCGGAGAACGCTCCGCCGCGCGAGAAATATTCGACCAAAGTCGAGCGAGTGACGATTGAGCAGTCCGGCCCGGTGCGCGCGGTTGCGAAGATCGAAGGCAAACATCGGGGGATGAAAAGCAACCGGGAGTGGCTGCCCTTTGTCGTACGCCTCTATTTTTACGCCGGGCAGGAGTCGGTTCGCATGGTCCACACCGTCGTCTACGATGGTGATGAAAGCAGGGACTTCATCCGCGGGCTGGGCGTGGCCTTCTCGGTCCCGATGCGCGAGCAGATTCATAACCGTCACGTGCGCTTCTCCGGCGAGGGCTTGGGCCTCTGGTCAGAGCCGATTCAGCCGATGATCGGGCGCGGGGGCCGCTTCGTGGCCCATCCGCAGACTGGCGTCGACGTCTATCCGGACCAGATCGCCGGCAGGCGCGTTCCGGACAAGGAAGCCTACAACCCGCGCGGCCAGGGCCTGCTGGCGGACTGGGCGGTGTGGGACGACTTCAAGCTGGTCCAGCCCAACGCCGACGGATTTACGGCGCTCAAGCGCGCCAACCCTGAAAGCGCCTGGATTCCAGCCGGGGCAGGCAGGCGCGCTTCGGGACTGGTCTTCGCCGGTGACGTAAGCGGGGGCTTGGCGGCGAGCCTGAAGAATTTCTGGCAGTCTTACCCGACGTCGCTCGAGGTGAAGAAGGCGGCTGGCGGAGCCGCGGAGTTGATCGTCTGGATGTGGTCGCCTGATGCGCCGGGCATGGATGTGCGCCACTACGACACCCGCGCGCATGGCCTCGAAGCGGTTTACGAGGACGTGCAGCCGGGTTTCAGCACGGCGCACGGCGTGGCGCGCACCAGTGAGTTGACGCTGTTTGCGACCGCCGCCGTCCCGTCCAAAGAGGAGACGGCGAAAATGGCGCGGGCCGGCGCCGCGCCGCCGCTGCTGGTCTGCGCGCCGCAATACTTGCATTCAGCCCGGGCCTTCGGCGTATGGGGACTGGAGGACCGCTCGACTCCGGTGAAACGCGCGATTGAAGAAAGGCTCGCGGCTACGCTCGACTTTTATCTGAAGCAGGTTGATCAGCGCGACTGGTATGGGTTCTGGGACTACGGCGATGTGATGCACTCCTACGATAACGAGCGCCACGTCTGGCGCTACGATCTGGGCGGGATGGCCTGGGACAACACCGAGTTGGGCTCGGACATGTGGCTCTGGTACAGCTTCCTGCGGACTGGCCGCGCCGACGTTTTCCACATGGCCGAAGCAATGACGCGGCACACCAGCGAAGTGGACACCTATCACTTGGGGAAGTTCGCAGGCTTGGGTTCCCGCCACAACGTGCGCCACTGGGGTTGTGGCGCCAAGGAGGCGCGCATCAGCCAGGCCGCGTACCGCCGCTTCTATTATTACCTGACCACGGACGAACGCACGGGCGACATCATGCGTGAGACGCTGAACGTGGATTACAAGGTCGTGGAGTACGACCCCATGCGTCTGGCGCAACCGGCCACCGAAGCCGAAAAGAAATATCCGACCCGCGTCCGCCTCGGCCCCGACTGGCTGGCCTTCGTCAGCAACTGGATGACCGAATGGGAACGCACCGGCGCCACGAAGTGGCGCGACAAGATCCTCGAGGGCGTCGAGAGTCTCGCCCGGATGCCGCTCGGCTTGCGCACCGGGAAGAACCTTCTGTTCGGCTACGACCCGGCGACAGGCAAACTCTATCAATTGTCTGACGAAGCGGGGCAGTACAACCTGGCGACGATCATGGGCGGGGCCGAGGTTGTCTTCGAACTAGACCTGATGCTCGACGACGAGCGATGGCAGAAGCTCTGGCTGCAATACTGCCGGCTCAATAACGCGCCGAAGGAAGTCATCATCAAGGACATGACCACGGGGACCGAGGGTAACGACGCCTCCTATATCCGCGACGGCCGCCTGGCTTCTTACGTCTATCTGAAAACGAGGAACCCGGCCTTTATGAGGGTGGGGGTGAATTCACTTCTCGCCAGCGGCCGGGGCGGACGAAACGAGGCCATTCGAAGAGTGGACGGGCCGGAATCACTGAAGCCTGTAGATGAGTCCGGCTTGGCGGGGACAAACGGAGCGGCGCAGAATGGCCTCACGACGATCATATCGCTCGGCATGGTAGGCGATAACCTCCCTGCCGAGTTCCCGCCTCAGGAGGCGACTCCCGCCGGTCGCGAGCGCGGCGCTCAGCGCTCGAACCAGAAGCCGCCCGGGAATTGAGGTAAAGCGCAAAAGCTGAGCGCGCCTGCCGCAACCGAGTGTGACATCTACGCGGTCCACGCCGAGCAACTCTCTTGCGCTTCGAATGAAACCTCCGTTACGGCTTTGACTTTAACTCTTCCAGCAGACGGCCGATCCGCTCGGCAAGCTTGTCACGAGCCTTGCCGTAATCTTCAATCGACGGCAGGACGTCATCCCAATTTTCGACCTGTATGGTCCCCGGATAGTCATCAGGCAGCGCGCAGAAAGTGATCACGCGCCTGGCGCCGACGAGATCAGACTTTGAGATCTTCTTCGGCGCCGACTCACTCGACGCCAAACCGTCAGTCTGTAGCCCTGCGACGACCTTCGGCGAGATCTCCGGGTCAGGGTTGGTTCCCCTGGCGATCGCCCGAATATTGAGCCCGCGCTCTCCGGCCAGCTTGTTGAAAATGGCCGCCGACAGAATGCTTTTGGCCGCTCCGTGTTCACATACGAAGATGATCACAGGCGGCTGTTCCTCCTTTTTTCTATCCTCTTGTGTCTGTCCGCTTACGGAGATAGCGAACATGAGGGTCGCCATCCATACTGTCGGAAAAATAATCATTCTCTTCATCGCTTTACCTGCTGTAAAATTGACTATTTCGATCGGTTCAATGAGTGACGATCTTTAGATCGTCGAAGTAAGTAACCGAATCTGCTTTCGTCCAGAGGCCGACTTTCCCGGCTTGGGTGAACGTACCATCCTCGACTTCATAGAGCTTCTGTCCGTTCAGCCAGGTGGTGAAGAGATTGCCTTTGGCCGTCACGCGCAGCTCGCTCCATTTGTTCTTCGGCACGGGCGCCTTCTTTCCATAGACGCCTCCCTCGCCCTTAACGGGCAGAAAAACAAATAGCCGTTTTCATCTGGTCGACTCCTTTCTGATATGAGCATCCAGTTATTGTATCGATCGCCCTCGCGAGGCGCCCAAGAATGCGGCCACGCCCATCATTCCGACTGCGCCAGCGATTTGAAGCGGAGCGCGTGGGCTATACATCCATAGAATTCCGCCGATCGCTCCCGCCGGGAC
The DNA here is from genome assembly GCA_035714085.1 of Blastocatellia bacterium. GTDB lineage: Bacteria > Acidobacteriota > Blastocatellia > RBC074 > RBC074 > JAJVID01. The sequence continues at coordinate 14,221 of DASTMP010000197.1, forward strand.
GATCAACAGGTTGCGGATCGTGTAATAGAGGCCGACCGCCCGGGCCCGCTCGGCCGGATCGGCCAGGTCAACGATGAACGCCTTGCGCGCCGGCTCTCCAATCTCCTTCAGCCCGCCAATGATGAAAGCAGCGGCGAGCGCCGTCAGGCCCTGCGCCCATTGCACGGCAATCGGAAAGAGCGCGAAGAAGAGAAATGTCAGCGCGATCAATGGCCGCCTTCCGGTAAGACCGACCAGTCTCCCCGACGGCAGATACATCACCAGCGAGACAGTTTGTTGGAGCGCGTACAGAGTTCCGTAAGCCAGAGCCGAATATCCCAGCGCGCCGGTCACATACAGCACGATAAACGCAGCGGCGATGGCTTCACCGAAACGCACAATGCATTCCGCCATGAGCAGTCGCTTCAACTGCGACGGCATTCGCGCGAGGATCGTTGTCGCAGGAGCATTTTCAAACTTCCTCTCCGCGACCGCCTTCTCGCGGTAGCCTCGCCGCTGCGCGATGAGGACGACGAGCGCGAGCAGCAGCGTGATTCCCGCCGCGACGCGCACGCCTGACACAACGCCTAACGAAGCGATCAGCAATCCTCCGAGCGGCGCGCCGACCACGCGGGGCAAGCGCGCCAGCACGGACTGCACACTGAAAGCCATAGCCCGCTGTCCTCGCGGCAACGCGTCCCCGATCACGGCAAAGGTGACGGGAAAGGCCGCGGCCTTCCACGCCATCACCAACCATAGGCCGGCGAACACCACAACCCAATGCCATGCCAGCGCGTAGAGCGCATAGCCGCACATCGCCGTGAGGGTAAAGAGCGTCAGCGCGCGTTGGCGCCCGAAGCGGTCACCAACCCATCCACCCGGATACTGGTACAGCCCGTCGAGCAGATCTTTGAGCGAGGAGAACAGCCCGATTGTCTCGCCACTCGCGCCAAGCGCAGTCAGATACTTCGGCAGGTAGCTTTGCCAGAGTTCCTCGCCCAGCCCCAATCCGAAGATACTCAGCGCCAGAACCGCCACGTTGCGATTGAGGCCCAAGTATTGACGGGCCGCTGTCAGTCGTCCTGTATTCACTACAAGTTCACGCAATAATCTAGGCCTTCAATGCCGCCGACGCCTTCCGCGCATTCGTGAAGCGACGATTGACCTCTTCCCAGTTGACGTTTTGCATGAATGCGTCAACGTACTTCGCCGCCGCCGCGCCGTAGTCCATCTGATACGCGTGTTCGTACATATCGAGCGCGAGTAGCGGCCTGCTAAAGGGCGCGTTGTGCATGTGGTCCCACGACCAGTAGTTGTGTAGTTCGTCAGTATGGAAATTGAGGGCGAAGACCACCCAGCCCGAACCGCCGCCGAGCGCGTTACCGGTCCTCTTGAATTCCGTTTCCCATTGCTCGTAGCCACCCCAGTGTTGTTTGATCGCGTCAAGCGCGTCGCCGCCCGCCTTGCCGTCGCCGCCGAGATTGGCGAAGTAATGTTCGTGCAGCGCGACCGAGCCGGTGCGGACGAGTTCTTCGCGCTTGAGGTCGCCGTATAGATAGGCAGGCAGATCTTTATCGCCGAGCATTGCGGCGAGTCGCTGCTCGACGACGTTGAGCGCTTTGACTGCGCCGACGTAGTTATTTTCCCAATGCGATTTGATGAGCTTCTCGGAAATGCCTTTGAGCTTCGCCGCGTCGAACGGCAGAGGCTTCGGCTGATGCTGGCCGCGAAAGGCCGGCGGCGCCGGCGTCTGCGCCGCGGCATCAGTCATTCCGGCAAGTGTGACTCCGGCCCCGGCGGTGATGATGGTTCCCATCGCTTCACGTCTTGAAAGTTTCTTCATGCTTTTCTCCTTCTGAAATGACTGTTGAAATGTTATTCAGTTGTTTTACCGGCGATAGGCAGTTCGACAAGGAACAGGCTCCCTCTGCCTTCGACACTTTCCACTTTGACCTGACCGCCGTGAGCCATGACGATCGCTTTGATAATGGACAGACCCAGCCCTGCGCCGCCCATCTGGCGCGAGCGCGCCTTGTCCACGCGATAAAACCGCTCGAAGATGTGCGGCAAGGCTTCCGGCGGAATGCCCACGCCGTTGTCACTCACTTCGAGCGATGCGTGGCCGTCCGACGCCCAAACCTTCACTCCGACATGGCCGCCTGCAGGTGTGTACTTGATGGCGTTGTCCACCAGATTGACAATCACCTGTTTGAGGCGGGCGCGATCGCCTTCGACACTGACTTGCCGTTCCGCTTCGCAGCGCAGCGCGATATTTTTGTCTTCCGCGAGCAATCGCATCTGCTCGGTTGTGCCGCTCGTCAGTTCTGCCAAATCAAAATGCGCGAATTCTACCCTCGCCTCTCCGGCGTCGAGACGCGCGATCGCCATCAGGCTCTCGACGATCCTCGAAAGTCGCTCGGTCTCTTCCAACGCGCTGCCGAGCGTCTCTCGCAATTCGGGAGTAATTTGCGGCTGTTGAGCCGCGGCTTCCAGTTCGCCGCGCAGGATCGTCAGCGGCGTGCGAAGTTCGTGCGAGGCGTCAGCCGAAAAACGATGGATGTGCTGAAATGATTCGTCCAGCCGGGCGATCATCCGGTTGAGCCCGACTGAAAGACGCTCGATCTCATCGCCAGTCTCGGCGACCGGCAGCCTTTCGCTGAGATTGCGCGAAGTGATCCGCTCCGCGCCCTGAGTTATCTCGTCTACAGGCCTGAGCGCCCGCCTCATTAGCAAGTAACCGCCGGCGATCGCGACCGCCACAACCACCGGAAGGCCGATGGCGATGGCGAGCAGCAGACCGTGAAGCGCCCTCTCGATCTCCCGGTTCGATGCGCCCACCTCAATCACGTACCTGTCGCCGTTGTTCGCGTTGAAAGGCAGGGCAAAAATCATCAGCTCGCTGTCCGGAGTAAGATGCTCTTCACGCAGTGATTCTTGATCGGCTCGGGCTTTGAGCGGCGGGATTCGCGACGGATCGAACCTTTTGCTCTCCGGCTCATCCGACAAATACATTACAGTGCTGTCAGCCCTCGTAATCCGTACAAAACGGTCGTTGACCTGCGGGCTGAGGTGTTCGTTGATCTCTCCGGCCACGTATGATTCGCCGCTGACGCCGACATCCCCAACCCAGGTTTCGCCGATCTGCTTCGCTTGTTGGCTGAGCGTCTCCTTCAGCGCCCATTCAAGATAATGACTCAATCCGAGATAGACAGAGACGCCGAAGAGAACGAGCATCCCTGCCAGCAGTCCCGCATACCACGCTGTCAATCGAAAACGGATAGAGCGCGTGTTCATAGAACATCCTCGCCACCGATCGCATACCCCACGCCGCGGACCGTGCGAATCAGTTTACGTTCGAAAGGCTCGTCGATCTTGTTGCGGAGGTGGCGCACGTAAACGTCGACGATGTTCGTCGCGCCATCGAAGCTCTGGTCCCAGACGTGCTCGATGATCATCGTCCGCGAAAGCACGCGCCCGGCATTGGTCATCAGGTATTCGAGCAGCGCATATTCTTTCGCCGTCAGTTCGCCCCTTTTCCCCGCGCGTCTGACCTGTTGTGAAAGACGATCGAGTTCCAGATCGCCCACGCGCAGCGCATTAGCGCGACTGACCGCCCCGCGCCGCAACAGGGCTTTCACACGAGCAATCAGTTCTGCGAAGGCGAAAGGCTTGGTCAGATAATCGTCGGCGCCGATCTCGAAATGCCGTACCTTGTCGCCGATCGCGTCTCGCGCAGTGAGGATGAGAACCGGGACGTGTTCATCCCGCTGGCGAATTTGTCGCAGCGCATCGGTTCCGCTCAGTCCGGGCAACATCAGATCGAGAATGATCAGGTCGTAGTCATACGTCGCCGCCAATTCCAACCCTCTGGAGCCTTCAGCCGCAACGTCGACCGCAAACCTTTCCTCAGTGAGGCTCTTGACAATGAGCCGTGAAACTTTCTCCTCGTCTTCAATCACTAATAGACGCATAGTGTTATTGTACTTAGGCAGGTTACCAAGTGAAGATTAAAGCCAGATGAACGCAAGATGAATTTGGCTTCAGAATTGACTCTCCTATGGGGCTTACCAAAATAAGGGGCAAGCGCCGCGCTTCGCGGTTCAGATCCTGAAATCTTGGTCGCAGCATGAGTATGTAGAGTATTATGCGTCTCCTGATCGGAGGCCGGAGAATTCCCCCTTTGGAGAAGAGTCGTCGATTGGCTTTTTAAGTGAACGAGTTTTGGCGAAGGACAACACGAAAGTTCACGAAGCTCTCATCGGTTCGCCGCGTCGAGAGCGCTGGCAGATAAAACATTATTCGACAGAATACCACTCAATTGAATGCGCCATATGATACCTATGGCTCACGGATGATATCCATGCGTCACAACTAATGCCCCGCGATATGATAGGGGGGGACCGTCAGTTCACTCAGGCAAGAACAACTCATTCGAAAAATCGTCTTCAACTTTGGCGCCGGTTGGCTTGCAATGATCCAGGCTGGGGCCGTTATTGGCTGCGAAGCCAGCGGTCTATTTCAGCAGAGGCGGGACAGAGTTTTCAGTCGTCCCCCCTACTTCGCCCGAACGCGCTCCGCGACCAACACAACCGCGTCAGGCGCTGGCCGATGAAATTAGATATTGGCTTTGAGATAGAACTTGCCTGTGGGTTGGGGAGAGCCTCCTCTCGGTTCGAGAGTCACCGCAGTTGCGGCCAAGTCGGCCAGCGCGTCCGGAGGCAGCGTCAATTTCAAGACCGTCCGCCCTTGCTCGTCGGTGCGAAAAACAGCCGCGCTGATCTTCGCATTCTTCGTCACAAACCAGAGTTGATAATCCTTGTCGGAGGGCGGCGCCGGCAGATCGAATATATAAATGGCCCATTGCTGCGCCTTCGTGTCCCAAACGACCTTGGCGTTGGCCTGCGGAGTTTCGTCGCCGACCATCGCTATGATCCTGGTCTTGGGAGAGATGATGTCGTCAGCCTGCCGCCTCCACTCGGCCATCTCTTTCGAGAGATCATCGCGCTCGCGGGCGATGTGGTCGCGCTCGCGGGCGAGGTCGGCGTTCTGTTTGAGCAGGTAGCCAGCTGTTAAGGCCAGCAGCGCCGTGGCGGCGATCAACAGCCAGCGAGTAGTCCTCGATTTGGCGGGGCGATGCTGAACGAACGGCAAGACTTTCCTCTCGGTCCGCTCGGCTACCTCTTCTAAAGTGAATTCTTCGAGTGGGATCTCGACCGGGGTTTGCTGACTTTCTTCGGCGATTCGATCGAGCAATCGTTTTTTAAGGTAATCCGGCGGGGTTTGAAGCGGCAGGGCCTGAGGCAGCAAAGTGGCCACATCTCGCCACCGGGCGATGACGCGCTGCTGTTGCCGATTTGCGCTATGCAACGACGCTTCGAGATCATGCGCCGTTTTCTCATCAAGCGCGCCGATTACATACAGCGGCGCTATCTTTTTTACCTTATTCCATTTCATAACACATCATAATCATGACATGAGCGTTGTTTATAACATGAATTACGCGATCATGCCCACCAATGGATGTCGCCCAAAAACGCCGCAAAACAGACCAATGCGATGACGGCGATCAGGCGGGAGGGGGGACGGTGAGACTAGGAGATCTTTACTCCCACTCGCCCCATCACCCCATCTATTCATACCTTCAATTCTTACCGAGCAGTGGCGCAAGGGCCTCGCGCAATTTCATCATTCCGAGCCGGGTACGCGTTTTGACAGTGCCCAGGGGCTGGTTCAATTTCTCAGCGATCTCGCTGTGACTGAGGCCGGAGTAGTAGGCCAGCTCGATCACCTCACGTTGTTCGGGCGTCAACAGATTCAAGGCTTCCCGGACGAACCTTTGACGTTCGGATGCGGCGGCCGATTCTTCGGGGCTGGACACGTTTGCCAGGGCGTTGCCCAAGACGTCGAGTGGTTCCTTTCGATGTTGGTCCTGCCAGCCCGAGCGCAGGCGGTCAATGGCGCGACTGCGCGCGATGGTCGCCATCCAGGCCAGCGGCGCGCCGCGATTGGCGTCGTAACTCGCCGCCTGACGCCAGACCTGAGTATAGACATCGATCAGAACCTCTTCAGCGGAACTCATGTCGCCGAGCACGCGCAGAATAAGG
>DASTMP010000198.1:0-1968 GCA_035714085.1 Blastocatellia bacterium
CGTTTTCGTCGCCGCGACCGGCGGGCCGATGCGCTGCCCGCGTCCGTCCAGAGCGGCCAGTGTGACGCCGCGCGCTTCTTCGAGATTGCGAAGGAGCAACTGTCCGGTCACCGGCTCGATCAGCGTGGGCGAGGTTCCCCATTGTTTCAACGCCGATCTGGTCTCGTTCCACTCCGCGCCTGTATTGGTTACGGTTGCGCCAGACGTTAACAGCATGCGGCCGGAACGCGCAATTGGTTTGGCGTCGAGCGCGCTCAATGTCAGGCATGCGAAACGATTGTCGATCTCCGCCGCAAGATGGCGCAACTGTTTGCCATAGGCTTTAACGAAGCCGATGACAGCCTGCGTGCGCTCCGCGTCCACGGTGACGACTCCCCCTATTTCCGGCGACACAGACCAGACAAGCTCGCCGGTGTCCGAAACGATAGGATCGGCTTCGCTAAGTTCGATCTTTTTTGTTGGCTCTCCATCCAGTGAAGCGATGCGCGAGCCGTGTCGAAGCGGCAGCGACAACGGGAAGCCGGGCGTGAAGTACGGCTTCTCGGTCGCCGGCAAACGGATGCTGTCTTGAACCTGTTGTCGTGAATAGGATCGCTGGAAGACCTGTCGCGCGGCGCGCACATCGCCGCGAACGAACATCAACGCTCCGGCGGCCAGTTGCGTCATCTTGACCGGGTTGTGCGAGATGTCGAAGGGGTCGCCAATTATCGGCTTCCAGCCCTCTGAAGCTTTTGACGAGACCTTCGGCTCGAAGGTGTACCAGAAGACGCCGTCCCAGTCCTGCAGCGCCGCATAGGCGGCCAGGATCGGGATGCCTTCGCTCGCGTAATCATTTGGGAAGGGGTGATTGACCTCGCTCACTGTGTAGGGCTTGCCCGCGAAGGCCGTGCGTGAAAGCTCCACCACGGTCGATTGGAGAGGCGCGTTGACCATCGGCGTGTTCGGAATTCCGCGCGGCCCCGGATGCTGCCAGTATGTGTGACCGTCCACGATGTCGAGCAGTGAAGTCGAAGCCAACAGCGGATAACTGCTGCCGCTGTGGCTGTGATCCGCCGTTCCGACCAGCGGCGCTTTCACTTTGAGCGTCTCCTTCAGATAAGACCGCATATCCAGAAAATAGCGGCGCTCCATCTCCATGAAAAATTCGAGCTCAGTATAGAACCGCTCCGGCGCCGCCGAGGCGATCTCCCTGCCCGTCAAACGCGGTATTGGCTCCTCGCCTTCGACTCCGGCCAGCGCGCGCAGTTTGGCGAGTTGGGCCGGGCTTCGATTTTGGCTCAGCCAGGCGTTATACAGGTCGAGCAGGTCTTTGTCGTAAGCTGGCGTAGGCGCGCGAAACCCGACGTAGAGCGCGTTTTCGTTGACCATCTCGATCGTTACGACGGCCGGCTCGTTGCGGTATTCCGTCTTCGTGTACGGGTTGTAATGAGTGAGAAGCTGTTTGGCGTAGTCTTTTTGCAGCTCGATCAGGCGCGGATCGTAGAGCGTCAACCCCTTCGCCCAGCGAATCTTGTCGGCCTCCTTGACGCCGTCGCCAGCTTTGTATGACCTGCCGACATTGAGGTTCAGGTTGACGTAGACGCCGCGTTTTTTGAGTTCAGCGATCCAGAAATCGAGCCGGTCTAGTTGGTCGGGGTTGAACGAACGCGTGTCGTCGCGCGTGTCGTCGATCAACCCGCGCGGCGTCGCCAGGTCGAGGAAGTGAAGCCGCACGCAATTGACGCCGAAGCGCGCCAGGGTAGCCGCCCATATCGACGCGTCCTCTTTCGAGGGCAACATCGTCGAACCTCGACTCCAATCTGTGATGTTTACGCCCCAGAGCCGCAGCCGCTTGCCGTCCCCGGCGACGAGATGGCCGCCGGCTATTCGCGCGAAGCCGTGTTTTCCGGCGGGCGCATCGAGCAGAAACGAGAGATCGATCACCGACGCCGCGCCTCCGCGATGGTCCAGAGTGAAGGGTTTCATTTC
>DASTMP010000199.1:0-3178 GCA_035714085.1 Blastocatellia bacterium
TTCCGGATTTGTGGCAACAGGAAGCGATTCGGGCCCTGCAACAGGGAAAAGATGTGGTTGTCCAGGCGCCAACCGGTTCCGGTAAGACTTATATCTTTGAGCTGTTTTATCCGGACCTGAAACAACAGGCGGTCTTCACGGTTCCAACCCGGGCGCTGGCTAACGATAAGCTGGCAGAATGGCGCGGCCGCGGCTGGGACGTGGGCATTTCAACCGGCGACGTGGCGGCTAATCTCGATGCACGTGTGGTTGTCGCCACGCTGGAGACGCAACGCGGCCGTCTTTTACGCGGAGAAGGTCCGGGTTTGCTGGTGCTGGACGAGTTTCAAATGCTCGGCGATCCCATGCGCGGCGTGCATTATGAGCTGGCTGTCGCGCTCGCTCCGCGTCATACCCAGTTGTTGTTTCTTAGCGGCAGCGTGGCCAACCCGCAGGACGTTGTCGCGTGGTTGCAACGCATCGGGCGCAACGCCGTTTTAATCGAGCATCGAGAGCGACCGGTCCCTCTTGAAGAGGCGGACCTCGGTAATCTGCCGGATTCACAATTTGTTCAGTCCCCCAGTCCGAGCCGGACGGGCGGATCTTTCTGGGCGCGAATGGTCGGACGCGCGATGCGCGCGGAGCTTTCCCCGGTCCTGATCTTTGCGCCGCGTCGCGCCGCCGCTGAGCAGATCGCCAAAGCCATCGCATCGGCTGTGCCGGTACGGGAGCCGTTACGACTGACACCGGCACAGGAAACGGCTGCTGGAAAGGAATTAACCAAACTCTTGCAGAATCGAGTGGCTTATCATCATAGCGGGCTGAGCTATGCAGCCCGGGCCGGCGTAGTGGAAGCGCTGGCAAAATCCGGCCAACTCAACGTGGTCGTAGCGACGATGGGTCTTGCGGCCGGCATTAATTTTTCGATGCGCTCGGTGATCGTGACCGACCGGCGTTATTTCGCCGCCAATTTTGAGCACCAGGTCGAAGCGGATGAGCTTCTGCAAATGTTCGGACGCGCCGGCCGGCGCGGGTTGGACGAAGTGGGTTACGCACTTTACACCAACGATCTTCCCCGGCTCGGCGATGCGCGGCCGCGCCAGCTCAAGCGCGCGGCCCAGGTCGATTGGCCGAGCCTGATCGGTGTGATGCATGCAGCCAAAGAGCGTGGGGAACAACCATTCGCCGCCAGCGTGGAACTGACGCGTTCGTTGTTCAGTGCGCAGCAGGTGCCGCTCGGCGTCGAGCACTCGCTGGAAACCGGTCCGCGCCCATGTGGTTTCTGGGTAACAGATGAGCGCGCGAGATTCGTCAGGCGCGGCATCACGGAAATGTTGAACTCGCGGGAGGAATGGGAACCAAAGCCACCGGCAGAGACTGTGACCCTGGGCGTTGCGTTTGTCCGCGAGAACGATCGGTGGCGGCACGCATTGACTCTGCCACGCATGCTGGAAGGAATCGGCACGGGTAATCTCTGCCGGCTGCGAAGTCCGAGTCGTTATGGAAGAGAACTGCCGGTAGCGACGGTGCTCGCTTCAGGAAAGGCGGCATTGGCGAAATGGCTAAAGAAAGCCATCGGCACGCGGTGCGTCGCATCAAATGATTTCGACACCGAGGTTCGTCCGAGCATTCCAGATTTGGTGAAGCCGGGCACAATCGTCGACTGGATCATGCGGGGGAATCTGATCTCGATCCGGCTCGATTACGCCAATGTGCCGGTCAACGCGCACATCGATTCGTTAGGCAAAGCATTGGTGAATCCGCCGGAGCGGGAAAATCTGCCTGAGATTTGTCGAACATGCGATCAACTCGAGCACGATAAAAGCGTGCCCATTGTGAATTCACCGGCTTACGCGTGGCGTTCTCTTGGTTTGGTCGAAGCTGATGGTACGCCGACTACGCGCGGAATTATCTTTTCATTTTTCCATGGAGGCGAAGGGCTCGCCGTCGCAGCGGCATTGGAAGATGAAACGTATCCGATCAGCGATCTGGTATTCGATCTTGCAAATGTCCGCGCCGGACCGCGTTTTTCCGGAGAAGACGCGCCGATGGGCGGGCGACTCGGAATTTTGTGTCAGCGAGTGTATAACCGAGCCGATTACCCGGGCTACCTGACCATGGGCGTGCCGATGCAATACGGCGCCGGCGCATCCGAAGTGGTGCGCGAATTGGTGGCTGATCCGCGATCGAAACACAAACTCGTCGGCGACCTGCTTCGTCACGGCGATATCGAACGCGCGCTGGTAGAATGGCGGAGTCTGCTACATCGCATCGTTACTGCGCCGCCTTATCCTCTGCCCCGCTGGAATGAATTGAAGCGAGCTGCCGGCGAGCTCGTGGAAAAAACTGTGTCGCCGACTACCGTCGATTTAGCCGGACTGCTTCCGGTTCAGCAACGCCGCGTTTCGTGAAGCGGTGTAGTGGTCCGCCTGAGGCGGATGTCAGCCGCAGAAGGAAGGCTTTGGATTGTTTCCAGCAATCAACCGGCATCACGAATGATCGCCGCCATTGTATAGGCGTTGACGGGATTATTGCGAGGGATCACAACACGCAGAGGTCCCTTCGACATGAAAACATGCTTACCCTGACGATCAATCTGGAAACCGGCTTTCTCTAGCGCTTTGATCGCGTGCAGATGATTTTACGCCCGGAGGCTTCGGCATTAATCAAGCCGTGGTGACTTCCATTTCGCGAATCTCACATCGCGTTTCCGGCTCGCCGTAAACTTCCAAATATTCCCGGATGGCATCCTGAATATTGTGGAGAGCATCGTCGACATTCACGCCTTGCGAATGGCAGCCCGGCAATTCAGGACAGCTAACCGAAACTCCTTCGTCATCCTCAATCAGGGTGACATGAAATTTTCGCTTCACGAGAATCAGCGTACCCGTTGCATGCGAAAGCGTCAATGGCTGCCCTCAGCGCAGGTTGCTGGGAAACCGGCGTCAGCGACGCCGACTACTCCGAAAGTATTCGCGAGCAGGCAGCAGGTTATTCCATATCCGGGTAAGGGCCTTTGCCACCTTCGGCGATGAAGCGGTCAATCCGCGCGGTGACAACGGGCAGCGGGACCGAGCCGAGCTCGAGCACTGCATCATGGAATGCGCGGATGTTGAATTTCGCGCCGAGCGCTTTCTCCGCCTTTTCGCGCGCACGGACGATCGCAAGCTCGCCCATGTAATAAGAGAGGGCTTGCCCG
>DASTMP010000200.1:0-12186 GCA_035714085.1 Blastocatellia bacterium
GTGAGCGCGACCGATCCGCTGGCTTTTGCAATGGCGGCTGCGCTGTTGGCGGTTGCTGCGCTGCTGGCCTGTTACGTCCCGGCGCGACGCGCGACGAAAGTCGATCCGATGGTCGCGCTGAGGCATGAATAATCGCCGGAATTTTTGAATGATGATTAACCCTTAGCAAGGAGGTAACTATGAGGAAACAATTGTCGCTAGCCTTTTTCATCAGTTTGATCGCCGCGCTTCCGGTTTTTAGCGCTCATACATCCGGCGCGGCGGACATTTCCGGGACGTGGATTTTCTCGGTGGATCTGGACGGAGGAGGTCACGGCGACCCGACTTTCGTTTTCAAACAGGAAGGCGAAAAACTCACCGGGACTTACAACGGTCCGTTGGGCGAGTACAAGGTCACCGGCACAGTGACCGGCGCCAAGGCGGTTTTCGGCTTCGACTTCAAACAGGACGACATGACTGGTAAAGCCACATACACCGCAACTATAGAAAGCCCGACGAAGATGAAGGGCACGGTCGAGTTCACCGACAACGGCGGAGGCGAGCGCGGCAAATGGACGGCGACCAAAAAAGAATGACGAGACTCCTGCGGACGCCTCACTTAATTCAGCGGAAGTTTTCAATCATCATCAAGTCGCTGCCTCGCTGAGAAAAGAGTGGGAAGAGCAGCCATTTCCCGTCCGGAGAGATCGTCAGTCCGGGGACGCTGCTGGGCAGGACGCGGTCAATCTCGGCGACAGTCTTCTCGATTCCGGTCGCGAAACTGAGGAATTTGATGGTTGACTGCGTATTGGAATTGGCGACCGCGAAATAGATGCCTTCGTTTGTGACCGTCCAGATGCGGCTATAACTCTTCTGATGAAAATCGAAGAGCGGCGCTTCGGCGCCGCCCGCGGCGGGCATCCGGCGGATCGAGGATGACCCGCGATCCTGCGTGAAATAGATCCACTGGCCGTCAGGCGATTCCATCGGCTCGAAGCCTCCTTGCTGAGTCATCTGCGTGGCCGCGCCTCCGTCAGCGGGCATCTTCCAGATTTGCAACCGCCCGCTCCGGCCCTCTGCAAATTTGCCCTCTGCAGGTCTATTTGACGTGAAATAGATCCATCGCCCGTCGCGAGACCAGCTCGGGACGATGTCTTCAGCCGGATCGGTGGTCAGTCTTCGCGGCTGGCCCCCCTCGACGCTCACGACATAGATGTCGGCGTTACCTTCGGGGCGGCAGTCGAACACGATCTGCTTGCCATCAGGCGACCAGCCCGGCGACCCGGCCAGCGGTCCGCGAAATGAAGTCAGGCGAGTGGGATTCTCACCGTCGCTCCCACAAACCCAGATCTCATCGCTCCCGGACCGATTGGAAACGAATGCGATTCGCTTGCCGTCGGGCGAATAGCGCGGGCTGGTTTCAACGGCTGTTGAAACGATCAGATCAGTGAGACTTCTGCCATTTTCCGAACCGCTAGAGCGCGGCAGCCTGAATATGTCAATGTCACTCGTGTTCTGCCTCCAGGCCAGCCGGCTTCCTTCGCTGGAAAAGGTCGGGTATTGAGCGTCACTGCCCGTAGCCGCCAGCCATTCGGGCGCGCCGCCTTCAACCGGAATCCTGTACAGACGGCTCTTGCCGCCAAGCCGGGACGCAAAGACGATCTCGCGACCGTTCGGAGTCCATGCCAGATTGCCGACGCCGGCGCCGTCGAAAGTCAGCCGCTTCGGTTCGCCGCCGTTCACGGAGACCAGATAGACCTCGCCAACCACAGCGCTGATCACGCGCACGAATGCCAGTTGTGCGCCGTCAGGCGAAAAAGCCGGACTGCAATCTCCGACGATGGACGCCGGCGGCGATGTCACACGACGTTTCTCTCCGGTTTCTGGCGAGACAAGAAAGAGGCTGAAAGGCTCCTCGGCCGAAGTCTTGTCGCTCACGGCCAGCCATCTCCCGTCCGGCGACCAGTGAATCCAGGTGTGGATTCCAAAGCTGAAGCGGTTGGCCCAAACGCCGGTCAGCTTACGCTCAGCCCCGCCGAGCGCCGGGACGAGGAATATTCCGTCTCCGTCGGATGAACTGCGATAGAAGGCTATCGTGCGGCCGTCCGGCGACCAGACGGGATTTACATCGTCTCCGGGATCATCGGTCAGTCGCACCCAATTGCCGCCATCAACCAGCCGGACGTAGATATCCTGGTTATCGTCTCTCTCTCCGCTCCAGACAAAGGCGATCTGGTTGCCGTCCGGCGAAAAAGCGGGTTGCGATTCGCGCCCGTGGTAAGTGGTTAGTGGAACGACATTGATCGGAGAGACTGAGGCGGCGCCATCGCCCGTTGACCGGAGAGGTTTGAAATACAGGAAGGCCGGAACTCCGAGCAGCCCGACTGCCAACAACCACAGCGGTATCGCAGCCCAAAGACGTCGTGAATGCCAATCCGCCGCCACACGATTATTAACCGTCGTTACTCCATTCTGACTCAAACCCACGGCGCCATTTTCCGCCAGGACTTGAGAGATGGATGAGATCATGGCTGCCCCGTTCACCTCAGTCACTGGCGCGATAAAGCGGTAGCCGAGCCGGGGAAGCGTCTCGATGTAATGTTGCTCGCCCGATTTTTCGGCCAGAGCCTTTCGCAAGGCCGAGATGTGAACATTCAGATTGGCCTCTTCAACCACCGTGTCCGGCCACAAAGCTTTGATCAGGCTCTCGCGGTTCATGACCTGCCCCGGATTTTGCACCAGCAGCAGGAGCAGATCGAATTCCTTGGGAGGCAGCATGATGATCTCGCCATCTCTATACAGACGATGCTCAGCGGCGGCGAGCCGGAAAGGGCCAAATTCGTAATACTGATTGTTTTGTGGCTCCGGATGTCTCATAAACATCGTCTTTAGCTGATCTTTACACTTGCCTTTACTGAAAATTTACCAGACCCAAAGGACGCATGCCCTCCGCAGCGAATATGCTACGCCAACGAAACGACCTTTCAATCATGCTTTCAGGTTTTGCCGGGGCATATTAGACCGATTCTTAATCATCAATCAATGCTGGTTCATGAGCTAGCGTATCGCTGGGTTCGTTCGGGTCCGGCCATCGATAGGCCGGTTTGAAAGAAAAGACTTCATGTGGCGTTATGACGCCATGTAAAGAATTAAAAATCCTGGTAGCGCGGGCATCCCTGCCTTCGGACTACCGGAAATAGCTGATTGATCGAAGCAAGCAGGCAGGGATGCCCGCGCTACCAGGATTTTCCGGAGGAGCCACCATGTACAAACTATCATCAGTCATCCGATTTACGTTGCTTAGCCTGCTTTTGCCGTTCGGCGGATTCGGTCTGACAGCTGTCGCGCAGCAATTCACCGGCACTATTCAAGGCGCTGTGCAGGATTCAACCGGCGCCGTTGTCGCCGGGGCTGAGGTGTCTGTGATTAACATCGGCACCGGCGAAACCCGCACAGTGACGACCGATGGCAATGGCTCATACGTCGCGCCGCAATTGAAGCCGGCTCTTTACCGGGTCACGGTCAAGAAGTCAGGGTTCAAAACGGCGACGCTGGACGGGATCAAGCTCGATGTGCAACAGATTCGCGCTGTCGACTTAAAACTCGAGGTCGGTCAGACGACTGAGACCGTGAGCGTCACTGCTTCTGGCGCGGCGACCATCGAGACTGTTAGTTCAACCGTCAGCCAGACCATTGAAAACAAGCAGGTCATTGATCTGCCGCTCAATGGACGCAATCCATTCTCGCTCGCGACTCTGAGTCCGGGCGTGATTCCCGCGCCGGGCTCTTCGCCCTTCATCAGCGGAGGTCGCAACGCGACCAGCGAAGTGACGATTGACGGCGTGTCAAACCTCAACGCCGAAAACAACGTCTCGATTCTCGATTTTAATTACACGCCGTCGGTGGACGCGGTGCAGGAGTTCAGCGTACAGACCAACTCGGTGAGCGCGGAGTTCGGGCGACTGGGCGGCGGCGTCATCAATCTGGTCACCAAGAGCGGAACCAACCATTACCATGCGACGGCGTTCGAATTCCTGCGCAACAGCGCGCTCGACGCCACCAACTTCTTCACCAATCGAGCCGGGCAAGAGAAGGGAAGCTTCAAGCGCAACCAGTTCGGCGGCAATTTCGGCGGCCCGGTTTACTTCCCGGGTTACAATGGCAAAGAGCGCACATTCTTCTTCGTCAATTACGAAGGTCTGCGGCAGCGTTCGGCCACCGTCTCCACTTTTACCGTCCCCTTGCCGGAATGGCTCACGGGCGATTTTTCGAACCTAAAGAACGCGAACGGGCAGCCGATCATCATCTACGATCCGCTCACGACCCGCCCGAATCCGAACTTTGATCCGACGAAGCAGGTCAGCGGCGCCAATCCACAAGTTATCCGTGACCAGTTTCAGTGCAATGGCCGGCTAAATGTGATTTGCGCCAACCGCCTCAGCAACGTAGGCAAAAACCTGGCGAAATTCTTCCCGGCGCCTAATACGAGGCCGACGAATCAATTCACGCAGGCGAACAACTATACCGCCGCCGGAGTGGCGCCTTCCGACGCCGACCGGATTGACGCGCGAGTAGACCACAACTTCAGCGGCAAGTGGCGGGCGTTCGTGCGGTTCTCGTGGTCTAAAGAAAGCAGTCTGCCGTTCAACAGCTTCAAAAATGAGGCCAGCTCATCCGGCGGCGACGGCCCGACTTACACCACGACTTATAGCCTGTCCATGGATCACACCTACGCCTTCAATCCGACGTTCGTCCTCGATTTTCGGTTCGGGTTGAATCGCCGCTATGTGAATCGCCTCCCGCTCTCGGCGGGCTTTGATCTTGCCGGCGTCGGTTTTCCGTCAAACGTGGTACAGACGGCGCAGGCGAGCGAATTTCCGCGTATTAACGTGAATGGTCTACAGGCGCTCGGACAAAACACATTTACCGATCTGATTATCGCGCCTACGACGCCTACATTCAGCGTCAATGCGACTAAAACCCTGTCGAGTCACACCTTCAAGTTCGGAATGGACTATCGCAAGTTCATGCTCAATTTCCTGCAATTGTTCTTTCCATCGGGGCAATATAACTTCAGTCCGAAATGGACGCAGCTCGATCCTAACGTCACCAGCTCGACCGCCGGCTTCGGCCTGGCTTCGCTCCTGATCGGCGTGCCGGATTCGGGCAATATGAGCCACAATCCGACTCCGGCTTCAGCCAGTTCATATTGGGGCTTTTATTTTCAGGATGACTGGAGAGTCACAAGGAAACTGACGCTCAATCTGGGCTTGCGCTACGACATAGACAGGCCGCGCACGGAGCGCTATAACCGTCTGGCGTTCTTTGATTTCGACGCTCCTTCTCCGATCGCCAGCATGGTCCCGGCCAACCCGTTCTTCAGCCCGTCGAGTCTGAAGGGCGCGGTAGAATATGTGACAGCCGACAATCGCCGCCAGACCCCGACCGACCTGAACAACTTCGGCCCCCGCTTTGGTTTCGCATACAACTTGACGGAGAAAACGGTCGTGCGTGGAGCCTACGGCATCTATTATTCCGCCTCGCCGCTGCAAGCCGCCGGGCATTCCGGATCGTCAGGCATGCTGGGATACAACAGCCAGAGCGATATGATTGTCAGCGTTAATAGTGATCGTACTCCGGCCACC
Source organism: Blastocatellia bacterium (assembly GCA_035714085.1). GTDB lineage: Bacteria > Acidobacteriota > Blastocatellia > RBC074 > RBC074 > JAJVID01. The sequence goes on from DASTMP010000200.1 coordinate 5,625, forward strand.
AACATTGATAACCCGTTTCCCAATGGTTTCAACTTGCCGACGGGCAACACGCTGGGGGCCTTGACTCGTATCGGATTGGGGGTCGGCGGAGGGGATGGGGGAGTGTTCACCGATTATCGCAGCCCCTACATCCAGCAGTGGAATCTGAACATTCAGCGCGAATTGCCGGGAGGCATCGTCACTGAAATTGCCTACATCGGCAGCAAGGGAACACGGCTACAGGATGGCGAGGCGGGCCAATTGCTAGGGCAGTTGCCGACGTCCTTTCTGAGTCAGGGAACCGCGCTGCGAGATCAGGTCGCCAACCCATTCTTCGGAATTATTACCAATCCGTCTTCGGGATTGCGTAATCAAACCGTGGAGAGGAGGCAACTGCTGCGGCCCTATCCTCAATATAATGGCGTCACCGGGTACCGCATTCCAAACGGCTTTTCGATTTATCATGGGATGACCCTGAAGGCCGACAAGCGGTTCTCGAACGGCGTGAGCTTCCTGGCGGCGTACACCTGGAGCAAGCTGATTGACGACGTTTCGACGACAGTTAGTTTCCTCGGTCAGTCATCGGACGGTAGCAACGCCAAGCAGAACATCTATGACCGCAGGGCGGATCGCTCAATCGGCACGCAGGACATCGCGCATCGCTTTGTGTCGAGTTTCGTTTGGGACTTGCCATTGGGCAAGGGCAGGAAGTTCGGTAAGGACCTGCATCCGGCGGCCAATTGGGCGCTGGGCGGTTGGCAGTTCAACGGCATCGTGAGCTTCCAGAGCGGGTTGCCGATAATCATCCGTCAAGGCGCCAACAACCTCTTCCTGTTCAGCGGCTCGCAGCGTCCTACCTGGAACGGGCGGGATACCAACCTCGACGGCGCCACAGAGCAGAAACTGGCGAAATGGTTCGACGCCTCCGCCTTTTCGATTACGCCTGCTTTCACTCTCGGCAATACTCCCCGCGTTATGCCGAATCTGCGGGCGGATGGAACGAAGAACTTCGATCTCTCGCTCTTCAAGAATAACTATTTCCGCGAGGGAAAATGGAACGTTCAGTTCCGCGCCGAGTTCTTCAATGCTTTCAATCGTCCCCAGTTCAGCGCGCCGGGCAACCAGGTTGATAACACAGGTAGCTTCGGTATCGTCAGTGGACAAGCAAATAGCCCGCGCCAGATTCAACTGGCGCTGAAGCTGATCTTCTGATTTTTGACTTTCAGCGTGGCGGGTGATGGCGAGCGTGCTTTTCTCAGCCATATGATTGTGTTGTTGTTGTCACGCTCGCTACCACTCGCAACGCTGAATTTAACGATGGATGCTTTCGTCTTGAAATTCCCGCAGGGGATAGTTATCCAAGTCCTATATCTAGCTTACGTCTGGCCCATGTCTGGCCTATGAATGGATTGAGGCGACGAGTTAGCGCCGCGAGCAGTAGCGAGCGGAGCTTTCGCCGACGGCTGCTCGTTACCGCTCGCGGCGCCGATCCAGTCAATTAACGCCATTTTGAAAGGAAATATGCCGATGCTCCGAAAGACGCTTCGTCTTCGAATCTTACTGATTTTGCCTTTAATGGCCGCGACCGCGGCCTTCGCGGCGGAGCCTGCGCCACAGGTGGTCTACCTCTGGCCGAGCGGCGCTCCCACTTTACAGGGCGCCGGCGAGAAGGAGATTACGAATCCGCCGGAACCGAAACCCGGTCAAGTGATCCGCCAGGTCAAAAACATTCACAATCCATCCATTGAGGTCTTCTTGCCGCCGCCCGAGAAAGCGACCGGCGCGGCGTTGATCGTCGCGGCGGGCGGCGGGCACCGGGAATTGAACGTGGGGACGGAGGGCTATGATTTGAGGGAATGGCTGCACGGACTCGGCGTGGCCGTCTTCATTTTGAAATATCGTCTGGCGTTCACGCCGAACTACAAATACACGGTGGAGGGGGAAGCGCTGCAGGACACGCAGCGCGCAATCCGGATCGTCCGCGCGCGCGCCAAAGAATGGGGCGTCAATCCGACCCGCGTCGGCATTCTCGGTTTTTCGGCGGGCGGCGCGCTCGCCGCGCTCGCGGACATCCGGTTCGATCGCGGAAAGCCCGCCGCGACCGACCCGATTGAGCGAGAGAGTTGCCGTCCCGATTTCGTCGGCCTGGTCTACGCCGGGTGGGAGCCTTCGATGGACATCACGGCGCCGAAGGACGCGGCCCCGGCTTTTCTGACCAGCGCCGGCGTTGATGACGCGTTCCACGCGCGACAGACTGTCGAATTCTTCAATTCTCTCTTCAAGGTCGGAGTGGGCGCCGATCTGCACATTTACGCGCGCGGCGGCCACGCCGGAGGTATCAAGCCTCGTGACGGAATCCCGTTCGGGACCTGGCATCACCGGTTTCAGGAATGGTTGGCCGACATCGGCATGCTAAATAAATATCCGGCCGGGATCGGGCCGAGTTTCAAAGGGCCAATCGGCTTGCAGCTTTACAGTCTGCGCGATCAATTCGACAAAGACGTTCCCTCCACGATCGATCGAACCCGCAGCCTCGGCTTCGAGTATGTCGAATTGGCAGGCGCGTACGACATCGCGCCGGAGACGTTCAAACAACAGCTCTACGCCAAAGGTCTGAAGCCGATCGGCGGGCATTTCCCGTTTGAACGCTTCCGCGACAACGTCGAAGAAGTTGCGCGCGAAGCGAAGGCGCTAGGTCTCGAATACGCCGGCTGCTCGTGGATTCCACATCAGGAACCCTTCGACGAAAAGACGGCGAACGAGGCGATTGCCGTCTTTAATCGCGCGGGCGAGGCGCTCAGCCGTCACGGCTTGAAATTCTTTTACCACACGCACGGTTACGAATTTCAGCCGCACGGCAATGGCACGCTCTTCGATCTGATGATGGCCGGGACGAAGCCTGAATTCGTGCGCTACGAGATGGATGTCTTCTGGATCGTTCATCCGGGGCAGGACCCTGTGAAGCTGCTCGAAAAATATGGTAGCCGCTTCGAACTGATGCACGTCAAAGACATGAAGAAGGGCACGCATACTGGAGAACTTACTGGAAAATCCGATGTCAAGAATGCCGTGACGCTCGGCTCCGGGATGATGGATTGGCCCGCGATTTTGAAGGCTGCCCGGAGCGCCGGGGTGAAGTGGTATTTCATCGAAGACGAATCGCCCACTTCAGAGCAACAGATTCCGCTGAGTCTGCGCTATCTGGAGCGGGTGAAATTCTAAAGCGTTTTCAGTTGGGTATTCAGGAATAACAAACCACGGGGATCACCGGGATGTTTAGTTTCACTCTTCCCCGTGACCCCCGTGGTTGATTCAACCTGACCATTCTAATCGAAGACGCTCTAAGCCGGATCAAGCAGGACTGGCGCAGTACCGCGCGCGAGCGGCTGCGCGGCTGACTTTTAGACGGCCGGTCGCTTGCTTACGCGCGGTACTGTAAGGATCAAGCAGGAGAAGGAACGAATCCCAACCCGATATGAGCCCTTTCACTACAGTCTTCATACTGACTTTGAGCTGCGCTCTGCTCTCGCAAACCGGGACGACTTCTTCGCAAGAGAACAAACTCGGGTTGTTTGAGAAGAACGGCGACATCGGCGCGGTCAAATTGCCCGGGTCGGTCGAATACGACGAAGCGAAGAAGGCTTACGCCATCGCCGGCGGCGGAGAAAATATGTGGGCCGCCGCAGACGCGTTTCATTACGTCTGGAGGCGGGTGTCAGGCGATCTCTCAATCGCCGCCGACGTTCAATTCATGGGCGCCGGAGGCAATGCGCACCGCAAGGCATGTTTGATCATCCGGCAGAGTCTCGACGCCGATTCGCCATACGCCGACGCGGCCTTGCACGGCGACGGCCTGACCTCGCTGCAATACCGCGAAGTCAAGGGCGGCCCGACGCGTGAGATTCAGGCGAATCTGAAGGCGCCGCGCCGCCTTCAGATCGATAAGAGTGGTGATTACGTTTTCATGTCCATAGCCGCCGAAGGCGAAACTCTGCAATCGGCTGGCGGCTCTTTCAGAATCAAACTGACCGAGCCTTTCTATGTCGGCCTCGGCGTTTGCGCGCACGACAACAACGTCATCGAGAAAGCTGTCTTCTCCAACGTCGAGATCAAGCAGCGCCCGCAGCCGGTCGTGGAAAGCACGCTGGAGACCGTGGCGATTTCCTCCAAAGACCGCCGCGTGGTCTACACCAAACGCGCGCATTTCGAAGCGCCCAACTGGTCACGCGACGGGAAATATTTCTTCTTCAACCAGGGCGGTCGCATTTACAAACTGCCTGGCCCCGGCGGCGAACCCCAAGCCGTCGACACCGGCTTCGCCACGCGCTGCAACAACGACCACGGCATTTCGCCGGACGGCTCGCAACTGGTCATCAGCGATCAATCGCAGGAGCAGCGCCGCTCCTTGATCTACGTTTTGCCCATTGCTGGCGGAACGCCGCGCCGCGTCACGCAGCTTGCGCCGTCCTATTGGCACGGCTGGTCGCCGGACGGCAAGACGCTGGCCTATTGCGCGGAACGCGACGGCGATTACAACATTTACACCGTCCCGGTCGAAGGCGGAGAAGAGAAGCGATTGACGACCGCGAAAGGTTTGGATGACGGCCCCGACTATTCGCACGACGGCCAATACATCTACTTCAACTCGGAGCGGACGGGGCTCATGCAAATCTGGCGGATGAAGGCCGACGGTAGCGAGCAGACGCAAATCACTTCCGACGATTACAACAACTGGTTTGCGCATCCCTCGCCCGACGGCAAGTGGATCGTCTTCCTGTCGTATGAAAAAGACGTGAAGGGGCATCCGGCGAATAAGGACGTGACGCTTCGGCTGATGCCCGTGGGCGGAGGCGAGATTCAAGTGTTGGCCAAACTCTTCGGTGGGCAAGGCACGATCAATGTTCCGTCGTGGTCGCCTGACAGTCGCCAGTTGGCCTTTGTGAGTTACCGGCTGATCGATCCCTGAAGTGAAATAAAGGAGACGAATGATGAGATTCTGGCGCAACATCCCGCTTCTTGTTTGTATAACTGGCGCCTTCGCGCTGTCCGCGCTGGCGGCCGACGTCACAGGCAAATGGAAAGCCGAGTTCGACACGCAGGTAGGCGCGCAGAAGTACACATTCGAGTTCAAGGTCGAAGGCGAGAAGCTTACTGGCAAGGCGTCTTTCGAGCGGATGGGTCAGAAGGGAGAGGCAGACTTGCTGGAAGGCAAGGTGAGCGGCGCCGAAATCTCCTTTGTTGAAATGCTGAACATTCAGGGTAACGAACTCCGGATTGAATACACGGGAAAGATCAATGGCGATGAGATCAGCTTTACCCGCAAGGTCGGCGATTTTGCGACGGAACATTTGGTGGCCAAGCGGGTGAAGGAGTGAGCCACGTCAGCAAGGCGAATTTTCACGCTCCATTTCCAATTCTCCATTCTTAACTTTGTTGGACAAGATGGGCGCCGGCGGATAAGCTCGGCGACAGCGCGTGAAGGCTCGCGCATTTGTCGAACGTCTGATTCCGTGTATCATTCAAGCCTCGCAAAAGTCACATTCAAATCACAAGCGGAGGATTGCCACATGAAACCCGGCTTTTCTCGCAGAGAGTTGATGAAAGGCGCCGCCGCATCGGCGTTGCTGGCGCCGGCTCTCGCTCCGGCGCAAAAGTCTCCGTGGCCGCCGGCCGAAGGAGCCAACACTCCGAAAATTTGTCTCGGCGTCAGACCGGACGCGGATGAGGCCGGGATGCGCCGGGTCATGCAGATCGGCGTTGATCATGTGTTGATGGGCGGGCCGTCTATACCCTGGACTGAAGAGGTCCTGCGCGAGAGGATGAACCGCTTCAAAGCGGGCGGCTTGACCGTCTGCAACCTGATGATCTCCGGATTCCCCGACACTCTCTACGGCAGGCCGGGCCGCGACGAAGAGATCGAAAAAGTCAGGCAGTCCATTCGCGCGGCGGGCAAGGTCGGGCTTCCGGTGATCGAATACAACTTCTACGGGCATCGCATCGTCGAGGGTTACTACGAAGAGCTGGGCCGCGCAGGCGCTGGGATGACGGCTTTCGATTACGACAGAGTCAAAGACCTGCCGCCGCTTCCCGAAGAAGGCGCGCACAGCCTCGAAGAGATGTGGAGCAATTGCGCTTACTTTCTGAAAGCCGTCGTCCCGGTGGCCGTGGAAGCTGGCGTGCGGCTTGCGCTTCACCCTAACGATCCACCCGCGCCGATCAGTCGCGGGTCGGGCCAGATCATGTCAACACTCGCCGGGTGGAAGCGCCTCGTGGACATCGTCAAAAGCCCAGCCAACGGCATCACCTTCGATTGCGGCGTGACGAGAGAATTGGGCGAAGACCCGGTAGAGGTGGCGCGGTATTTCGGCGCGCGCGATTGCATTAACCACGTCCATTTCCGCAACGTCATCGTCAGAAAGCCGTATGAAAAATACACCGAGGTGTTCCTGGACGAGGGACAGGTTGATATGTTCGCGGTCATGCGGGAACTGGTACGGCAAAAATATTCGCGCGGACTTTATCCCGAACATCCGCGGGCCATTGATTACGACCGCGAGCGCAACGCCATTCAAGGCATTTATGC